>JBJXGR010000524.1:0-6563 GCA_046160045.1 Bryobacteraceae bacterium
GAAGCTGGCATTCTACCACTGAATTACTCCCGCCCAGGAGCTTACGTTCCAAGCATAAGATAAACTCAGAATTCTTGTCCACGGCAAATTGGGGGTGAGCGGGTAAATTCGTGTTTCCGGCCATGTCCCTCCACTCAGCGACCACCGTAACTTATTGATTCATAGGGACTCCACCAGGCTGGACGACCGCATCGGGGACGTCATCATGCTCGTCGCCGGTTTATCCAAGGCACGAGGAAATCCGGCCCGCCGCGAGTCGGCCAGCCACCAGACGTTGCCGGATCGACGACGGGTCGACCCGCGGCGCCGACATTCTTCCTCCGACGTCTCGAATGTCCCTGTTTATTCGCCAAAACCGGGGACGCGAATGCCGCGCAGACCAGCATGCGTAGTACGTTTCGTCGAGCACCACGCCAAAGTTAGGAAGGCCACCAAGACCGGTAGTGAATCACGTGAGCGGGCGATCGAGAAGCTGGAGGATTGCCCCTGGCGTGGACCCCACTCCTGGTCAGAGTTGCGCCCGTCCAGAATCGAAGACGAATCCTCGTTTCCGATGGTGGTGCAGTGTTTTGTTCCGGTTGTTCACGCTGAACTGAATCATGTCTAAGCGGCGACCGGAACGGGACTCGCCGTCGCCATTTAGTTCCAGGAATTCGGTCTGCCGCAACAGGGATCGATTGCCGTCGGGCCAGGACCCGCGATCTAGACGGCCCTGGCGACCGGCACCGGCGCCGTACCGGTCCCCTTACGCCGCCCGAACCAGCGAGCCACCTTCGCCACGCCGGCCGCGATTTCGTCGACGTCCTCTTCGGTGTAATGCTCGTCGAGGTTCATGTTGATCCAGTTCTCGAATGCCGCTTCGGCGACGGGGCAGTCGCCCTTTCGATATTCGCGGTCCGGCGAGAACGGGTAACTGGATCCGGGAAACGCCGATCGGTTGACAAAGATATCGTACAGGTGGACCGGGCGTCCGCCGGTGATCATGTGATCCGCATTCGGGATGCCCTCGGCATTCAACGCCTCCGAGAACTCCCGCGACGTCGCGCCCAGTGAATCGGGATCGAGCCGGAACAGATACAGAAAGTAGGTGTGCCGGCAGCCGGGCGGAGTGGTTTGCGGGTGGATGCCCTGAATCTCCCCGAGTTGCCGATCGAGCCGCGTGCCCAGGGCGTTACGCCGTTCGACGATCGCGCGCACTTGCTGCAACTGCGCCAGCGCGACGGCTCCCTGCAGTTCGGTCATCTGATAGTTCGGCGCCAGGAAGAAGGGATTACGAATCTTCTCCTCCCGCTGATAGCACTTGTCGAGAAAGAGCGTCGCGCGATACCGCAATGTGTCGTCGTCGGTCAGGACGAAGCCCCCCGACCCGCAGGTGATGTGCTTGAAGTGGTTCAGTGAAAACGAGCTGATCGCGCCCATTGTGCCCGCCCACTTGCCCTTGTACTCGCAGCAGTACGACTGCGCGCAATCTTCCACGACGGGGATGCCGAACTCCCTCCCAATTTCGAGAAAGGCATCCATGTCGGCCGCAAGCCCGCTGTGATGAACCACAACGATCGCGCGGGTCTTCGGCGTGATTCTCGCGCGGACGGATTCGGGATCCATGTTGAGCGTGCCCGGGTCCACATCGGCGAACACCGGCACCAGACCCTGATACAGGATGCCGGTCAGCGTCCCCATATCCGTGATCGATGTCGTGATGACTTCGCTGCCCGGCGCCAGGTCGAGCACGCCCACCGCGATGTGGACCGCAGCCGTTCCGCTCGAACAGGCGATCGCGTGGCGTTTCCCGTACATGCCGGCGAACCGGCTCTGCAACTCGAAGACTTTCGTCCCGAAATAGTAAAACAGAATATCGGAGTCGATCACTTCGCCGAGGAGTTTCTTCTCCAGTTCCCCGTGGCGCCTGCCTTTGCCGAAGGGTGTGCGTTTCGCCTTCGGTCCTCCGTTGAGGGCGAGAGGTTCGCTGACATCCGAGGCCATGCCCTGACGATACTAAGGCGGCCGCCCGCGCGCAACGGCGGATTGCGTCCCTCCGGCTGAATCTGTACACTGCGTGCCGGATGCTCTGGATCTTCCTGCTTCTTGCTGCACTGCCGCCTCCGGCTGCGGGTGCGAACGGATGGCTCAAGGTTCGCGACTTCGGCGCGGCCGGAGACGGAGTCACCAAGGACACCGCAGCCCTCGAGAAGGCAATCGATACCGCGAAGCCCGCCGGGGGAACCCTGCTCTAGGACGCCACTACGGGGATACCTGCCGTGCGAAGTACCCTCTCGACATCCCTGGGCATCAATCGGCTGGCATCGTATTCGACGCGGAGGGTCGTGAGACCAGGCTCTACGGTCACCCGTGCAATGCCATAGACCGATTGTATAAACGCAATGTTTGCCAGGACATCATCCCCTAATGGCCCTGGGAGTTGAAACGAGATATCTACCTTGGTCATGGAACCAAACTTCCAGTACCCTTAGAGGAGCTCTAGGTATTCCCTTCCTCGTAAAGTTCCAGATATCCTTACAATATAGGTGCTGAATGGTCCAAAGCAAGGAACATCGACGCAATCCACGGTTTGTTTTTACCAGCCCTGTAGGCATGTCCTGGCAGGATGGCCAAGGACGCTATCGGACGTCTCAGGCAAAGGGCGTCGACATCTGCGAGACAGGGGCACAGGTAGAGCTTACCGAGGCCGTCGAACCGCACTCTCCGGTCACGATCCGGTCGGAGAAGCACCGCCTTTCCGCTTCGGCGACGGTGCGATACTGCCAGCGGCGGGGGCCGCGATTCCGGATCGGAATCGAGTTTACCGGGGGTTGCCGGTGGAGGACGCCGGGCGAGACCAGTCCTCCGGGCTCTTTGGTCCTAGCCTAAAGGTCGTCCTCGGTTTAGACCATAAGTGCATTGGATACTAGTATCTGGCTAGAGCATATTTTTGTGGCCGACCCCGTAAGGATCCGGCCTGACTTCGCCGGTCTTCGCTGATACTATAGGTATCGAAATGGCTTCCATCAGCGTAACGACGACCCCCAGTTGGAGCGCACTGAGACGCAAGGAACGGCGGCGGCATCGCCGCTACCAAGTGGCCAACAGCGCTCTGCGAGTCTCTTTTCTGGACATGAACGGCGCTCTCAAGATGGTGGCTAACGCCAAGGTGCTGAATGTCTCGGAATGCGGCATGGCGCTCCAGTTCCCCGAGAAACCGCTACCGACCTCGATGGTGCGTTTTCAGTCCGATCGGTTCAAGCTGACCGGCTCCGCGGCCGTACGACATGCACAGAAGATCGGCAACGGGTACATGGTCGGTGTTGAGTTTGCCAACGGTTTGCGTTGGATCCCTCCCGATACCGAGGTGGAGGAACCCCTTCTCCTGGTAGACCTCCCGGACGAATAGCCCACCCATTTGTGATCATCTCGCCGGGACGAGGAACGGTATCATGAGGGTGGGGCTCATGATCCGGTCACTCCCTTACTTCGGTCTCCTTCTTCTGGCGACTGCGCATGCAAACGGGCAGTCCATTCGCGTGAATCCGCCGCGGCTTCAGTTTGTTGCTTCCTTCCAGGGAGACGCTGCCGACCCGCAGTCGATCGCGATCACGCCGTCAAATCCGACAGCCGACCTGCGCGTCACGATTACCGTTGAAGGCGAGGCGCCCGGGTCGACGCCCGGCGACTGGATGAGGATTGTCGGGGTGCCGACCAGGGCGTCGGTCAGTAGGTCAACGCCCACCCGCCTCGTCGTGGCGACCGATCCTGGCGCGTTGGCCGCCGGCGCATACCGGGCCCGGATCCTCATCAGTTCGCCGGCCGCATCACCTTCCACCGTAGTGGTGCCGATCGAGTTTACCGTGGAACCGGCGACTCCGCGGTTGGATGTCGCGCCGTCTTTTATGCGCTTCGTGAGCCGCCCGGGGGGAGATCCTCAGGTGGACGGACTCCTGGTCCGAAACGAACGCGGCGGTGGCGGATTGCCGGTCCGGTTCGCCCTAGTCACCCCCGCAAACTGGCTAACCGTGTCAGCGGTTCGAACGGTGACTGCCCCCAACCGCCCTGTGCCCGTACGGGTAAGCGTCAATCCCGCCGGTCTTCGGCCCGGCTTCTACCGGACAGTCCTCCGGTTCGATCCCGCCGCCGGCCAGGAACCCGTCGATATCCCGATCTCGCTGCTGGTGCTCGCGGACGAGAGGATTTTGGCTACCCAACCGTCCGGCCTCCAGTTTGATATGCGGCAAGGCTTCGGGACAACCCTTACGCGAGCCGTATCCATCCTGACCGCGGGAACCGGCACGGCGCAATGGAGAGCCGAGATCGTCCAAGGAGCGGCGTGGCTGCAGATTAGCCCGGCGACAGGGAGCGCCTCGGCGGCCCAGCGGGGCAGCCTGACGGTTTCCGTTTACAGCCGCGACTTGGCCGCCGCTCAATACTATGGGTTGATCCGGATCACCGCCCCGCAGTATCCAACCCGGTTTGTGACCGTTTCGCTGGATGTAGACTCCGCGGCGGCGAATGCCCGGCCCGCCCCCAACCCTCCTGGGCTGCTTTTTGTGACGACCGCGGGCAGCCCACTCGTCACGCAGCGGGCAAAAGTCTTCACCAGTGCCCGATTCGCCTTGAACTACCAGGTAGGCACCGCCACCGCCGACAATCGGAGCTGGCTGTACTGGATTTCGGCGGGCGCTACCCAGACTGCCTCCACCGATGCTCCGGGCGACATCGAGGTTGGGGTGGATGCCTCCAGCCTGGGTCCTGGAGTGTACACCGGCGAACTCAACGTCACCCTTTCGAATGAAGAAGTTCGCAGCTTGAACGTCACCGCTGTCGTGGCGCCGGCCGGCACGGTCTTGAGCGCGAAAGGGGATCGCGCCGCGGCGGGATGCACGCCCAGTCAGTTGGCCTCCGTCCAGACCGCCCTGGTTTCCAACTTTACGACACCGGCGGCGTGGCCCGTTCCGCTGACCGTGAAAGTGGTAGACAACTGCGGCGACGCAGTCACCTCCGCCCAGGTGGTCGCGAACTTCTCCAACGGCGACCCGCCGCTTCCTCTCCGGCACGTCGGCAATGGCAGTTACGCGACGACCTGGGCGCCTGGCAGGGTCGCGTCTCAATTGGCCGTGACCGTGCGCGCCTCCACGCCAGCCCTGGGAGACACCACGTCGACGATCAACGGCTCCGTCGCGGTCAGCCGGGCTCCCGTCTTGAGCCCTGGGGGGATCATCAATAACTTTAGCGGCCTGGTCGGCTCGGCTTTGGCGCCGGGCACGGTAGCGGCCATTTTTGGGTCCGATCTCGCCGCCCTTTCGGCATCCGCCACACAGGTTCCCTTACCGCTCAGTCTGAACGGCACGGCTGTCTTGGTGGCCGGAACTCCCGCACCTCTGTACTTCGCCAGCCCCGCGCAGGTCAATCTCCAGTTGCCCATCGATCTAGCCGCGGGGGGGCAGCACCAGGTGATCGTGAGTGCGAATGGAGCACTGTCGCTGCCGGAGGCGATTGACGTCGCGCCCGCGGCACCGGGATTGTTGAGCACGCCTACCCTAGTGATCGCGCAACGGCCGGACGGCAGTTTTGTTTCGCCAGCAGCGCCCGCGCGAGCCGGCGAAATCCTTGTACTATATCTTGTGGGAATGGGTGACACCGATCCGTCGCCCACCACGGGTGCCATCTCGCCTCCCGTTCTGGCAAGGACGAAGGTGACTGTGGATACCCTGATCGGCGGCCGCACTTCCGTGGTTCAGTTTGCAGGCTTGACTCCAGGATTCGTCGGCTTGTATCAGGTCAACTTCGTGGTGCCGGATGGCCTCGGCCCTGGAGATCACGACATCGTTGTGGAACAGGGTGGTGTGCGAAGCAACATAGGAAGACTTCCGGTTGTTCCGTGAAACGGCCCGTCACAAAACACCGTCAGGAGAACGTATGAGCCAGAAGGTACGAACCGGCTTGTTGCTGGCAGCGCTCCTCGCTCTGGTTCCTTACGCCGAAGGACAAATCCCGCCGCCGACGATCACCTCAACATCACCCCTCCCCACAGGGGTTACTGGCTCGTTCTACTCGTTTACGTTTGCGGCCACTGGAGGAAGCACGGGCCTGTACACTTGGGCCGTTGTTCAGGGGAACGTTCCACCAGGTCTTGGCCTCAGCTCGAGCGGGGAACTGAGCGGCACACCTACGACGGCAGGCAATTTCCTGTTCATCGTCCGGGTCTCATCGGCGGGCACGGTCACTACGTCCTCGAGCGCGACGTTCCAGCTCACAATCAACCCGCCTTTGGCGATCACGACCACTTCCCTGCCGGGCGGCGTTTTTGGACAGCCTTACTCTGCTACCCTTCAGGCAACCGGAGGGCGGCCGCCGTACTTCTGGTCGTTGGCCCAGGGAGTCTTGCCCGTCGGACTGCAGCTTTCGTCGACCGGAGTCATCTCGGGCACGCCAAGTGCTCTCGGAACCTACAACTTTGTGGTTGAAGTTTCCGACACGCTGGAAAGATTCGTGGTCGCCAGTCTGAGCATCACCATCAGCGAGCCGTCGGCCCCGCTGACAATTACAACCACGTCCCTGTCATCCGGCACGGT
>JBJXGR010000525.1:0-5174 GCA_046160045.1 Bryobacteraceae bacterium
CGCCCGGCTGTCGTGGAAAGGCGACGGACGGGTAGAACGCAGCCGATCCGGGTGGTGGACTTGGTAGGCCTCGATTTCGTCGTAACAGCCGCTCATACAGCAGACCATCTGGCTCGGTGGAAAATCCCAGGGCGCTCCGGAAACCGGAACCACGGTCTTTGACCCCGAGTGCCCCGCCGCGAAAAGGGCTGGACCGCCGCGCGGCTTTCGCGTAGACCGCCCGGCTCGCTGGAAAATCCGTAGGCGCTACCGGAAATCGGAACCATGGTCTTTGACCCCGAGTGGGGAGCGACGCATTTCTCTCCGGAGCCAGGCCTTAGCCAACGACCAGTCGCGCTTGACGCTCTGAAGGGAGATCTTGAGAACTTCGGCGGTTTCCTCCACGCTAAGCCCCCCGAAAAAGCGCATTTCTACGACGTGCATCTGGCGTGGGTTGACCTGAGCGAGGTGATCCAATGCGTCATTGATCGCGAGGATCTCCGCTGCGCGCTGGGAGCCAAGGTCCGGAACCTGGTCCACGTCGAAGCCGGCACCCGGATTTGCGCGCTGAAGCAGCCCGCCGCGCTTTTGTGCCTGGCGGGCCCGGGCCGCGTCGACCAGAATACCCCGCATCACCCGAGCGGACACTGCGTAGAAATGGGCCCTGTCCTGCCATTCGACGCTGGTCAGGTCCACCAGCCGGAGGTACGTTTCGTGGACTAAGGCTGTGGCTTGCATCGTCCCGGAATCGCTGCGCCGCATGTACTGCCGCGCCATCCGCCTGAGTTCCCGGTACACGAGCGGGACCAGACGGTCCAGAGCCGACCGCTCGCCGGAGCCCCATGCTTTCAAAAGCGTCGTGATCTCCTGGCTCGCGGCCGCGTTCATTGTAATTTGAGTATAATCGAGGGCATAATCGTGACTCCGGAGCACTGGCAACGGGTATCGGAGCTGTATCACGCCGTGGTGGAAGCGGAGCCTTCACGTCGCACCACACTGCTTGAATCGGCCGATCCGGAGGTTCGCAGCGAGGTCGAGTCCCTTTTGTTGGCAACAGGGTCCGACACGAGCCCTTTGGACCGAGATGTTGTGTCGGATGCGGGGGCCCTGCTCGAGGATGAGCCAAGGACGGCACTCGACGAGAACGTCGAGCTGGGCCAGTACGCAATTCAGACCCTGCTCGGCCGCGGCGGAATGGGCGAGGTCTATCGCGCACACGACCGGAAGCTCGGCCGCGACGTGGCCATCAAGACCCTGCCGATGGAATTTAGCGGAGACCCGGAGCGGCCGTCGCGCTTTCAACACGAAGCGCGCGTGTTGGCCTCGCTGAACCATCCCAATATCGCAGCCATTCACGGTCTGGAGGAATCCGCCGGTGTGAGTTTCCTGGTGCTCGAACTGGTGGAAGGCGAGACGCTTGCCCAACGCCTAAAGCGAACCGGCCCAATGCCCGTGCCGGAAGCACTGGCGGTAATGGCACAGGCGGCGGAGGCTCTGGACGCGGCGCATCGTAAGGGGATTACGCACCGCGACATCAAGCCCGCGAATATCAAGGTGACTCCAGAAGGGCGAGTGAAGGTCCTGGACTTTGGGCTTGCCAAAGTCTTGCGCGGGAATTCACCGGTAGGGGTGGAGCACCCGGGTCCGGACACCGGAACCGGCCGTATTATCGGCACGCCACGCTACATGAGTCCGGAGCAGGCACGAGGTGCGGAAGTAGACCAGCGCTCCGATATCTGGGCGTTTGGCTGTGTTCTGTATGAACTGTTGACCGGCAAGCCCGCGGTATCCGGAAAGACGGTCTCCGATATCATCGCGGCCATTCTGGAGCGCGAGCCGGATTACAACGAGCTTCCCCGGAACAGCCCGGTACAGATTCGACGGCTGATTCAGCAATGTCTCACAAAGGACCTCGATAAACGCCTCCAGGACATCGGCAAGGCGCGACGGGCGATTGAGGATGCGAGGGAACATCCCGGGCGCCAGTTCTTGACCCGGCGACGAGTTGCTGTCACCGCCGCAGCCATCTTCGCGGCTGCCGTTCCGAGCTTGCACGATCGCTGGTTTGCAGGCGGTACGAGAATTCGCTCGATCGCGGTGCTTCCCCTGGCCAACCTCTCCGGCAATCCCGATCAGGATTATTTCTCCGACGGGATGACCGAAAGCCTGATCACCGACTTGTCAAAAATCGGTGCGCTCAAGGTGATCGCGCGCACATCGGTCATGAGCTACAAGGAGACCAAGAAGCCGCTTCGGGACATCGCCGAAGAGTTAAGGGTGGACGCCGTGCTGGAGGGTTCCGCCCAGCGCTCTGGCAACCGGATTCGCATCACCGCGAATCTCATCGATGCGAAGAACGGACAGTCTCTATGGGCGGAGTCCTACGACCGCGATTTTGCTGATGTGCTGGTCCTTCAACGCGAGATCGCCCGAGCTGTCGCCGGGCAAGTGCACGCCCGACTAGGGCCGCACGAACAGGCGCGCCTAGGCTCAGCCCGGCCGGTGAACCGCGAAGCGCACAACGCCTATCTTCAGGGAGCATTTCTCACGCACCGGCCAACCCGCGAGAACATCGACACCGCGCAGCGGTATTTCGAACTTGCCTTGGAGAAGGACCCTAATAATGCCTTGGCCCATGCAGGACTCGCCAGGGTTTGGCTGATCCATCATGGTCACGGCTGGGTTCCGGCGCGCGAAGCCTATCCAAAAATGGTTGCCGCCGCGGAGAAGGCGTTGGCTCTCGACGACGGCCTGCCCGAGGCTCACCACTCGTTGGGGATGGTGAAGGGATTCGTGCAGCGGGATTATCCGGCGGCGGAAGAGTCTTTCCGGCGCGCGATCGAGCTCGATCCCAACTATCCGGATGCGCGGGTGTACTACGCCCGCTTGCTCGGCGTCCTGAAGCGGACGGCCGAGGCGATGCCCCAGATGGAGCGCGCGCTGGAGCTGGATCCCCACAATCCGTTCTTCCGGGCCCGCTATGCCCACCTGCTCAACCTCGTTCGCCGTTACGACGAGGCGATCGCGCAGGCCCGGCGCGCGCTGACCAACGACCCCGACCAACAGCAGGCGAAGCTTGCCACACTCAGTGCGTTTGTTGGGAAGGGGATGCTCAAGGAAGCTCTGGAGGTGCAATTCAGCAGGAGAGCGGGTGCCAATCCCGAGGAGATCAAGCAAGCGGCTCAACGCCTCTACGAGTTGGGAGATTATCCGGGGGCGGCTCGAATCCTGGCGGATCTGGTGGAAGCGCGCTGGCGGAACGGTCTTGTCTTCTGGGGGCTCCCGGTCTTTTACATGATGTCCGGACAGCCCGACAAGTTGGTCGAGTTCTGGGAACGCACGGCCGAAGAACGGGACCCGACACTGCTCGAGGTTGTGCGCCAGGGCGCCCGCCTCTTCCCACAGCTTGAAAGCAGTCCCCGATACCAAGCGCTGCTGAGGAGGCTGGGCCTTCCGTAGCTCGAAAATAATCCGCGACTGCGTTAGACCTTTTCCCTTTCAATTTCGGTTCTCTCATGAAGGGAGAGCCGATCATGAAGAAAGCAGCTTGGGCGGCCGTGCTCTTAGGTGTTTCAGCCACGGCGCAAGAAGTGCCCGTCATCTTACAGGTGGACACGGAGAACTCGGTCGTCTACGGGAACGAGTACATCCACCCTTCTCAACTGGCTCAGGTACCCGATATCCCGAACGTTGCGGGACGATTCCCGGTCAATTTCGGTATCTCCGTGGGCATTGCGGACGTCACGGCCGTGAATGGAAGTCCGGCCAGGGGCGTCCTAATCACGGAGGCCCAGCAGCTCCGGCTCTCTCCCACCGCCTCGCCGGGGATGGCAATCAGCGACGTGACGCGCAATGGCTCTGTGCGGCTCAGCCTTGAGCTATTACACCCTGACGGAAGATCGGTCGGTAGCATCTTCGCGGCCGGCCTGGCCGCTGGCGGCTCGCCGCTTCCGGGAGGGGGCGTCTTTGCGATCACCGGTGGACTCGGAGCATTTCAGGGGGTCACGGGAATCATTCGCGCAGCCGAGGTTCAAATGTTTCCGAGAAATACATCTCAAGTCGAAGATCCCTCGAGGCGACGGATTAATGGAGGAGGGCGGCTGCGCTACCCGCTCCAGATCACCTCGAGATTCCAGCCCGAGGTGCTCACCGGCGCCAACGGTCCGGCGGTTTTTCACGGGGACTTCAACCCTGTCACCGCTGCCAGTCCGGCACGCGCCGGAGAAACTCTGATCGTCTACGCGAAGGGCCTCGGCCCGACGACCGCGAGCCTCAACCCCGGCGATCCATTCCCAAGCGAACCTCTTGCGATCGCGACGTCGCCAGTGGAGGTGCTGGTAAACGGGAAAGCCTCGGCGGCGATCAATCAGGTCGGCGTGCCGGGGACGACGGATACGTACCGCGTCGACTTTCGCGTTCCGGACGACACGCCGGGCGGGACAGCGAGCGTGCAACTCAGGGCGGCGTGGGTGCCGGGTTCCGCAGTATCGATGCCGGTTCGCTAGCCACGGCGTGATGACGCACAGAAGCTGGAGACCAACGCCGCACGGCGCCGGCGTGCAAAAAAGGCCAGAAAAGGGCAAGCCCTCTTTCTAGCGGTAAAATCGCCATCTCAACTCCGAGCAAACAAAGAACTGGCTGAGCGACCTCCTGGTGTCCGACCAGGGTGTCCGCCGAAATCCCCCGACGAGCAATGACAACGAGTATATCTTGCGGGAGCCTTAAGTCTTTGATTGCGAGTGAATTGACGGAGGAGAGAAAACTTTGGTCGGGGCGAGTGGATTCGAACCACCGACCTCCTGGTCCCGAACCATCAACCCACGAAGCATCAAAGACTTAGCGACAGCACAGCGGCTTTGCGCAGCGTTGCGATAGGTCGCGAGTCTTCAAAGGCTTGCGGGCCTTCCGCGCACCGGGACTGGCAATCGTGCGCAACACTGCTATGCGTAGAGTGGGCACAAAAAATGGGCACAGTTTTCGGCGGCACAGTTCACTCCGGTGTCGCCCGGGATCGGCAGGAACGGATCAGGCGGCGAGAGATTCGTGGCCGAAGCACACGCTGTCACCCGATGCACACGCTGCTCGATCTGCATGGCAACATCCCCACATTCATTGGCATTACCGACGGAAAAGTGCATGACGTGAACATCCTCGACCAGATTGTTCCCGAGGCGGGCGCGTTCTACGTGATGGAT
>JBJXGR010000526.1:0-4763 GCA_046160045.1 Bryobacteraceae bacterium
CGCGATGTCGAGGAGGACGCGTTCAGGGCCTAGCGAAGGACTTTTCGCACAAACACAAAACGCTGGCCGTCTGCCGTGACGTCGTACCTCGCGGTGCAGGGCGATTCGTCCGGGAAATTGCCGCGCATTCCCGTCATCAGGAAGAGGCGCTTCGGCTGGCCAAAGGTGAACTCGCCGGCGGTGGTTACATCGACCGAGAGCAGCGTGTCGTTGCCCATCATATAGAAGAGTTCCTTGCCGTCGGCCCGCCAGCGGATCTGGCCGCCGCCACCGGCCCAGCCCATCGACATCGGCCGCGATACCTTCCATCTCCTGCGCGGTTCGCCGAGAGGGGAGACATACACTTCGAACGGACCCTCGACGTTCGAAACATAGGCGATGAAACGGCCGTTGGGAGAAAAGCGGGCGACCTCGGTCCAGGCATTCTGGTAGTCAAACAAAGAAGCCGGCTCGCCTTGGCCGATCCGCCAGAGCATGACGTCGCGCTTCTTATCCGCCTGGGTGAACAGCAGCCAGAGGCCGTCGGGCGAGAGGGAGCGCGGGTACTGCGCGGCGGGCATTTTGGCCAGGAGCACTTCCGGCTGGTCCGGGTCCAAATCCTTGTGGTACAACTCGTACTCGCCGGTGCGGCTGGAATTGAAAATGATCCGCTTGCCGTCCGGCGACCAGATGGGAAAGTTGTCGTTCCCCTTGGCGGGGGCGATGACGCGCTTGGCGCCGGAGGCGACGTCGTGAATCCAGACGTCGCGATCATTGACCGCGCCATCGCGCGCCGAGACCGCGATGGACTTGCCGTCGGGCGAGATCTCGGGGTGAAAGATGGAGTTCTGCGTGCTGCCGACTTTGCCGAGGATTCTGCCGGCCCGATCGACCCAGATCATCTCCTGGGGCATGTCCTCGGCGGTGGGCTGCTGCGCAAAGCAAAAAGCGGCGAAGAGGAACGGAAGAGCCCGTTTCATTGCTGCCCCTCCCTGGTAGAAATGTTCACAAACAATCTCCTGCGATTCAGATGCAATTGAACGCTTCGATGGCCTTGGGGAGAATTCGCATGACGGCTGTGCCTTACCGGGCTTCGCGGGCGAGCCTCTCGTAGATCCCGCGCGCCTCGGCAAATTGCGAGAGCACGTGAGACTTCTCCTTATCGGATCGCCACCACGGCCACTCCTCGGCGTTCGCGCGGAGCTTGTCGATCCAGCGCAGGAAGTACTCCGCCGATTCCCGGTTGCGGATCTTCCGATCACCGACATAGACGCGAATCGCGTTGGTGGCCGCTTGCGGATACTCTCCGTCGAGCGAACGGTCCTGGGGTCCCTCGGCAAAGAGGGAAAACCAGGCGCTGGTGGTGACCTCGATCGTTTCGCGGAAGCTGCCCTTTTTGGAGGCGGCGTCGAGGGGGATTTCTTTCAGCACGCGGCCGTTGGAGTGGAGATAGACCTTGTTCAGCGCGGCGATCGACGCGACGCTGCCCTCGACGGTGACCGTGCCGCCGCCCGGCGGGAGGTGAATGATGCCGCCGGGCAGCTTGCCGTTGATCTTGAGGTCAAGGATCGGGCCGCTGCTGACGAACGTCCGGCCTTTGCGGAGCGCATCGAGCCAGCCGCCGACGGTGAGCACGCCATCGACCTTGGCATAGGTGCGAACGCTGCCGATCTGTTTGCCGCGATGGAGATCGGTGATGGAGTCCTCTCCGCCCACGGGGGCAAGGACGATGTCGTTGTTCAAGAGATGATGCCAGATCCCCATCTGGACGGCGTTGATGTAGGTCCACTCCAGGCAATCGATGAGGCCGAGCGCCGCGTCGACAGGCAGAGCCTTGGCATGGCCGAGGTCGGAGGCGACCGGGTCCTTGTCGCTGGTGAAAGGATGAACGTGGGTGGTCACCGCGCCCTGCGCCCGCGCTTTGCGCAGCATGTCGGTATTGCTGGGGTAGAGGCTTTCGATTCCGGTGCCCTCGTAGCCGGTGGTGAACGGGGCGATCAGGTGAGCTTTCAAGCCCAGAAAAGAGACATGGCCGTAGAGCGGCGGACGGTACTCCTGGCCGACGTGCAGTTTCACGTCCGGGTCCCCCTTGGAAGCGGGATGCTCGCCACCGCCAGGGACGAAGTACTGGAGGTCAAGCACGCGGTTGTCCTTGTTGGCGGCCTGGGCCATGACCATGCGCAGATCTTCCGCGCGGGCCATGAAGATGATGTTTTCGGGGCTGTTGCGCAGATTGCCGCCGTAGTTCATGTGTGTGTGGGCGGTGCCGGAATACCAGCCCTGCCGGGCGGTGTCGGCCATGCGGCGGAGTTTCAGTTCCACCTGGGCGGTGGCGCCGGCCACGACGTCAACGTCCGCCAGCGCGGGCCAGTATTCGAGTCCACGCATGGCCTTCAAGGTCAGTCTGCCCGGAGGCGCATCGAGGGTGAACTCTCCGGCGGTGTGGAAACAGGGCTCGCCCGACAGAGGAATTCGCGCATAGACATCGGCGGGCGGATAGAACTTCTTATCGGAGGCCAAGTCGTGGACCCGGGCCGCGGTGAGCTTGCCGGTCCCCAGGTCCCGCACGCGGACGTGGACTTTCCCCATCGGGCGCTTCCAGCGGCGGGCGGTGACCTTGACCGTTTTGCGCGCGCCGCCATAGGTTTCAAGCAGGAGCAATTGCGGTAGCCCGCCCTGGTTCGAAATCGCCGCGATCCATTCGCCGTCAGGCGACCAGCGCGGATGAAAGTGATCGAACTCGCCGGCGGTGAGCTTGTAGGGAGCGCCGCCAGTTACCGGCAATACATATAGATGATTGAACTGATCGGCGCCTCCGGCGTGGGAGGAATAGACGATGCGCTTGCCGTCGATGGATACCTGGGGACGGGTGCGGAACAGGGACTGTTCCCGGAAGATGCGGACGGCTTTGCGCCCGCCGCCGGGCTCCACCGGCATGCGCCAGATGTCGCCCGATCCGAGGGGCACATCGCGATTGCCGACGAAGACGAGTTCCTTGCCGTCGGGAGTCCAGGAGGGCTGGAGGTGCATGTCCCAGACATCGACGTACAGCCGGACCGAGCCGTGGCTGTGATCGCTGGTAACCTGGACCGGGTCGCCGTCCCATTGCCCGCCGCGGATGCCACGCACCTGGATGTGGAAGCGTCCGTTGGATCCGGTGGTGACATAGGCGATCCGGCGCCCGTCGGGCGAGAAGGCCGGATCGAGGTAGGTGTGGTTGTCGCTGGTGAGCAGCCGGGTCCTGCCGGTGAGGACCTCGAGAATCGCCAACTGGATGTTCCCGCCGGGGGCTTCGGAGGTGTAGACGATCCACTTGCCGTCCGGCGACCAGTGCGGCGAGGAGTCGTAACGGCCATCGGCGGTGAGTTCGGCGGCGGCTCCGGTTGCCGGCTCAATGTTCCAGAGCGAACCGAGCATGCTGACGGTGACGAGCTTGCCGTCCGGCGACCATGCCGGAGCCCACGGGGTACTGCTGGGCGCCGGCGGATAGTAGTAGTTATACGTGTACTGAGCGGAAACGATGGACCAGCAGCCGCAGAGAAACAGGGCGGCGAGCCGTCCCAAGAGTCGATTTGTCATTCGTTACCCAGCCGCCATCTCTACCCAAGCGCGGTGAGCAGACGGTCGATATCTTCGTGGTTGTTATACACCGAGACGGCGAGACGCATCTTGTTGCCGAAGCGCATGGCGACGTGAACGCGAGCGTTGTTGCACTTTTCCATGGTTTTGGCGGGATCTTTGGCAACGAACGCACAGATCGGGCTCTCGTTGCCCTTGGGGGTGATGGAAGGATAGCCGATGGCAGGCAATTCCTTCTGCAATCGGTCGGTCAGCGAACGCGCGTGGTTGCGGATGTTGTCGACGCCGAGGTGATGGATGTACTTCAGGCTTTCCTGGGCGGCGATCGCGCCTTCGTAGGAGGGATAGCTCACTTCGTACCGGCCCGGGCCGGTGACCGGACTGAAGGCCACGTCGTCGAGGCTAGCCTCGGCGGCCGATTTCCAGGGCGCATAGTTGAACTGCACGCCGCCGGAGTGTTGGGTGGGCTTGACGACGGCGCCCTGCAGGTCCTCACGGACGTAAAAGAAGCCGTAGCCTTTCACACCCATCAGCCACTTGTACGTAGAGCAGGCCGCAAAGTCGATGCCCATCGCCTTGACGTCGATCGGGATCGCGCCGGCGCACTGAATCACGTCGGCATAGACGTAGGCTCCCTGGGCGTGGGCCAGGGCGCTGATGGCCTTGACGTCCTGCAGGTAGCCGTTGACGTTGGAGACGAGCGCGAGGGCGACCAGCCTGGTCTTCCTGTCGATGGCGCGCTCGATGTCGCGGACGTCGGTCTGCCAGTTGCGATTCTTGACGATGCGGACGTCGAGGCCGTCCTTCTGGCGCATCTTGTAGTTGTAGAGGGCGGCGGTGTAGTGCAGATCGTTGGTGACGACGTTGCCCCCGCCGGCCTGAATGTTCATGCCATTGAGCAGGTTGCTCTCGGATTCGATGGTGCTGCGGGCAAACGCGATCTCGGACGGTTTGGCGTTGATCAGCCTGGCGAAGAGAATCTTGGATTCGTCGCGCGCCTTGGCCCATTGCGGCCACCATGGGTCACCCACTTCGTTGGTCTCCCAATCGATGTAGCGGTGCAGAGCCGTGGCGGAATGAACGCTGAGCGGATGGCAGGAGGCGTTATCGAAGTAAGCGGATGCGCGCGCGCGGGGAAAGTCAGCCCGGACGGCGGTGAAATCGGGGTGGCCTGCCGAGGGGGCAGCCGCCGCGAGCGATGCCGA
>JBJXGR010000527.1:0-2531 GCA_046160045.1 Bryobacteraceae bacterium
GGCGATGGCCCGGCGGAAAGCTCGTTCTGGTCACCCGATGGAGGTCTCCTTTACTACCACCAGGCAGATGCGCTTTGGGCGCGCAAGCTGCGCCCGGACACGAAAACGCCCATCGGGGAAGCGGTTCTGGTGAAGCGGTTCGATGGGCGTAACCGGCCCCTGTCCTCGGCGAATGGCATCAGCAAAGACGCGCTCTATTTCCTGATGGAAGAAACGACGGCAAATGTCTGGCTCGCCGAGCCGATGAAGCGGTAGCCGAACATCCCCTTTGCCGGTTCGAGTCCTCGGCTGCCTTTGTGTAAACCTGGCCGCGAGCATGATCCAGGGCAAACCGGCGGGCGGGTGTGTCTCCCTACCTGGAGAAGGAAGACATTCCACAGGCTCTGGGGTACGCCGCCTGGCTCTCCGAGGAGCGTGAGGTCGAGTTGCACCGGACGTGAAGATTCTTGTCGACGTGTGCCTGCCACCCGCGTGGACCGAGGTTCTCAACGAAGCGGGCTTCGACGCTAAACATTGGAGCGAAGTGGGGCCAGGGAACGCTCTCGAAGCATCCCGGCCTAACGCTGATTGTCGGGCTCCCGCACTATAATGAAAGTGTATGCCGACGGTCGACTCAGAATTGAAGACCCCCCAGGTGGACCCTCACCTCGAAGCGGCCAACGAACGGGTTAAGGCGGCCGCCGAGGAGTTGGAGCGACTGGGTATTGCCGATAGTCAGGGCAGACGAATCGGGAGGGACTTGCCCAAAGACATGCAGGAAGAAGCGGATCGAGACTTCGGCGGCTGAATGCCTGCGAAGATGATCATCGTCGCAGGCCCTCCTGGCAGCGGCAAGTCAACGGTATTTCCCGTCTCGGGTTTTGGAGTGGATTTCTTCAATGCCGATGACCGGGCGGCGGCGCTTAACGACGGTTCGTACCTCGCAATTCCGTTAGAGATCCGGGATCGGGTCAACGGCACCTTTGAAGCTTTCGTACTGGATCACATCGAGCGACGGGTCAATTGCGCATTCGAAACGACTCTTCGTAACCAGATTACGTTTGCACAAGCCTCGGCGGCAAGGCGGGCCGGCTTCGTCGTGGAGATGCGGTATCTCGCTCTCGAGACGTTTGCGATGCATGTGGAGCGCGTCAAGATGAGAGCTGACAAGGGCGGGCACAGCGCACCGGAATCCGTTTTGAGGGGCATCTACCGGGCAAGCCTGGCGAACCTGCCACGCGCACTCAGAGAGATGGACTTTGTTCACGTGTACGACAATAGCCGTTGGGGCGTTGTGCCCAGAGTTCTGGTCCAGGCCGAGCAAGGTGTTATTGTCTTTCAAGCGGACCAACTCCCGAATTGGCTGGTAGAGGTGCTAGCACAGGTCTGAAACGTATACTGTGCCGCTTGCCATGCCTGGAGGCAATCCTGAACCGTACGACCACAGGGTTGGACTCGTGTTCCGTGCGAATCACCCGCCTACGCTGGTAGCGTGCGGTGTTGCTCCTGCTAGCAGCCTGCGGACACAACCTAGGGGTGATTCATATAGTCCATGCGGCCGCCGTCGACGGTCAGCGTTTGGGCAGTGATGAAGCCCGACCGCGGCGAGACCAGGAACGCTACGGCGTGCGCGATGTCCTCCGGCGTGCCCGTGCGCCGCGTCATCGCCTTCTCGGCGATCCGGCCGATCAGCGCTTCGGCATCCTCCGGGCTCCGGCCCTGCCGTACCATGTCGGTGACGATAAAGCCGGGCGCGATCGCGTTGACCGTGATGCCATACGGGCCCAGGTCCATCGCGAAGCGCCGGGTCAGCAGGAGCACCGCCGCCTTGGTGGCGCCGTAGAATGTATTTCCGACGAACGACGTACCCATGGCCGCGATCGACGAGAGGTTGACGATGCGGCCGTAGCGCCGCTCCTTCATCGCCCCGATCACCGAACGCGTGACCGCCACCAGGCCGTCGACATTGGTCTGGCGCATGTACTCCATCTGCGAGAAATCGAAGTCCGCCAGGTCACCCGTCCGCAGGACGCCGGCGTTGTTCACCAGAATGCCGGGCGCGCCCAACCGGCCTTCGATCGCCTTCGCCATGGCCGCGACCTCCGCGGGCTTGCTGATGTCCGCCTGCACGGCGACGGCGTGCCCGCCGGAAGCCGCAATCTCGTTCACCACGGCTTCGGCTTCCGCGGCGCGCTCCCGGTAATTCACCGCCACCGCGGCGCCTTCCGCGGCCAGGCGAACCGCGATCGCCCGCCCGATTCCCCGCGACGCCCCGGTCACCAGGGCCACTTGTCCACTCAGAGTCTGCTCGTTCCCCATGCCAGTGATAATATCGAACCTTGCTGCCATGAAACGAACTTTGTGCTCCGTCGGGTTTATCCTGCTACTGGCCGGAGCGGCCATCCGCGAGGCGGCCAGTCAACCCAACCTCGTGCGGGAACTCGCTCCCGGCGTCTACTATCGCGTGGCCGAGCGCGACAAACGCATCATCGCCAATACGGGATGGATCGTGTTCCGCGACTATGTGCTGGTGATCGACGCGAACTATCCGT
>JBJXGR010000528.1:0-3931 GCA_046160045.1 Bryobacteraceae bacterium
CGCGCCTTGGCGGTCTCGAGTTCTTCCGGCTTCACCTTCGCGGAGCGCATCTTCTCGATCTCTTCGAGAACAATGTCGACCGCCTGCGCCACCGTCTGGCTCTTGGATTGGAACAAGGCGGAGAACGTACCAGGGTAGTAGGTCCCGGCCTGAAAGATGGAAGCGGCCTGGTAGGCCAGTCCTTCGTCGGAGCGCACGCGTTCGGTGATCCGCGAGGTGAACGCGCCGCCGCCGAGAATGGCGTTCATCAGGCTGATCGCCAGGTGGTCCGGATTCGAGATGGTCACGCCGAGATGCCCGATCCGGACGCGCCCCTGGTTGACGCCGCTCTTGTTCACCAGGTACACGCCGGGCTTGGGCGTGAACTTCGGCGCCGGCACTTCCGGAATCGGGGCTGTGAGGTTAGGCCAGTTGCCGAAGGTCTTATCCAGGCGTTCCAGCATTTCCCTGGTCTTGAAGTCGCCGGAGACGGCGAACACAAAGTTGGCCGGATAGAAGTACTTGCCGTGGAAATCGATGAGGTCCTGACGCGTGATCGACTCAATCGACGCTTTGGTGCTGTCCCAGGTGGAGAAGTGATCGTCGCCGCGCAACAGGCGGTCCCACTCGCGGTTTTCGATCGACGCCGTGCTGTCGTTCCGCCGCTCCATCTGCTGCAGGATCTGGCTCTTGGCCAGCCTCAACCGGTCTTCGGCGAAACCGGGCGTGCGCAGCATCTCGACCAGAAGCGCGAGGCCGGCGTCGATATCCTTCGAGAGGCAGTTGAGCGAAGCGCTGCCGGAGACATCGCCGATGCCGGAGCCGATGGTGGCCGCCAGGAAGGCAGCCTCCTCGTCGAACACGGACGGCTTTTTCGACTGGGTTCCCCCGGAGCGCATCTGGACACCGGTCAACCCGGCCAGGCCAGCCTTGTCCCTGGGTTCCAGATAGTCACCCGTCCGCACGATCAGCGACAGGTTGATCAGCGGGAACGTAGGATCTTCCACCAGGAACGCGGTCGCGCCGCAGGCCAGTTTGTGCTGGAAGCCGGCGCCGCGCGGCGGAGTGTAGACCCGGGGCGTGAATTTCAGCTCGCTGGGATGCTTGACGATCGGATCCGCGCCAAAGGCGGCGGACGCGCCGGCGAGGGCGGACAGAACAGAACGCCGGGTCACGATCATTGTCCACCTCCGGTGGGACGCTGCGCGGGCCTCGGCCCTGCGCCGCGCTTCGAGAGCAACTGCAGCACATTGCGCGATTCCGGCTTGAAGTACTGCTGGGCCACTCGCCGGACATCCTCCGCCGTCACCGCGTCCAGCAGCGGAGGATCGATGTTGATCGCCTGCCATCCCCGGACCGAATCGTTCACCAGCAATTGCTGCATCAGCGAGAAATCGGACTGCAGCCCGCGGAACTTCGAAGCCGCCAGTTGATTCTTGATCTTTTGTAGCTCCCTGGCCGGCACCGGTTCGTTCTGCAGCTTTTCAATCTCCTTATAGATCGCCTTTTCCACTTCCTCCAGCGGCTTGCCTGGTTTCGAGATCGCGCGGAACTCGAAGTAGCCCTCGTACTTCAGCGTGTTGTGACCGGCGAATGCCATGTTGGCCACCTGCTGTTCGAGCACCAGCGAACGGTAGAGGCGCCCGGTGCGGTCGCTCAATAGGTAACCCATCACCGAGAGCGGGTAGTCGTCCTTGTGCCCGTCGGCGACGGTGTGATACCGGATGATGACCTGCGGCGAAGTCTCCGCGGACGCCACCATGCGCTGTTCGCCGTATTGGGGTTCCTCGAACGTCCGCACCGGTTCCGGGTCGCGATCGCCGCGCCGCAGGCGGCCGAAGTATCTCTTGGCCCAGGCGATGGCCTGCTCCTCGCTGAAGTCGCCGACCAGGCACGCGGTGAGATTGTTGGGCGCGTAGTAGAGGTTGAAGAACGAGGAAGCCTCTTCCCGCGTGATGCCTTCCAGGTCGCTCGGCCACCCGATCACCGGCCAGCCGTAGGGCGACGATTTCCAGAACAGCGAGTCGAACTGCTCGGTCTGCTTTCCCGTCGGCGTCGAATCCACCCGCAGACGCCGCTCTTCGTGGACCACGTCCCGCTCCGCGTAGAACTCGCGGAAGACGGGATTCGCGAGCCGGTCGGACTCCATCCAGAACCACAGCTCCAGCTTGTTCGCCGGGACGGTGATGAAGTAGATCGTGAAGTCGTGGGTGGTGCCGGCATTCATGCCCAGCCCGCCCGCCGCCGTGTAGATCTTGTCGAACTCGTTCTTGACCAGCAGATCTTTCTGGCGCGTGTTCAATTGGTCGAACCGCTTCAGCAGTTCTTTGTGCTTTTCGGTGCGGACGGCCGGATCCTTCGAGTCCCGGATCAGTCCCAGGCGCAGTTTGCGCGCCAGTTCCTGCTCTTCCTTGCGAAGTTCTGCCTTCACCTGATCGAGTTCGAGGTTGATCTTCAGATCCTCCTCGATGTTCTTCGTGCCGAGGGCCTGCGTACCTTTGAACATCATGTGCTCGAACAGGTGCGCGGTTCCCGTGATGCCCGGCCGCTCGTTGACGGAGCCGACCTTGGCCACCCAACCCGCCGCGACATTCGGCGCGCCCTTTCGCTGAACCATCAGGAACTTCATGCCATTGTCGAGCACGACCTCGCGGACGGGCACCTGCTGCGCCCCGAGCGCGGCCACGCTGAGGATGAACACGGACAGTCGGATCAACACAGTGGAGAGTCTCCGGATACGTACAGGATAACCCGCGCGGGTTGTGCCGGAGGTCCAGGCTTCGTAGAAAAAACCACGCAGACCGGCGGGGGTGCTGAGGGCGACGATGGCACCCTGGGTGGCGGCCAAGGAAAGCCGCATCGCGAGGTAGGTTTCGTCGGAGGGAGTATTCGTTGCGTCCGTCGCCGCGGGGAGTGATGTCGGGACGGTAGCGGAAGGCGGCGGCTTTGGCCAGCAGTTCGGCGGACTGGCGGTGGGACGGGGCGATGACGAGGGGACCCGCCCGGCCTACCGAAGACGAGTGGACGACGAGCGAGGCGGCCACGGTCGACTTGCCCCACTGGGGGCTGCACTTGAGGAGCGACTGGCGATGGCGGTGGCGAAGGAACTGACTTTGGACGGGCCGAGGCTCGAAGCCCAGGAACTCCTGGGCAAACAGGTGTGGCTGGCCGGAGTAAAAGGAGTGCCAGATCATTGCGGACTCCGCCTAGCGAATTTTTTTTATCGAAACAAAACGGCCTGAAATCGGGGTTAAGTGACTGGAGAGGTGAGAGATAGCCGTTTGGGGTCAATCGAAACATAACGAAACAAACCGAACCAAACGAAACAGAGGGGGATCCACTGGACGTAGATTGGCCTGGATCAAGGGTATGGCCGGCCCATCGGCATTGGGGCCGCATTACGGCGAGATCGGCCTTTTGCTGCGAAGTGGCGCGAGCTTCCGCTCGCAGCGGAACTTCAGTTCCGCAACCACGGCGAAGCCGTGGCCCGTGGCGAACACGGCGAAGCCGTGGCGTTGCCGGATGAGGTACCGCAAGCGCGGTCTTCGGCCGCGTTCGGGGAACTGAAGTTCCCCTGCGAGCGGAAGCTCGCGCCACGGGAGAGCGGGTCGAACCCGAAGCGCCGGCCGGGGGGCCGGCGGCGGGCGAGGGCGCCCGCCCTACCCGGGTGTGACTGAAGGGAAACACGGGAGTTATTTCTCCTTTGCCGGAACCGGGTCGAGGTCTTCCAGGTCCTGAGCGG
Organism: Bryobacteraceae bacterium; assembly: GCA_046160045.1. Classification (GTDB taxonomy): domain Bacteria; phylum Acidobacteriota; class Terriglobia; order Bryobacterales; family Bryobacteraceae; genus CAZGUX01. Next base: position 3,722 of record JBJXGR010000528.1, read on the forward strand.
TGAGGCCGAGTTTGGCGGTGACCATGCGAGACAAGGCGTCGAGTGCGCCGGGGATGGGAGCGAGGGCCTGCTCGAGGTCGGGGCGCATCTGTTCCCAGGTGACGGTGCGCTCGGCGGCGGTGTCGTCGGGCAGGGCGTTGACTTTGAGGCGAAGGCGGAAGAGGTTATCGACGCGGGCGGCGGCGCGGATGGCTTCGGTGAGACTGCCCG
>JBJXGR010000529.1:0-4335 GCA_046160045.1 Bryobacteraceae bacterium
GGCAGTCGCTGGTGCGCAACTATCAAGCTGTCGAACGCATGAGGGCCAGGCACCAGGCGGGGATTAACCGATTGCGCGCCGAGCACCAGGTACCGGCCACAAGAAATCTCGAGGCTTGGTATTGGAACAGAGTCGAGGCGCTGTTTCAACAAAGACGCGCCCTCGATGCCGAGTGCAACTGGCTGAATATTCGTCCCGATGCACCGAGCCCAGGCCGAGCGGCGCCCTTGCCGCAGCGCCCGCAGCCGAGACCGAACGAAACTTGGCGCTACCCTCCTTACGAACGGTATCCGGAGCCCAATGATCCGTTTAGCCCTAACTGGCGGCGATAGGCGGTGATGCCTTTGATATGCAACATCATGACAATTTTTAGGCCATGCGCTCGATTGACAGGGCGGAGGCTTTTGGTAGAACGACGATGAACTTGCCCCCTGTCGCCGGGAGAATTTATAGGTTTCATATTCGCATGGGAGCCGGCCAATGACAGATCACACCGAAGACGAAGAGTTTCTTCAAGGCTTGCAGGACGAAAATCCCGAGGTGCGATGGCGAACGGCTCTCCGGCTCAAGTCTCGGGCGGATTCGCGAAGCGCCGACCTGCTGAAGACAGCTCTGGCAGCGGACGCGAGTCCAAAGGTACGGGAGGTAGCCGCTCTCTCGTTGGGCTACCGCGGAGCTGTGGACCGCGAAACTGGAATGTTCGAGCCATTAGCGGGGGCTTTGTCCGACCAAGCCCCTGAAGTTCGGGAAAAAGCCGCGATTTGGTTGGGGCGGCTGAAAGACAGTCGAGCGTTTGAGCCACTCATGGGTGCTATGAACGAGAAAAGCGGAGCAGTACGCGCGGCAGCGGTGCGGTCATTGGGCTGGCTGGGTGACGCTCGCGCTGTAAAACCGCTGCTCGACGCGCTCAGCGATGATGAGTTCGTGCAACAAGAGGCCAACCAGGCGCTCATTGAGCTTGGCGACCCAGAGCCGGAGACGCGCTTGTCAACCGCCATTTCATCCAGCAGCCTCGGTCTACGTCTGGCAGCGGCGTTGGATCTCGCCAATCGGCACGACCGTCGGGCACTCGCGCCGTTGGCGGATGTTTTGACTCAGAGTTGGGACGGAATGAAATACGATCATAAAGAGCGTAAGTCAGCCATCGAAGGACTGTTGAAGTTCCGAGACGCCGACGCTGTGCCGGCACTGCTGTTCGCCGTTGGAGACGATGATTTCGAAGTTAAGGTCGTGGCCAATCAAGCTCTCATCGCGTTAGGCGATCCGCAGCCCTTCGAGCGATTGTCGAGAGTAATCGAATTCCGGCACATCGATGAGAAAGCGGCACTGAGGCAGGCCTACCAGCGGACTGAACCCAACCCAGAGGACGCTAAAAGGTGGATGGCCGAAGATCTTGAACTGAGACTGGAAGCAGTGAAGGCCCTTGGGAAGTCGGGAGATCTTCGAGGGATTCCCTTGTTTCTCGAGGTGCTAGATTCGGGGAACGAGGAGATGCGAGAAACCGCCAACCAAGCGCTGATCGACTTGGGCGACCCGGAGCCGTATGACCGGCTGGCGAAATTGATCCGATATCCAGGGCAGCTTGGCGCTAGCGCGGCCGCGCAGCTCGCCGAGAGGGGTGGTGTGTGCGCGATCGAAATTCTTTCGCGAGCGCTAACGGACGACGATCCCGAAGTGAAGCTGAAAGCGGCTTCGTGGCTGATAACGTTAAGCGATGCCCCTAAGTTCGATGCGCTGCTAATCTTGCTCTACGATGGTGAAACATGGCAACGAAAAAAAGCTGCTGAGGCACTCGGGGCGCTGGGCGATCTTCGAGCGGTTCGCCCTCTCCTCGGCCGGCTTTGTGACCCCGACAGAGAAGTGCGCGACACTGCCAGTACCGCGCTCATGGAACTTGGCGATCCGGAGCCGGAAAAACACCGCGCCGTGCTCCGCGAGCAACAACATGATCATGCGATCGAAGTGTTGGAGGACTGGGAAGCGTCAGGAGAGCTAGAGTCCATCCATGCGGTGCGAACGCTTTGTCAGCTAGGCGACCCGGACGCCTCCTCGGTACTCAAACGGGTCATGCGCCAATGGCCCAGTGATGATCTCGCTTATGAAGTTATCGTTGCATTGGGCAAGCTTGGGGATCCCTCCGCGATCCATATGCTAATGAAACCCATGGTAGACGAGGATGCGTGGTCCGTTCTTAGAGGGGCGGCAGAGCAGGCAGTTACCGATATCGTAAACAAAGAGCGAGAGAGCGGCCTTGGCTATCTCCTTGAAGAGTTGCAGTATGGCGAGTCCGTGCAGATTGCAGCAGCGCGGCTCCTGGGAGAACTCGGGGACGAGAGCGTCGTCGAGGACTTGAAAGGACTCACGCAAGAGGAGGACTTCAATGTCCGAGCAGCTGCAGAAAAAGCCTTGCAAAGGCTCGAGAGCCGCGGGATCAGCGTCGGAACGAGAACTGAACTGACGTTGCGAAATCGGATCGAGCTCGCAGGTGTAATTCAATCCATTGAACTCCCCGAGGGATGGAGCGAGATTACGTTGGATCATGACTCGCTCTCACAATATTCAGTGCGTTCTTTCAGTTCTCCGGATGCACCGGAGGTTCTGGTGAAAGTGGTTCTACGGCTTTGCAAACTACACTTGACTGTCGGTGCCAACTTAGCCGCATGTCTTTCCCATGAGCGTACTCTCGACCAGAAGGAACTGGATGGAATCATTGCAGTGTTGGGAATTCTTGGGGATCCAAAAGCTTTCATGTCGTTTACCGCAAGCGTGGAGGGAGTCAATGGCCAAAAGGTAGTCTGGTTACGCGGAAACCTTGCAAATGAGCCATACACAGTAAACGTATGCTTTGCTCGTTCCGCCTCAGACGAGTACCGAGTCGAGGAGTTCTGGTGCATCGCGCCAAATGCTCTCTGGTCGCGATACGAGCCGCTTTTCGCGACGATTACTCGATCGATTGAGTGGAACTCGGGGTGATGAGGCAAGGGGTGCCTTGGCAAGTAGAATTCATCTTCAGAATTGGGAACGGAGTTCCTGGGCTTTGCCCTGGATATTTTCACCGCTCGCGCCGTTGACGCGTGATTTGATCCAAAGCCCACCTAATGTAGTATGTATAGTCGCCATTAGTGGGTTCATTGTGTTCTTTAGCTTCTTCTCGGAGGATGCTTTCCAGCGCCGGCACGACCTGCTCGGCAGGTGGTTGAATTCGGATCAGCGCGGCGGCCGCATATTTACGAACCGGAGGCCATTCGTCTTTTAGTCCCTCCAGAAGAGCGGGAACGGCTGCCTGACATTGCACGCCAAAGCGCCGCAGGGCGTCTGCCGCCAGACGTTCTTCATCTGGATCATCGTAATCCGTATGTTCCGCATGTATCGACAGATGAAGCAGCAACACCCTCGTGATGAGATCTAGTTGTGCGCCGAGATGCGCGTCGAGCATCACCAAGGCAATGGCCGCATGGCGTATCGGGTCCAGATCCGGAGGCACAATCGAAGGCCAGCTTGCACGATGACTCGGAAGCTTCCTATGAAGTGCTCTGAGCAGAGCCGGTACCGCAACTCGGGCTGACGGACCAATGCGGCCGAGCGCCAATGCAGCGGCCGGGGAGCCGTCTTCCACTGCCTTGATTAAACTCGGTACAGCAGTCTCAGCCCGCGGTCCGAATCTTCCTAGATTGTGAGCCGCCGCGCCCCCCACCCGCCCATCCGGATCCAAGAGGGCCGCAGTCAATGCCGCGACGATGCCATCGACACTCTCTGGAATATCTTCGCGTGGGTAGAGCAGTTCCGCGGCACGGCAGCGAACGGTCCAATACTCTCCACCGCGCAGAGCGTCGATCAGTCTGGGAATCAGGACTTCTCGGATGACCTCTGGATCTCCCGTCCGTTGAACAATCTCAGCCAATTCTCCAAGAGCACCATCATCTCGCCCGTGCCGTTGCGCTCTATGGTCGAGTAGGGCAACGGCAGCGCGGTAAAGAGGCTCCCGGACACTCTCCGGAAAGTAGTGGGTCCTACGATGCACAGCTTCTCGAACAGAATAATCCTCGTCATCGAACAACCGCAAGACAATTTCACAGACCTGAGCTTTGCGTTTGTTGTACAAGTCCTGTGACCAATACCAATCGGAACCGATAGTCCCGGCCACCCGGAGCCTTACTACCCTGTCCTCCGACTGGCATATCTTTAGGAATATCTTCCAGGCTTCATCGGCCCCCAATGTCAGGATAGATGTCGCGTTTAGTCATTAACGGAGGAGCGGGGCGAGGAAGCGGACAAGGAAGTGAGTCAGCAACGAACGGAAGAATTTCGCAGAGCGGCGGTGGAAAAGTTTTACAA
>JBJXGR010000530.1:0-53099 GCA_046160045.1 Bryobacteraceae bacterium
CAACCACTGCCTCCTTCGGGCGCGGCTGCCAGTGGAGCTTCGAGTGGAGTCGCTGGTGGGAACGCGGATTCGATCGGCGCCGCGGGCAGCAAGATCGACAGCATGATGAAGTCGGCCGAACAACTCATGATGTCGGAAAACAAAGCCGACCAGTTGAAGGGTCAGAAGATGATGCAGGACGCGCAAAACATGTTCCAGATGATGTCCAACCTCATCAAAACGGCAGGGGACATGCAAAAGGCGGCGATCCAGAACATGCGTGGGTAAGCTGGCGTCATCCCTTTCGCGGATTCCGGCAACTGGTGCGGGGCGGCTCTCGGGAGCCGCCCCGCTGCTGGCGTTGTCAGGAGGCTGTGATGGAGAGCGAAAGTAGCGCGAAACCCACCGGGACTCGCCGTCAGGCGGGCTTGCCCATCAGTTCGTCCAAGGCGGCCACCAAAGGCCCAGCCGGCAAGTCATCGGGGAAGCCCAGGGGTTCGCAAGGCGCGGCGGCGCGCAGCGACCTCGTTTGGACGCTTCGCAATCCCGGCGTTGACCCTCATGCCGGCAAACTGCGCGTCGATTCCATGGCCACCACCCGCCGATCCGACCCGGATCGAAGCTCCGAAGAGGCGGACGAAGCCAAGCTTGAGACCCTTGGCCGTTGGCGTGGCGTCGTGCGGGTTCGATAAGAACCCAAAAAAGTCTGGTGACGAGGCAACTTTTCGAGGCGCTTGCCCGATAACCCGGAAGGTGTGGGGTGGAACGCCACTCCAGGATGAAACAAGGCGGAAGCACCGGCGCCGGATGGCGACCGGACGAGAAAGGATCGAAAACAGAATGGGTGCAATCGGAAATATCGTGAAGAGCGTGCTGCCGGGCCCCGTCGGTGGGATTGTCGGCGGCATTCTTGGCGGCATCGGAGGATCTGGCGGTCCGGGCGGAGCCGGTGGACCGATGGGCATGATCGGCGGCCTTATCAGCGGCCCGGCCAACCTGATTGGCGGAATCGGCAAGGCGTTCGGTAAGCTCTTCGGCCGCAAGAAGAAGAAGCCGAGGCACCAGTGCCCGCAGCGGCCCATGCCGTTCCAGCCCCCGTTTGCCGGAATGCAGCAGACGCTTCAGGGCATCGGCAACAAACTCGGCCAGATCACGGATCAGCTCGGCAAACTCGTGCAGGGCTTGCAGCAGGGCCTGCAGGGAATGGGACAGGGCGCGGGCCAGGGCGGTGCTGCCGGTGGCGCGCAGGGTCCGATGGGCATGCAGCAGATCGTTCAGATGCTGCAGGACATGATTGGCAAGCTCACCGGGCAGGGTGGCGCTGTCGGCGGCGCTCAGGGTGGCGGCTCATTGGCTCCCTCGACCGGGGCCGGTGGCGGTTCGTCCGCGGGCGGTGTTTCGGGCGGAAATGCCGATTCCATCGGCGCGGCCGGCAGCAAGATCGACGGCATGATGAAGTCGGCCGAGCAGTTGATGCTGTCGGAGAACAAAGCGGACCAGTTGAAGGGCCAGAAGATGATGCAGGACGCCCAAAACATGTTCCAGATGATGTCCAACCTCATTAAGACGCAGGGAGATATGCAGAAGGCCGCGATCCAGAATATGCGTGGCTGATTACGGAGGAACAAACAAATGGCAGAATTGACAGTTGAAACGGTTCAGAAAGCGCTGGCGGGCGAAACGACGCTCAACGCCATCTTCGGTTTCTCCGAAGAACAGATTCAAGGAATCGCGGCCATCGGCTATCAGTTGTACGAGCAAGGCAAGATGGAGCAGGCGGCAGAGATCTTCCGGGGTCTGATGTCGCTCGACACTACCAGTTACCTGGGATTCGCCGGAATGGGCGCGGTTGCCCTGGCCCAGGAACCCCCGGCGCTCGACAGCGCCGTGACATTCCTGAAGCGGGCCACCGAACTCAATTCGACGGACCCGTCCATTTTCGCCAACCTGGGCGAGGCTTATCTGCGGCAAGGGAAGTTCGATGAAGCCGCGGCGACGTTTGAAAAAGCTCTCGACCTCGATCCCGAAGAGGAAGATGCCGGCGCCAACCGCGCCCGCGCGATCATCGACGGGATGGAGATCGTGATCGGCGAGCTGCAAAAGATGGAACAGAGCGCGTAGACTCTGCGGGACCGGCTTCCGCCGGTCCCTTCTCCTTGGGCCGTGGCCGGGCCCGTCGGAGTCCGGCCACGGCTTAGTTGTGCAACAATCAGTGTTTCCGTCTCTCTTTATGTTGCCGAACTTTCAGGCGGAGTTTGCGAAGATCCGGCAGGAAATCCTGGGCGGCAACCTCGTCGCCGTTCTCACCCGCTTCAGCGACCTGGTAATCGTCGCGGCGGTAGGGCTGATCATCGGCATGATGATCGTGCCGCTGCCGACGCAACTGCTCGACATTTTCCTCACCATCAATATCACGGCGGCGATCACCATCCTGATGGTGTCGATCTATATCGCCCGCGCGACGCAGATTGCCTCCTATCCCACCATCCTGTTGTTGACGACCCTGTACCGGCTGGCGCTGGACATTTCCGCGACGCGGTTGATCCTGCTGCAGGCGGACGCCGGCGAGGTCATCCAGGCGTTTGGCATGTTCGTGGTCGGAGGGAACTTTGTGGTCGGGGCGGTGATCTTCCTGATCATTACCCTGGTCCAATTCATTGTCATTACGAAGGGCGCCGAGCGCGTAGCGGAAGTGTCCGCCCGCTTTTCGCTGGACGCGATGCCGGGCAAGCAGATGTCCATCGACGCGGACATGCGGGCCGGCATCATCGATTTCGACGTCGCCAAGTCCCGCCGCGACGAGTTGGCCCGAGAGTCGCAGTTCTACGGCGCGATGGACGGCGCGATGAAGTTCGTCAAGGGCGACGCCATTGCCGGGATCATCATCACCGTCATCAATATCGTCGGCGGCCTAGTCATCGGCGTGCTCATGCGGGACATGGAAGTCCTTGATGCCGTCCAGACGTATTCCATTCTCACGATCGGTAACGGGTTGGTCTCGCAGATCCCGGCGCTGCTCATCTCGATCTCTGCCGGTATGGTCGTCACGCGCGTGGCGTCGGAGAACAAGGATGCGAACCTCGGCACCGATGTCGCCGGGCAGATCCTGGCCCAGCCCAAAGCAATCCGGGTAGCCTCCGGGCTCCTCTTCATCGTCGCGCTCATACCCGGAATGCCGAAGATCCCGTTCCTGATCCTGGCCGGCGCAACCGGAGTGCTTGCCTACGGACTGTTTCGCGCCCTATCCCTGCAGGAGACCGCGGCCGCCGTGGAAGCCAAGCCCGCGCTCCCGGTTTCCGCCACCGATGAGCCTGAACTGTCGGTCACGGTTCCGCTCGTGCTCGAAGTCAGTGAGGCGTTGACGCCTTATGTGGATGTTCAGACGGAGGATGGCCGGCACTTCTTCGAACGGTTGGTCGAAGTCCGCAACAACCTCTATGCGGAGATGGGAGTGATCTTCCCGCCCATTCAGGTGGCGGGGAACTGCCCTTACGATGGCGGGACCTACCTGATCTATCTGAACGAGGTTCCGACTATCACCGGCAGTCTGCGGCTGGACTCGGTTCTGGTGAACGACACGGCCAGCGCCATCTTCATTTATGGAATCAAGGGCCAGGAAGCGGTAAATCCGGGCACCGGCAAACCGGCCGCCTGGGTTTCAAAGGACCAACGCGACCGCGCCGAGAATGCCGGTCTCGAGATCTGGGACACCGGCGAGATCCTGATTCTGCATCTGACGCACTTCCTCCGCAAGAACGCCCGGGAGTTTATTGGCATCCAGGAAGTCCAGTGGATGGTGGATACCATGAAGAGGTTCTACCCGAACCTGGTAGACGAAGTGGTGCCCAAGCCAGTCTCCCTGCAGACCCTGACCGAGATTCTGCAGCGCCTGGTGGACGAAGAGACTTCCATCCGGGATCTGAAGACGATCTTCCAGACCCTCAGTGAGTGGGGGCGCACGGAACGCGATGTGCTTGCCCTGACGGAGCATGTTCGCACCGCCCTCCGGCGCAAGATCTGCTTCCAGATCACTCAGGGTAAAACCACCTTGTACGTCTACCAATTGGATCCGGAGATCGAGGAGATGTTCCGGAACTCCATCCGGCAGAGCGCCAACGGCGCCTACCTGGCGATGGAACCAGGCGCCATCCAGCAGGTGATGGACGCAGCCTACGTCCAGATTGGCAACCTGCCCCCGACTGCGCAAAAGCCGGTAGTCATCACCGACCAGGACATCCGCCGCTTTGTCAAGCGCTTGCTGGACTACAACTACCCGGAAATCACCGTGCTGAGCTGGCCGCAGATCACCAAGGAGATCAGTGTCCAACCGCTGGGCATGATTTCCCTGGTAGGCCAGCACCGGCTGGTGGAGTAACCTGATGTCCCGCCCCTATCCTAGAGCCGGAAGCGTACCGAACGCGACTGACTCGCAACCATTTCAGTCAAGGAGCATCCGATGAGCGAACCCGCAAAGACGTTAGAATGGCCGACGTATCCTACTGTAGAAAAAGTTCTTACAGAAGACGCCCAAGATTTGTTCGAGCGCATGCAGAAGACCTGCCGGCGCCTGGAAGACTTTACCAAATCGGGCACGCCCCAGGAGCAGAACCGCGCCCGCGCCGCCATGGCGGCCTACGGCCGTGCCATGGAACTGCTGCGCGTTCTGGCCCAAGCCCGGGACAAACTGGCTGCGGAAGCCAAGTAGCAACTTCCGGGATACCCCCTCGATAACTTGGTTGGAAGGAGCGAAACAAACATCATGTCATTCCCAACGATCGGTACCACACCTCCGGTGTTCACCACGGATCAAATCTTTCAGAATCAGCAGGCTACCAGCCAGCCAGGGTCGTTCCGGCGGGTGCTGGGCTCGGTCCTGGGCGGAGTCGGCAATTTGGCCTTTCCGGGTCTCGGCGGACTGATTGGCAGCGCCATCTCCGGCAGCGGCGTCGGCCTGAGTGCCGGCCCGTTCCTGGCAATCCAGGAGCAGATTCAGGCCGAAGCCCGCGCGGTGGAACTCCAGTCGACCGTGATGAAGGTCAAGCACGATATGTGCATGTCCGTGATTCGCAACATGAAATAAGGGTTCTCGGCGGCGGCCGGGCTCTCCAGTGGGAGAGTTCGGCGCCCGGCCCAGCCAGGGCAGACGAGTCTGCCCGCGGTCGCGGCCCGGCGAAATGGTTTCGCCGGGTGACGAGCGTGATTGTGGTCCGCGCCGGAAAGGATACGAAGCAAAGATGAAGTGGGACATTGTTCCAACAACGGAAGAAGTCACCTTGCTCATGGAAGCGGGCATGATTTACCGCGACACCGGCAAGTTTGAGGAAGCGCGGGACGTTTTCACCGGCGTTCGTGCCCTGATGCCACAGAGTGAGGTCCCTGATGTCATGCTCGGCAGCGTCGCAGCCTATCAGCAGGACTTCACCGTGGCGCAGAAGCACTATCAACGAGCGCTCGAGACCAATCCCAAGAGCGCCTTTGCCCTGGTTCACATGGGCGAGCTCGCGCTGGCACAAAAGAACAGCGCCGAAGCTCGAACGAATCTTAAGAAAGCCATGGAACTCGATCCTCGGGGAGACGTGGGCAAGACCGCCCGCGGCATGCTCGAGATGACCGACGTTCTCGGGTTGGAAGAATAAGCCGAGTCATTCGGCCAGGAAGGAGATGGGGGGGTGTTCGTCATGGAGATAAAACGGCCAGGCGGGGGGATTCCGCCGTTTGATCCGGTCCGGGAAAACCGCGAGACGCAGAAAGTCAAGAGCGATTTCGCCCCGTTGACCCGGCTGACGGACACGTCCCTGACTCCCGCCATCGACGCACCAGCAAGTGGGCTGGGCGAGGTTACCGATCAGTTCAGCAAGGCCGACCTGAAGAATCCGCAGACCCTGGAGCTGGCACTGCGCGGTTCAATCGACGAGTTGATCCGCCGCGATCCGCACACGCTGACCGACGAGCAGCGCGCTAACATCGGCGACTGGATGCAGGCCGATCCGGCCGTCCGCAAGCAGATTGAGAAGTACCTGGAGAAGGTTCTGAAATAAAGGCCTCGAGGAGCTACGTGGACCTGATCGTTACGATCACCTCCAAGAACGACGACCAGCAGAATCAGGTCGAATGCGCGGTTGAACCGCGAATCGTGTTCGGCCGGACGCCGGAAAGTCCAATGGTACTGGACGGCCCCGGGGTTTCGCGAGAACATCTGGCGTTCGAGTCGGAAAGCGGCAGCCTGTTTGCTGTCGATCTGTCGGCCAACGGAACCTGGGTGAATGGCACCCGCATCCCGAGGAGTCGCAGGCATCGTGTCACCGCCGGGGATGTGGTCGAGTTGCCCGGCTATGAACTACGGCTTGAAATGAAGGGCGCGGCTCCGGTCACGGTGCGGGAGACCGGGGTGATCCGGCAGGAGTCCGAGACAGGGCTGGCTCCGCAAGAGCCGCCGCCAACGCCGGCGAAATCGTCACCGCTGGGGCAGGTCACCGGCTTCATCGGTTCATTCACCGTGTTCGAGCGGTTAACGGTCGTTGTCGACGTGATCTGTCTGTGTCTTCTGGTCTGGTACTTCACCCAATAGGGCGGAGCGATCTGTCAGGCCGCGCCGATCATAGCCGCGCCCATCCGAGCCGCGAGCGGAAGGGAGCGGACCGGGAATCATCAGTACCGCGTAGCGTTGCGGGCTGTGAAAAAAAAGAGGAACAAGGGCAATGACAGTTCTCAATCAAAACCGAGTGGCCTGGATCTTGTGCCTGGCGCCGGTCGCTGTCGCCGCCGGAGCGAACACGGTTCAGTCGCGGCAGATCTCCGACATGTTTTACACGGACACGCTGGCGAAGCCAGTTACGGCGAAAACGCCGCCCAAGAAGCAGAATGTCACTGCGAAGAAGACCGCAGAGCCCGCCGCCAGTGTTACCCCCTCGCGCCGCAAGGTTGGCCTCAAGTACCGGGTCCAACTCGATCCGGGCGTAGACACCGATCCGGCCCGCACGTTTCGCTCGGGCGAAGGGATTCGCCTGGTGGTGGAGTCGAACATCGAAGGCTATCTGTACGTCGTTCTCCGCGGATCGAGCGGCGGCGAAACCCAGTTGTTCCCAGACCCCAGGATCAACGATGGGAAGAACCTGGTGAAGGCGGGGACGCCCTACACGGTTCCGGCCAATGGCTGGTTCCGTTTCGACGCGAAGCCGGGCGAAGAGAAACTGCTGCTGGTGGTCAGCCGCTCACCTATGGAACCGGCGGCGCCCCAACCGTCCGAGGTCGCGCAGGCGGTTTCGTATAACACCCTGATGGCCCAACTCAGCCGCACCGTGCAGTCTCGCGATCTCGTCTTTACCAAGGATGAGAACCCGCCGGCGGCGGCGGGCGCCACTCCCAGCCATGCCGTGATCTGGGTAAATGCGAGCGACAAGGAAAACCAGGCTGTCCACGCAACTGTTGTGCTCCAGCATCGATAAGGAGGAGGTCATGTACAGCCCCTTGATGTTCTTCGTTGGCGCGGTGGTTGCGATCGCGGCGCCACCCGCCGAAACCCGGGCTCGCGATCTGTACTTCACGCCGACCGCGGCTTCGGCGCCGGTCTCCCCGTCGGCTTCGACGACTTCTGCGGCCCCCGTGCCCGCGCCGCTTGGCCTTCGGTACAGCCTGCTCAAGATCGACTCCGGGGGCGCGTGGCGGGAAGTCAGCCCCGCGGCGGTCTTCACCGCCGGCGACCGGATCCGCCTGACCCTCGAAGCCAATCAGGGGGGATTTATCTATGTGTTGCACCAGGGATCGAGTTCGGAGTGGTACCTGATGGAGGGCAGCCCGCTGGCCGTCGAGAAGAGCCGGCGCTACGAGATTCCGCCGGGCGGCCGTTTCTATTTCGATCATCAGGCGGGCGAAGAAAAGCTCTTTTTTGTCCTCACCCGGTCACGCGACGCCAGCCTCGACCAGTTGATGGGGAACCCGCCGGCGACCAACACCCCGCCGGTTCCCACGCGGCCCGCACCTCAGCCGCCCGCGGCGATGCAGGCGTCCGCACGCTCCGTCGTCAAGCCGGAGGTCATCCGTACGCTACATTTGGAAATGCAGTCCCGCAACCTGTTCTTCGAGAAGGTCGATCAGTCCACCACGCCCTCGAGCCAGGAGAGCGCGGTGTATGCCGTCAACACCGACGCCGGGAACCAGGCCCGGGTCGTCGTCGAGCTTCGCCTCACTCACCGGTAGGCTCGCCATGTCAATCTCTGCTTGTGTGCGCATGATCGCAGCCGCCGGCTTGTGCGTGGCCGTCCTCCGCGGCGGCGCGGCGCAATTCAGATCGCTCACTCCGACGGCGCACAAGATCGAGATTCAGTTGGAGCGCGCGGCTGCCGGAGGATGGCTGGTGGTCGATCCCGCGCTCGTTCTCGACAGCGGCGACCGCGTGCGCTTCCGCGCCCGTCCGACCTTCGACGGCTATCTTTATGTGCTCAATCGGGGCAGCTCCGGAGAGTTTGCCTTGCTGTTTCCCCAGGGCTCCGATTCCAATCGGGTGATCGCACAGCAGGAATACACCATTCCGGCGCAGGCCGGGTCGTTCCAGATCACCGGCGCGCCGGGCTTCGAAACCCTCTACTGGATCATCAGCCCGGCGCCGCTCGGCCCGAAGCGGGAATCGGCCCCTCCGCCGGAGCCGGAACGCCCCTCGCGCTCGATCCCGAAATCGTCGCCGCCGGTGGAGTTGATTCCGCGGTGCCGCGACGAGATTTTTCGCGCCCGCGGCGACTGTGTGGACGAGACGGCGGGCCCCCGCGTCCTGACCGTCGCCGCCCCGGAGGGCTGGAACCTTTCGCTGGCTAAGTCCCGCGAGCTGCGCTTTTCCAAATCCGAGAACCACGCGACCGTGTCGTCCACCAAACCTCTCACGGAACCGGTAATCTACGAGTATCGCCTTGCGCACAGGTGATGGGCATGCGACTGCGAACCTCCGCTCCGGACGCTCACGTACGTGGCGCAGACTCTCGAGTATCGAGCCACCATTGGGCCGGCATTCAGCATCTCGGGTTGGCACTATGGCTGTTCCTCTCCGGCGCCGTTCTGGCTCAGACTCCGCCGAAGCAGCAGCGTGACATTCGCTTCGAGGCCGAGCCCGGAAAACCGGTCGCCCTCGAAACCCGGATCCCTCGCAGCTACGCGCTGGTGATCGGCATCGCCCGTTACCAGAACCTGCCCGCCGGAGCCCAGCTTCAATACTCGGAGCGGGACGCGGAGGATATGTATTTGACCCTCCTCAGCCGGGAGGCCGGGAACTTCCAGCATGTCCGCCGTCTCATCGGTCCGCAGGCCACGCTCGCCAATATCCGGCGCGAACTCGAAGAATGGCTCCCGTCGGTCACCGCCGACGACGATCGGGTGCTCGTGTACTTCGCCGGCCACGGCTTTGTCCACAATGGCCGGGCGTACCTGGCGCCCTACGATATTCACCGCGACAACATCCCCGGAACCGGTTACCCGATGGAACAGCTGGGCCGCGTCTTCAGCGGGCGGATTCGCGGCAAGTGGAAAGTGCTTCTCACCGATGCCTGCCACAGCGGAGCGATCACGCCGGGCTCGGAGTCGGAGACGCTCAACCGTTCGCTGGCCGGCATCAACCCGTCGTTGTTTTCCCTCACCGCCAGCCGCGACCGCGAGCTTTCCTATGAAGGCGTGACCTGGGGCGGCGGTCACGGCGTGTTCACTTACTTTGTGAAGACCGGCCTCGAAGGAGCGGCCGACGAATCGGGCGACGGCATTGTCACCGCCGACGAACTGGCCGAGTACGTCCGCCGCAACGTCCGTGAAGCCACACGGGGAGCGCCGGGCGGCCCGCAAACTCCCACTTCCGACCGCGGCAGCTTCGATGCCAACATGCTGCTTTCGTTCGTGGCCTCGCGCGTGAAGCCGGCCGACCCGCCCCCGCCCAAGGAAGGCACGCTGGTGGTGGAAGTGAACATGGATGGCGTCGAGGTCTTCCTGGATGGCCGCTCGGTGGGGATGGCCGACAAAGCCAAGCCGCTGGTGCTGCCCGGGTTGACTCCCGGGGTGAAGCTGATCAAGGCGGTCCACCGGGGCTATGAACCCGCCGGGCCGCGCGAAGAGACGGTCTATCCCGGCCAGCGGACCACCGTCACCCTGAAGCTTCTAATCCCCGCGCGGAGAAACAAGGCGGCCGTCGATTTTTTCGACCAGGGCCTCGAGTTTTACCAGAAAGGACTCGAGGCCAACTACCGCAAGGCAGTCGAGCGGTTTGAGAAAGCGCTTCAGATCGACGCGCGCTACAGCGATGCCGCGCTGTATCTCGGACGCGCTTACAACGCCCTCTACGACGAGCCCTCCGCGCGCAAATATCTGGATCTCGCAATCGCCATTGACCCGGATTATCTGGAAGCGCACTCCGCCCTCGGCGGGATGCTGCTCGACATCGATGACGTCGATGAAGCCGTCCGGCACCTGGCGCTGGTCACGCAGCGCGACCCCTCGAACACGCACGCCTGGTACCTGCTCGCGCAGGGCTTCCGGATGAAAGGGCAGTATGCCGAGTCCATCGACGCGGCGCGCCGGGCGGTGACGCCGGCGGCACATCCGCCCGAGGCGCATTTCTGGCTGGCCGAGAGTCTCCGAATGAGCGGCCAGTACGACCCGGCGCTCCGCGAATACTCCGAGTACCTGCGGCGAAGCGACTTCGACACGAAACTGGCGGGCAAGATCAATTTCTATGTCCGGGCGTATCTGATTCCCGGGGTGAAGGGCCGGAAGAGCCGCCCCACGCTGCGCGACATCTGGCGCGATTTGCGCGGCCTCGCGTGGTTCGGCATCTGCAATTCCGAATACAAGTTGAACCGCTTCGACGCGGCGGTCGCCGACTGCCAGAAGGCGCTGGTCTATCAGCCGAACTATCCGTACGCGCACTACATTCTGGGGCTGTCCTACGCCAGGAAGGCGCAGGAAGCGAACGATGTGGCCAGCCTGCCGGCCGCGCGGACGCATTTTGCGCGGGTGCTGGAGATCAATGCCGACCTGGCCGAGTCCGATTTCGCCCGCCAGAACATCACCGCAATCGACGCGGCGTTGCGGCCCAACTGACCCGCGCTGCCCTGCGCGATGGAGGCCGTTCCGAGCGGAGGAGGTCACAGGTTGATCTTCGGCTCCGCGAGCGGGCCCGACGGAGGCATTTGCGGCCCGGACTGCGTCCCGGTGAACCGCCGGAACAGCCGCAGCCCCCTCATCTGCTGCGAAGGCCCGTGGCATTCCACGCAGTGCTCTCGAAGCAGCGGTTGGATATCACGCCCGAAATCCACTCTCGCGGGAGCCTGCGCGGCACTCAGGCTCCAGACGCTCGAGGTTGCCAGAATCGCGATTGCCTTCACAGGTTTCGGCCTCCAGGAGCGGCGAGAATACCATACTGGCCCTTCGCCTGATGCGACAAACGTGCTTCCGCCATAATGTCTTCAGACGGATCACAAGGAACCATCAACTTGAACCGAAGAGATTTTCTGTCATCGGCCTCCCTGGCGCCGCTCGCGGCGGCGCAGACCACGCAAGGCCAGCCGGCGCCGCCGGCATACCGGTCGATCAGCCCGTTCGATGTCGGCGGCCGCACCCAGTTACTGATCGACGAGGTCCTGATCTTCGAGAGCAAAGGCATTTCCCGCACCCTGCATCCGGCCGAGAAACATGCTGCCAATCCGCTCATCAAGGCGGAAAAGCCGTGGGAGGGTTGGCGCCTGGTGATCTACGGCAACGTGATCTGGGACGAGGATGAGCAGCAGTTTAAGATGTGGTACCTCGGCGAAGCGCCGAACTATTTCGCTCCTTCGCCCGGCGGGCCGTCGATGGACAATTCCACCATGTACGCCACCAGCCGCGATGGGATCCACTGGGAGAAGCCGCCTGTCGGAACCCTGCGGTCCCCGGACGGCGAGAAGCATAACGTCGTCCTCTTCGCCACCCATCAGGCGAGTGTGATCAAGGACAGGAGTGACCCGGACCGCCGCTACAAAATGTCCTGCTACCTTCACGCGCCCCGGGAGGACCGTGGCTACCACACCATGATTTCTCCGGACGGGATTCGCTGGACGCGGAACAGCCAGAAACCGATCTGCCGGGGAGCCGACGTCATCAACATGTGCTGGGACCCGTATCGCCGGCAGTGGGTCGCGCTGGCCAAGATCGGGGAAGTGGTGCGTGGCACGCGCCGCCGGGTCTTCTGGCTGATCACCAGCAACGATTTCGAGCACTGGACCGAGCCCGAACTCCTGTGGACGCCGGATGCGCGCGATGACGCGGGTTCATTCCGGCGCATCGAGGCTTCGCGCCGTCTCCTCGATGTGCCGGACGATGCCAGCCGCATGCGGACGGAGTTTTATGGTTTCGGGTTCTACCCGCATGAGAGTTGCCTGCTGGCGTTTCCATGGGTCTTCACCATCAACAACAATGCGCGCTACGGTAACCAGGAGGGGCCCTTTGAAGTCCAGATGGCCGCCTCGCGCGACCTGCGGGAGTGGGCCCGCCCTTTTCGGACTCCGTGCCTGTTGAACGGCAAGCCTGGCGAATGGGATGAGGGTTTGATCGTCACGGCGTCACAACTGTTCCGAAAGGGCGACGAGGTCTGGCTCTTCTACGGCGGTGCGAACTACACACACGGCACCCCTGCCATCTATCGCGCGCAAGGCACACGGCGCGGGACGCACTACACCAGTTCCATCGGTCTTGCGAAATGGAAGGTTGACCGATTCGCTTCCCTCGACGGTCCGGCGGAGGGAGGCACGCTGACCACCGTCCCCCTGGTCTTCTCCGGCAGCCGTCTGGAGGTCAACGCCCGAACCGCCAAAGGCGGCCGAATCACGGCCTCGCTGCTCGACGGCGCGGGAAACTCGATCGCCGGCTTTGAAAACTCGAACGCGTTTTCGGGAGATCAGTTGTCGGCCACGCTCACCTGGAGAGGCGGTCGCACTCCGGCGGAGCTGCAAGGAAAGCCCGTCTCGGTCCGATTCCACCTGCGTAGCGCCCAACTCTTCTCGTTCGGCTTTCGGACGTGAGGGTGTGGAAGCAACCCTCGTGCTGGAGGCGTGCCGGGTTCAACGCGGCGCGGAGAATCGGCCTTCCCGTCGTCCTGCTCGACGGCCTCCTCTTGCCAGTCAAAACGGCGGCCTCGGACACGCCCGCCGCCTTCCCGTACTTCCATCTGATCTTGCGCGGCAGCGGAAAAGCAGATTCACGTGACGGACCCTTACGTGCCGGACTCGAGTTCGATCGCTTTTGCCAGATTCCTGTGGAAAGCATCGATGTGAGCGCGGTCGTCACGGTCGAGGCCGCGGGCGGCGATCAGGTCTGGAAGCCGGACGCTGAGAATTTGTTGGGCCGCTTCGACGTCTCCCGTTGCTCCGCGCAGGGCAGCTTCGATTCGCCACAGCTCCTCAACGCGGCTGCCGATCCGGGCCAGCGAATCGGATCGCTCATCCCACTGTAGCGGCGGCAGATCCCGGAGCATTCCAATCTCGGCGAAGAGGCGATCGAGCGTTCGCACCGTCTCCAGCCATTCACAGCCGTGCGCTTTCAGCACGCGACTCACGTCCCTGACGGCCTTCTCGGCATCCTTGTCATTTCGAATTTCACGCCAGTTGCGGACCGCGACCTCACGCTTCTTCCACCAGCGAACTGCAAAGTCATCGATTCCGCGGTCCAGGATCGAGATCCACCTGTGTGGTTCCGGGATCTGGCGCAGGGGCGGTGACTCCAATGCCAGGTGCTGTCTCCAGATCCTACTGAATCGACGGTGCGATACGGTGACGTAGGCGCGCAGATCGAGGCGCCATTCCAGTTCGCGTCGAATCTCGATGTCCGCCGTACCGACGAGGCTGTCACACAAAGGGCGGACGAACTGCTGGCATACCGCCAAGGGGCGACTGGCGGTGACGGGACCGGCTTCGTACTCGGGCGCCAATGCGGCTGCGAGTTGTTGCAGCGTGCGCTCGAGCCTGTCCCGGAGGACGGCCACTTTTGATCCGTCCGGCATACTTGACGTCAGCACGTCCCCTGCCGTCCAGTCTATCGCGAGGCGGTTCCAGCGTCACGGCGGTACCGTTCGGAAAGCCGTCCCATCGGACACCGCTCCATCCAGCACTGAGGAGTCGGTCCGCCTGCGGACCATGGAGATCGAGATTCGAGAGGCGGCGGGTGAGGAGGGATGCGCTGAACAAACTTGGCCGTTCTGACGAAGCCGAACGGACGGCGCCTGACGCGATCCCCCACTGCGAGTGCTCTGGCGCTGATATTCTCGGCGTGGCCTACGATAACCTCGCCGAGATCCTGGTCACCCGCGGCTTGCTCGCCGAAGCCACCGCCACTCCTCGGCAGAATACCCCGCATGCCACGAGCGGCTGTTGCCTGCGGCCGCCCACCACCTCACCCACTGCGGAGTCCGCTGCGCCCTGTTTTCATGGACAACTGCAACCGGGTGGAGTTTCCGATTTCATTCGTGTGTTTGAGAAAAGGCCGGATAGACGGCGGCTCAGACGAGCCCCAGGCGAGCAAGGTGTTTCCGATCCCAGATGCGCCCGTCACGCTCCACGTACCGGCCGGATTCGTACCGCTGCCGGGTCGTTGCCAGCAGCGCGGCGAGACTTGGCGCGTGCCTCCGGCCGCCGGTTTCCACTTCGAACACCCCCACTGGGGCGGTCGCCGCCGGAGTCGCCGCGGATGCCGCATACAGCGTGACCTCGCCGTTCAGATCGAACAGTGGCATCCAACGCTTGTTTCGCCAGTGAAGTTCCCGGTTCAGTTGGCACAATTCCACTGCTTCTTCCAAAGGCAGGAAAGCGTACCCGGGAACGATCGTGATGGGTCTCGGTCCGGCGGACCCGTCCGCCCAGCGATACAGCTCATACACCTCCTCCGGGAGGACGAAGGGCAACCAGAGCACACGCGCGGTGATCTCCTCGACGGTGAGGCCTGGTCTGAGCTCAGACGGAGCCTTGGGGAGACGTTCCCGTATCCATTGCCGGATGGCCTCCAGGTCGTGGGTGACGGAAGTGGTGCCCGCACCGTAGCCTTGCGGTAGCGACGCGGCCGGCGCCTTTGCGGGATCGAACGGCGGCTCGGCCAGATCCTTGTCCGGGGGCCAATGGGCCCGCCGCGAACCGAGTTCGCCCCATCCGCCGCCGCCGAGGCCGTCTTGAAACTCCGCCTCCCACCGCTCTTGTTGCTGTGCCATCTCATCCGGGATTGCTACTCCCGAGCGCTCCGCCCAGCGTACGAGATGATGCCAGTGTGATTTCCCCATCGGCTTGCGGCCCAAAGCGAGAAGACGCGCGGGAGACACATCCGGCAGTTTCAGCAGGAGCAGCAAGGCGCAGAAGACCCGACTGTGTTCCCAATCCCTCTCCACGCAATCCCAAAGACCGGAGGCATCCGCCCGGACGCACTCCAGGACCGCTGCATCGAACTCGGGTTGAAACCCTTATGAGCGGCGAACGCATTGGTGGCAAGCAGGAGGAGAAACCAGACCTTGTCCGGCGCGGGTTCGGACACCGCCCAGCGGAGCACGGCTTTGGCATCCCGAACCGAGCGGGCCGGGTTGCGGCAGATCGCAATCGCTTGTTCGTAGGTCATGGTCCGTTCAGGAATGCTCGTAGGGCAGCTTTGTGGGCCGGGAGGCGCACCTCCCACAGACATACACCTGCGCAACCCAGGGCGCGCCGGCGAAAGGCGCGGCTTCGTCCATTCCCGATACCGTCAACAGCGGGATCATCGCCTTCCGGCAGGCGCAGCGCGGAGGGGCAAGGCCCCGCACAGCCCCACGGGGGCGCCAAGCAGGCGGGCGGCCCAGTCCCTGGAATCGGGGTCTCCCTCATCCGGCTGTTCGCGATCCAGCGAAACGCGGCACGGCCGCGGGACCAGTCCCGGTCCGGGCTGACACGGAGGAGGGGGAGCTGGGAGAAGACCGCGAATCTCGCAACTGTTGCGCCAATAGCTCTTCACGAGCGGCGCCGGCTCAGATCGTTGCGGGTGATGTCGCGGGCACCACATCAACTGCAGCAGATCGTCCATGGCTCTTCGAGAGGCCAAAGCAAGGGCCCACCCAGGCTGCTCTCCTGCGGCGCCGCCTCGCCGGGCTGAGGACGGAGAAAGATGGGCGGAGCAAAGCGCACCAGAGACAGCGTAGCAATTGCAGCAGATAACCGAAACGGCCGTGGGGCCGCCCTTCCTTCCTCATTCGAGTCGCCGAGGGCCCACCATCGCGAGTCACCACCACCAGCCCGGAAGCCACGACCACCGCCGGGTAGCCCCGGGCGCACCTTGGCGGCAAGCAACGATGGATAGCTGCTCTTGCATCCCCGACAACACGCCGGTTTCTCCCGGCGCACGGACGTCTCCGGTGTCCTCGGCTCGGCTAGGGGTCCGGGTCGGCCCGCCGCGAGGATTTCTTGAAGTGGAGAGATGTCAACCAAAGATGGCGGTCACGGCCCACGTCGGGGCGGCGATTCTCGAACAGGTAGCCCAAGTCGATTTGCACGCCGGGGATGGGGCTCCAGCGGATACCCATCGAGTGGCGCGTACTCCGCCAGCCTTGGGCGTCGAGGAAGAACTCGTGGCTGGTGTATGGGGCAACCGGCGCCTGGACACTCAGGCGGCTGCGGAACCGGTAGCGGCTGAAATCGGGCGCGGCGTCGGAAAGGAAACGTTCCGCCAGCAAACGTTGGTGGAAGGCCAAACGCCGGTAGCCGGCCACGGCGACTTCGGCGCCGCCGAAGAACCGGTGGCCGCCGACGAAGTCACGATCGGCTTTCCGTTGCTGCTGCGCGTAGTAGTAGCCTCCCAACAGATCGATCCGGTCGGTTGCAGCCCAGTCCAGAACCGGTCCGGCGCGCCCCTGATAAAAGCCCAAGCCGCCCGGCTGGGTGCGGACACGGGTGTGGAGAATCAACTCCAGCTTCGGCTTGACCGGTAGTGTGACGTCAAGAGCGTGCTGTGTTTCGACGTCGGAGGAGTCCGCTGGCCACGCCAGCAGCAGCGCCAGGAAAAGGCCCGTGCGCGCCGGGAAGCTCATCGGGTGTGGGGTGTGCGGAGCAGGGGACTGATGTCGTAGCCCTGGTTCCGGGCGCGCTTAACTATCTCACTGTAAAGCGCCTCGTCCAACCGTGGTTCCCGGCTCAGGATCCAGAAGTACTTGCGATCGGGCTCGCCCACTACCGCCCACCGGTAGTCCGGTTCGAGGTCGACGATCCAGTAGTTCCCGTAGAAGGGCCAAAAGAAGGTGACCGACAGTTTCGAGTTTGGTTCTTTGGCGCCCGCCAGGCGCGCCGTACCGGTAGCGGACTTGAAGCGGCCGTCGGACTGACGGCATTGGTTGAGGACGGTGATCTTGCCGTCTGGGCGCAGCGTGTAGGTGGCCGAAGTGTCGCTCGCGCAGTCACGCTGAAAGCGATTTGGTAGACGCGCGATCTCGTACCACCTGCCCATGTACCTGGTCAGGTCGACCGATGGGACTACCTGCAAGGGCGCCTGTTTGCCAGCCGCGTGAGCCTGAAGAACTCCCGCGGTCAGCAGAGTGGCTAGTGCAAATCCTGTCATAGGTATTAGCCGTCAACCACCTTTCTACTTCCAGGGAAGCAGCCGTCGAAGTTCGGGCGAGAACTCCCTCAGCAGGTTGAACGCGCTACCGATCCCCAGCCTCATCCCTACGCCGCGCATCGCCTCCGAGGCACCCCGGTGGCCGGGCGGCATCCAGAGGTTGCCCGTGAATTCGGCGGCGACAGTCGAGCCGATTCGTGCGACGTGTGGCGTCTGGCGACCGCTTTTGTCATAAGTCACGAAGTTGGCCTTGAGGGCGTGGGCGGCACGGGGCAGGAATCCCGGCTTGTTGCTTCGGAGATAACGCACCTCGTGCTGAAGCAATGCCGCCCCGGCAGCCTCGTAGGTCTCCTGTAACGCGAACCGGCCGAAACGATTGGCTGCTCGCCGGCTAAAACCCCCACTCCCTTGACCCCATTCCGGCGGGTCGTTGTCCAGGTGCGACCCAAGGGCGGGTCCGGCGGCTCGGAAGAAAGCTCCCGGACTCCAGAATGCCTCGCGAAAGTAGATGTTCCATCGCTCCCGTCCCGTCAACGGCCTGTAGGTTTCCGGCGGCCGCACAGTTCCGGCGGAAATCTCGGCGGAGGGCTCAACGCGGCAGTCTTCGCAGCCGGCAGCCCGAGCCTGCGAAGCGCCCGCGGCGAACCATAGAAGAATCGCAGGACCGATCCACAAGGAACTGGCTTTTGTTGTGGGAAAGCTCTTTCGGCTCGCGGCTATCACGTCTTAATCTCCAGCCTCAGGTTATTCTTGACGGAAAAGACCCCGGAGACTCCGTTGGCCCGGGTATTGGCCACACTCAGTTCCAGATCCGTGGCGAGCACACCCTCCAGCGTCACGTTGCCGTTTGCCACGAGGATGAGGATCGGGGGGACGGCCCGCATCGCCGGTCATTCGCGCCGCACCTCCCGCTCCAGACGCTGCCCACCCGACTCGCCAGTCTGGTTGGTGGCAAGTCCCAATTGCGCGGTCAGGATGGCAGCGCTCAGCAGCACCCCAGCGAGCAGATGCCTTCTCACGGTCGTCTTCTCGTCCTTTTCTTCTTCGTTGACAGGGACTCGGATGCCCGCGCCGGCTGGCCGCCGGACGGGTCTGGTGGAGGCCACTTCACCAGGTAGGATGCGGCGCCTGATGTATTGGTCTCTTAAATCTTCTGGAGAACATCTACTCGGCGGTGGCCCCTGTTCTGGACCGCACCGCGCGGGCGGTCCAAAGGAAGCCTAGCCTGGGACGCACGATCGCCTGATCAGCCAGCCGTGTTGGAGATCTCGAGGGCCAGCATGGACACATCATCCGCAAAGGCCGACGGAGCACACCACTGCTGGGCACTTGCCATGGCGGATGTCAATCCCTCCGCAAGCGAAGAGTTGCGGCACCGGTCCAGTGCGTCGACGAGCCGGGCCAAGCCGAATTCCTTCCCTGCGCTGTTTTCCGCTTCGATGACTCCGTCGGTGGACAGATAGACACGGTCGCCCGGCTTAAGTTCCAGGACCTGCTCCTCGTAACGCGGATTGGGGAACAGACCAACCGGAGGGGAACTCCCCGCACCCGCTATTTGCGATGGTTCGCCGGCGGGAACGTACACGGGATTGAAATGCCCAGCCGAGACGTAGCGGAGTCTCGCAGTTTCAAGCTCGAGAATCCCGTAAGCGATTGTGAAATACTGCGGTAGGTCGGGATTGAAAGGGAACTGCTTGTTCAGTCTGGCCACAACGTCGGCCGGCGGCAAGACGTGGTAGGCGCCACTGCCGTCACCGGCGGCCTGGTACAGCGCGGATTTCTCCCGGATCGGGGACAGGAGGTGACTCAGAGTAAAGGAGAGCAGGGACGAAGCTACCCCATGACCGGAAACGTCCAGAATGTACAGGGCGAGCCTGCGGTCGTCGAGCAGGAACACATTCAGCGTGTCGCCAGCCAGTTCCTGGCAGGGCCGGAATGCCCAGGCCAGGTTGACTCCGGGGACCTGGGGTAATGCTTCCGGCAGCAACGCGCGCTGCAAGGCTGCGGCGGCCTCGAGATCCTGATTCAAGCGCCCTGCGACAGCCTCCAGCTTTTGGTTAGCCGCCTGGAGCGCCTCCTCGGTGCGCTTCTGCTCGGTGATGTCTGACTGTACCCCGATATAATGCGTAACCTCTCCGGCAGCATCGCGGATCGGCGTGACGGAAAGGCGATTCCAGAAGGTGCTTCCGTCTTTCCGGTAATTGAGCAATTGGATCGTGCACTCCTGCTTCTGACGAATTGCCGAGCGCAGCCGCTCCAGCGAATCCCAGTCCGTGTTAGGCCCTTGGAGAAACCGGCAATTGCGCCCCAGCACATCTTCGACGGAGTAGCCGGTGAGCCGCTCGAAACCGGCATTCGCATAGATGATCGGGTTGTCGGGCAATCGGGCATCGGCAATGACCACGCCCTCGGCCGTCGCCGCCAAGGCCCTTTCTCGCAGCTCAAGCTGAGCTTTCATTCAAGTCCACCCTCGGGTTGCCAAACAGCGGCCAGTATACATCGGTCTCTGTCGACATAGCTTCCTTCAGTATGTGGCCAGCCGCATCCATGCCGCGATGCGGCTTCGGGCGGCCAAACTCCTGATCGAGGCCGCTGGCTCTTGAAGAGAACATAAAGGCGACCGGGAAAATCCACCTGCCTTCAGGGTACACATGCGGGAGACGCCGGCGGGTGGGCCTCACCTCGACAGAGTGGCTGTCGCGGGCAGATGTTCTCAGGGGAGCGGGGTGGTGTTCACTCGCCGAACACGCGCTGAAAGATCGCGTCGATGTTGCGAAGTTGCCGGTCCAGCGAGAAGGTCTGCGCAATCTTCTCTGGACCAAGGATTTTGCGAACCTCCGGATCGGCCTCGATCGCAGCGCGGAAGTCGCCCTCTTCTTCCCAGGCCCGCATCGCATGGCCCTGGACGAGCCGATAGGCCGTCTCGCGCAGCATCCCTGCGGCGGCCAGATCGAGCAGCAATTGCCCCGAGAACACGAGCCCCTTTGTGAGATCCAGGTTTCTCCGCATCCGATCCGGATACACGATCAGCTTGTCGACGAGCCAGGTCGTCCGGGCAAGCAGGTAGTCCACCAGGATGGTCGAGTCGACCAGTACCACGCGCTCGGCCGACGAATGGGAAATGTCCCGCTCATGCCACAGCGCGACATTCTCCAAGCCGGTCTGCGCATTCGATCGCACAACACGGGCCAGCCCGCAGATCTGCTCGCACATCACCGGATTGCGCTTGTGCGGCATCGCCGAACTTCCCTTCTGGCCTTTGGAGAAGTATTCCTCGGCTTCCCGCACTTCGGTCCGCTGCAGGTGGCGCACTTCCAACGCGATCTTTTCGAGAGTCGCGGCAATCACGGCCAGCGTGCACAGATAGGCCGCGTGACGGTCCCGTTGGAGAACCTGTGTGGAGATGGGCGCTGGTTCGAGGCCCAATTTCGCGCAAATGCGCTCCTCGGCATCCGGCCCGATGTGCGCGAAGGTGCCGACAGCTCCCGAGATCTTGCCGAATCGCAAGTCCTCCGCCGCGGCGCGGAAGCGTTTGAGGTTACGGCCGATCTCTTCGTACCAGATAGCGACCTTCCACCCGAAGGTGATCGGTTCGGCGTGGACGCCATGAGTCCGGCCGACCTGTACGGTCCGGCGGAACTCGAGCGCGCGGCGCTTCAGGACGTCTCTCAACTTCTCCAGGCCTTGCTCGATCAGACGCGACGCCTGCCCGATCCGCAGCGCCTGCGCGGTATCGACCACGTCATTCGACGTCAGCCCGTAGTGAAGCCAGCGCGACACTTCCGCGTTCTTGGCGGCAGCCATCTTCTCGGCCACCGACGTTGTGAACGCAATGACGTCATGCTTGACCTCGGCCTCGATTTCGTCGATGCGTTCGACATCGAAGGCCGCATACTGGCGTAGTAGCGATGCCGCCTGCGCGGGTACGATCCCCAATTCGGCCAGCGCCTCGGAGGCCGCCAACTCCACTTCCAACCAGGTCGCGAACTTGTTTTCGTCGCTCCAGATGCGTCCCATCTCCGGGCGCGTGTATCGTCTAATCATCTTCAGTCTTCTCTTACAAGGTGAATACTTCGGTCGCCTGTTTCTGAGTGGCCACGACGAGCCTCGTGGAAAGGCCGCGCGCCGCCAGCGCCTGATGGGCCATCAGCCTCACAATCTCCGGATGGTTGTTCTGATCGCTCAGGTGTCCTAGAACCAGGATGCCGGCTCTCGAATCGAAATCGTTGCGAATGAAATCGCACGCGTGGTCGTTGGAGAGATGCCCCACACGGCTCATGACCCTCTGTTTCACCGGCCACGGATACGGCCCGACCTTCAGCATCTCGAGGTCGTGATTCGATTCCAGCAGCAGCAGGTTCGCGCCCGCCAGATGAAAGCGGATCGAATCGGTGACATAGCCAAGGTCGGTCGCCACCGAGAACTTGACACCCTGGACCCGAATGCTGAATCCCACCGGATCAATCGCGTCGTGCGGAATCGTGAAGCTATCCACTTCCAGGTCGCCCACCGAGAACGTCGAGCCGGCCTGAAACCGCTCGACCTTGGCCTCAGATCCCTCCCAGTCGATGGACTGCCCGGTGCGCTCCGTCACGTACACCGGCAACCGAAGCTTGCGCGCCAGCCGGACCAAGCCGGAGACATGGTCCGAGTGCTCGTGGGTTACCAGAATCGCGTTGACGCATTCCAACGCCAGCCCCGCCGCGGTCAGGCGGCGCGCCGTTTCCCTGACGCTCAGGCCGGCATCGATCAGCACCGCCGTCCGATCGCTGGCGACGTACGTGCAATTGCCCGAGCTACCGCTGGCCAGCACACAAACCTGGACGATGCTGTTTCTCCTGAGTCTCTATTGTGACAGACCGCTCGCTCGGGCGACAAGCATGTGAGCTTGCTCAGAAGCCGAGGGCGTAGTTGTCCTTGGCCGGGCTGACGCCACTGAACATCACGCCGGTGGCCGGGTCGATCAGGATCATCTTCACGGCGCCCGTTCCGGAAGGCGCACCGTAGGGGGGCTGTGTCGGAGTAGGTTGCACCGGATGGCCCAGGGTCTCCAGCGCCTTGCCCACGCGGCCGGCCAGGTGCTGCGTCATTGCCAGGCCGTTGCCGGGACTTTGCGGATAGTAGGACAAGCGAAAATTCGAAGTCGCGATGGCCGGCGCTTCGACCGCCTGCTGCACGTTCATACCGAACTCGACGACGTTCAGAAATGCCTGGGACATGGTTTGGGGAATGGTGTCGCCGCCGGGTGTGTTCCAGGCGAGAAACGGCTTGCCGTCTTTGAGCGCCATAGCCGGGATTGCGCCCTGCCGTGTCCGCTTGCCGGGCGCAACGACGTTCACATCCGCCGCATCGAGCCCGAAATAGGAGGCACGATTGTTCAACAGAAACCCCGCGCCTTCGACCGTCATGCCGCTGCCGAATCCACCGTTGATGCTGTGCGTCACGGACACGACGTTGCCGAAGCGGTCGGCGACGGCAAACGAGGAGGTCTGCTCGTGCCGCGCAGCCTCCACCGTGCCGGCCGGCGCGCGGGTCCCGGGCTGGTGATAGCGGATGGCGTGCCCGTCGAGCACGGCTCTGCCGTGGCGTGGATCTCCGGGCGGGGCGACTCCCTCAATGGCGCGATCCATTCTGATCAGCCCCCGCCGCAGCGCCGCGTATTCTTTCGAGAGCAGTCCTTTGATTGGCATGTCGCTGGCGAAGCGCGGATCGGTGATGTACGGATGCCGGTCTGCGAAGGCCAGCTTGAAGGCTTCCGTCAACACGTGCAAGTACCCGGGCGAATTGTGGCCGAGTTTCCGCAGGTCAAAGCCCTCGAGAATGTTCAGAGCCATCAGCATGACAATGCCGCCCGAGTTTGGCGCCGATTGGTACACGTCGAGATCCTTGTAGCGAATCCGGATGGGAGCCGACTCTTCCGCCTCGAACGCAGCCAGGTCTTCGTAGCGCAGCAATCCGCCGTGCTTCTCGTGATAGGCGGCGGTCAGGCGCGCAATCGGCCCCCGGTAGAAAGCATCCGCGCCCTGCTGCGAGATCAGCGTGAGGGATTTCGCGAGATCGGGCTGCCGGAGGATCTGTCCCATCGGCAACGGCCGGCCTTCCGGCAGGAAGGCGCGCGACGAACTTTCCCACTTACGCAGCATGTCCGCCGATTTCCGGAAGTTGCCGCTGCCCCACGCGCTGAGCGGATACCCGTTCGCGGCGCTTGCGATTGCATCGGCCAGCAGCGCCTGATAGGGCCGGGTGCCGAACCTCTTCAGCAGCAGGTCGAAGCCTCCAACCGCGCCGGGAACGCTGGTCGAGTACGGACCATCGAGAGGAACCAGTCCCAGTTTCCGGTAGAACTCGCGCGTCGCCAGCTTCGGCGAAGGCCCGCTGCCGTTGATGTGGACGACGCGATCGAGCGCTTTGATGTAAGCGAGGATAAAGCCATCTCCGCCCAGGCCCGCCTCGCTGGGTTCCGTGACGGCAGTCATGTAGAAGACGGCGACAGCCGCATCGACGGCATTGCCGCCCTGCTCCAGCACGCGCACTCCGGCGCGGGCTTGCAGCGGATGTTCCGCCGCGACCAGGCCCTGGGTGCCCATCACAATCGTTCGCCAGGCCGGTATGTCTTCAGCGAAAACGTCGATCTCCATAGCAAAAGCGAGGACCGAAGCCACCAGAACTTTCCCAATCATTTTTGACACGCAATCATATCAGGTTTGGCCCGGAATGAATCCGGTATTGGCACCCTGCGTGCAAATAGCTGATTCCAGGAGACGGCCAGATAACTTTACAGAATTTTTCGGTACCGTGTGACCTTAGCGGCGCTCGAAACGCCATACCATCCATGAACCAACCGAGGGCTGTCCCTTAACTGGTTCATGCTGGAGGCCTCCCCGAATGCCAGGGAGGCGATTTGTGTCCTTTTCGCATTGATTCGCATAGCGCCGGCGGACGTTATCACGCTGTAGAGTCCGGTGGCCCGAATCAAACGCAAACGCGTCAGCCGGTAGGTGAAATGCGGCTGCTTTGTAGCATTTACTTGCGCTGCAGCCTCAAATGACGAGTTCTGGCGACAGGCGATATTTGGTCACATGACCACATATGGTTGTATCCCAGGGCCTTTCTGTACTCGATGACGGCCCATTTGTCGTCGCCAGGCGCGGGACTAGCAAAACCTCCGCGGAGAAATCCGTGCAGGATGACTCAATTGGCTCGACTATGTACAAGAACCGACTGCTCCCCCCCATCTTCTGCTCGATGGTTGTCCTTTCAACGACCCCGGTGTTAGCCCAGATGGGAATCCGCCTCAATGAATCTGAGCTGATCAACGTCCGGGTCGGCGACCGCGTGACACTGACCGCTTCGCCCGACGGCGAGGTGACGTCGGAGGTGTGGTATCGTTTCCGCGCTCGAGAATTGGGCGAGCCATTCCGCGTGATTCGCGACTTCGGGCCGCTCGATTCGTTGAACTGGACCGCGGCCGACCATGAGGGCGGCTACGAAATCGAAGTTGCCGCCAGGAACCAGGAAACCGGTGAGAGAGCGGTCAGGGTCGAGTATGTGGACGTCGTTCCACGCGTAACCAGCACTGAGCCGGTGGTGAATGCGACGGATCATCCGCTGGTTTTCCTTTACAGTGCTCCTCCCTGTGAGGGAGGGAGCACGATGCAGGTTGCCTTTCAAGCGCCCCGCCGCGCCGTGCACCAGACGCCGGCCAAACCGTGCGTGCCGGGCCGAACCATGAATTTCTATATCGCCGGTCTGCGTCCGGACACCGGCTATTCGGCCTGGCACGTCATCGAAACAGGAGATCAACGGCAGCAGAGCACAGGCACGGCATTCACGACGCCGGTGGTGGATCAGCCGCTTCCCTCGGTGTTCGCCTCCATGCCCCAAACCTCTCTGAGCGCCGAGGGGATGATGCTGTTCAGCCTGATCGGCTCGACGCCCTTCGCGACGGACCTGGATGGCAATCTGGTCTGGTTTTATCAGGGCTACGCTACGCTGACCCGGGCCGCCGGGAACGGGCTGTTTCTCGGGATCGTGGAAATGGAGAGCCTGGGGGCAGCATATCAGGCGGTGCGCGAGTTTGATATTGCCGGGTACACGATTCGCGAAACCAACGCGGCCCGCGTGAACGAGCAACTGGCGGCGATGGGTAGACGCCCCATCAGCGGCTTCCACCATGAAGCGGTTCGATTACCGGACGGCAAGCTGATGGCACTCGCGTCGGTGGAGCAGATTCTGGAAGGCGTCCAGGGAGATGGTCCCGTCGATATCCTCGGAGACGCGATCATCATTCTGAACGCCGACCTGGAGGTGGTTTGGGCGTGGGACGCTTTCGACCATCTCGATCCCCGCAATGCCGCGATTCTCGACGAGAAGTGTTCCCCTGGCCAGGGTGGGTGCCCCCCCCTTTACCTGGCGGAAACGGCGAACGACTGGCTGCACTCGAACTCCCTCCAGTACACTCCGGACGGCAACATCCTGATGTCCATCCGTCACCTGGACTGGCTGATCAAGATCGACTACCGGGACGGCTTAGGAACAGGCGATATCCTGTGGCGTCTTGGCCGGCACGGCGACTTCACGATGATCAGCGACGACCCGATGCCCTGGTTTTCGCACCAGCACGACGGGGGGTTTGTACCGGGCGACAATTCCACGCTGGTGGTGTTCGACAATGGAAACACGAGAGCGCGTGCCATCCCCTCGTCGCACAGCCGCGGACAGGCGATCCAACTGGACGAGGCAACCCGTACGGCCCGGCTGGTACTGAATGCCGATTTAGGCGCGCTCTCGGCCGCGCTGGGTTCGGCCCAGAAGCTCAGCAACGGGAATTACCACTTCAACCTTGGATTTCTACGGGGGTTGGCGACCTCAGTGGAGGTGAATCCCGCCGGATCTCCGGTGTTCTCTCTGAACCTGGACACGCTCGCCTATCGCACTTTCCGGCTGCGCGACCTCTATCAACCGTTCTAGTATAAAGCATGGCCTTGGCCATGAATCGCAGATCTTTCCTGGGAGCAAGTCCGGCGACCGCCTTGTTGGGGGCCCGGAAAAGAACCCTTTCCGGGCGCCGTCCCAATATCGTGATGATCGTCGCCGACGACCTCGGCTACGGGGACCTGGGCTGCTACGGATCTCGAATCCGGACACCGAATCTGGATCGTCTGGCGTCCGACGGGATGCGCTTTACCGATTTCTATTCAGCCAGTTCGGTTTGCTCGCCCTCGCGCGCGGCGCTGTTGACGGGGCGGTACCCGGTGCGCACCGGGATGGTGGGAGTGCTGCAGGCAGCCGATCGGACTGGCTTGCCCGATTCGGAAACCACCGTCGCGCGAATGCTGAGGATGTCCGGATATCGCTCCGCGTGCATCGGAAAATGGCACCTGGGCTCTCGGCCGGAGTTCTTGCCGACCCGGCGCGGCTTCGACGAATACTTCGGCGTGCCTTACAGCAACGACATGTGGCCGCTGACCCTGATGCGCAACCTGGAAACAGTGGAAGAGCTTCCCGACTCCGACCAGCTGACGCAGCGATACACGGAAGAAGCGGTAGGGTTCATCAACCGCTCGAAGGCACAGCCGTTCTTTCTGTATCTGGCGCCTCATGAGCCCCACATTCCCATCCGCGTCTCCAGCCGTTTCCGGAATACATCGCATCTCGGCCTGTACGGTGACGCCGTCGAGGAACTGGATTGGAGCGCCGGTGAGATTCTGGCGGCGCTGTCCAGCAACGATGTTGCCGCCGACACCCTGGTGCTGTTCCTCAGCGACAATGGGCCCTGGTATCAAGGCAGCCGAGGGGGCCTGAAAGGCAACAAGGGCGAATCGTTCGAAGGCGGGTTCCGTGTTCCCTTCCTCGCGCGCCTTCCTGGCCGTATTCCGCCCGGCCATGTGTGTTCGGCGGTCACCAGCACGATGGACATTCTGCCGACGCTGGCCCAGTTATGCGGCGCCGACCTGCCGGACGCCGTCGTTGACGGGCTTGACATATCGGATGTTCTGTTCGGAATCAATGAAGAGGTCGAGCGCGGCCCGCTGCTTTATTTCGACGGCTATGAGATCCAGTGCTCACGGCAGGGCAAGTGGAAGATGCACTTCTCCCGCTATTCGCGCCTTCCGTGGAGTTCCGATGGTCCGAGAGTCAATCTTCCCGTCACCCCGGAACTGTACGACCTGGAACTGGACCCGGCGGAAAGCTACGATTGTGCCGGCGCCAATCCCTTTATCACTTCTCAAATGCGCGTCCGCGTCGAGCAGATGGTGCGATCGTTTCCACCTGAGGTCGAGCAACGCTGGCGTGACACGATGAGCCGCCGCGTCGAATATACGCCTGCCGGAGCGCTGCCGGTAGAATCGCGGCCATAGACTGTCGTGGTCTTGAATTTTCAACCGCCAGGTTCGTCCGCGAAATCGTATCAGGTGACGGCAGGTTCGGAATGTCATCGTCCGGTATGGACCAGCGAGAGAGATCGAATGACGAAATACGAGATCATCCTCTATTGGATCGACGCGGATGAGGCCTTCATAGCGGAGGTTCCCGAGTTGCCAGGCTGTGCCGCGGACGGAGCCACGCGCCAGGAGGCACTGGCGAATGCCGAACGCGTCATCGGCGAATGGATCGAGACGGCGCGGGGACTGGGGCTTACCATTCCTGAACCAAAGGGGCGCCTGCTCTTCGCATGATGAGTCAATAGACGCGATCCTCGTCGGGCCGCCCGCGCACGCGGGAACAAAATCAGCGTACCGGCGTCTACGGTAGGTGAGGCAAAGCCCGCGTTTCGCCAATGCGAAGGCTGTCCAGCACGGAGACCATTGGATGCGTCCGGCGCCGTTCCGAGCGCACGGCCGCCCATGTCCGTGCGGGAATGAAACGCGGGGTCACCAGCCTGGCCACGATTGCTTCGACTGCGCCGTTCGTCGGGTTCTACGGAACAGTCCGGGGTATTGAAGATTCGTTTCCCAGCTGTGGATGTGACCGGGCGACGCTGCTGGCGGCCATCGCGGAGAGACTCTCGTTTGCGTTGGCACCCGCGGCGATGGGCCTCCTGGTCGCCATTCCGGCGTTGTGGTGCTACAGGTACTTATGCAGCGAGATCGAAGGCTTCGACATTGAGATGCAGAACGCTTCCCTTCGATTGGTGAACTATCTTGTCGCACCTGGCCGATGAGCCGGCGGCCTTGAAAGCAGAACCGTCGCCCCGGAAGGCCGGCCTGCGGGCGGCAACGCGTCGAGACGAGTCTGTCTCGACGCTGGCGCGCTTTAGTTAGCGCGCCCTTGCGGTCGAGTGCCAAATGTAGGGGTCGCATACATGCGACTCGCGGGCCGCAGGCGGGCTTGCACTCGCTCGCCTCTTGGCCATGCATGCTTCCAGCGACCGGCACTGTTCCCGGGTTCCGCGTATCATGGTGGACGCCGTGGACGATCCTCGCTCCACCTTCATCGAAGCCAGTGTCTGGCACGGCTCCCTCGACCGCGCCGAGGCGATCCTGGCCGCTCACCCTGAGATCGCCACGAGTGACATCCACACGGCCGCGATCCTCGGCGACGATGCCGCTGTCCGCCGGTTTCTCGCGCTCGATCCGGCGAACGCCACGGCCCAGGGTGGTCCCCGCGGCTGGGACCCGCTCACGCACCTCTGCTTCTCGAAGTATCTCCGCCTCGACCGCACCAGGACGGACGGCTTCGTGCGAGCCGCCACCGCTCTCCTCGACGCCGGCGCGAGCCCGAATACGGGATTCTGGGAAAACAGCCACCGGCCCCAGCCGGAATGGGAGAGCGTCCTCTACGGCGCCGCCGGCGTCGCCCACCACCCGGCGTTGACCCGCCTGTTGCTCGAGCGCGGCGGCGACCCGAACGACGAGGAGACCCCCTATCACGCTCCGGAAACGCACGACAACGCGGCGCTCCGAGTTCTCCTCGATAGCGGCAAACTCACCGCCGAAAGCCTGGCCACCTTGCTGCTTCGCAAGGCCGACTGGCACGACTATGAGGGCATCGTGTTACTGCTCGATCACGGCGCCGATCCCAACCGGATGACCCGCTGGCATTACACCGCACTCCACCAGGCGTTGCGGCGTGATAACGCCCTGAAGAACATCGAAACGTTGCTGGACCATGGAGCCGATCCGGCACTGCCGAACCGGCCGGACGGCAAGTCGGCCCTGTCTATCGCCGCCCGCCGGGGACGCGGCGATGTCCTCGAAGTCCTCGAGCGACGGGGGATCCCGATGCAGTTTCACGGGGTGGAGCGCCTGATCGCCGCCTGCGCCCGGGACGACGCTGCGCTCGTCCGCGCCATCGCCGCTGCCGAGCCCCAACTCGTTCGTGAACTCCTCGCGCAGGGTGGGACTCTGCTGGCGGAGTTCGCCGGAACCGCGAACACCGCCGGCGTGCGGCACCTGCTCGACCTGGGTGTCGACGTCCGTGCCCTGTACGAAGAGGGCGACGGCTATTTCGGCATCGCGAACAACAGCACCGCCCTGCATGTCGCGGCATGGCGTGCGTGGCACGGCACCGTGCGCTTCCTGATCGAGCGCGGTGCGCCAGTTGACGTGCTGGACGGAAAGGGGCGTACCCCGCTCGCCCTCGCCGTTCAGGCATGTGTCGATTCGTATTGGGCTTACCGCCGGTCGCCCGAGTCGGTTCAGGCACTGTTGGAGGCCGGAGCGTCTGGCAAGGCCGTCGATTTCCCTTCGGGCTACACGGAAGTCGACGAGTTGTTGCGAGCGCACGGCAGGTAGTCGCTCATTGGATCGCGGCGGCCAGCATGTTGCGGAAGATCGCCCTTTCGTCCGCGCCGCCCTGCACCATCAGAATGCCGACCAACCTGGCTTGGGGAATCACCCAGCCGGTCGTGCCATATCCGCCGTCGTGTCCGAACGTGTTCTCCGGCAGCATCGCATAACGTCCGCGGCGGCCGCTCGTCACCCACCAGCCGAGTCCGTACCGGATTCCGATGGCGGATTCCTTCTCCGCCTGCGCACTCCTCGCCTCCACCATCGCCTGCGCCGAGGCGCGCGAGAGGATACGGACCCCGTCGAGGTTCCCGCCATTCAGCATCGCCTGGTAGAAACGAAACATGTCGGTGGCGGTCGAGAAGAGTCCGCCCTCGGGCGAAGGGTACTTGGCACTCGTCGAGCCTTCCCTGCTTTCATCGGGCGTCACGCCGGCCGGACCGCGCGCGTGCATCGATGCGAGCCGGTCGTTCATGGATGGCGGCAAACGGTAGAAGGTCTCCGACATCCGCAGGGGACGCAGAATCTCGGTCTCGACGAAGGTCTCGTACGGCTGCCCGGAAATTACTTCCACGAGACGTCCGACGAGCGCCATCCCCGGGTTGCTGTAGATTGAACTCGTCCCAGGCTGATATTCGAGAGGCAGCGACGCATAGACGGCGGCCGCTTCCGCCAGCGTGTGGTCGCGCTTCCACCACAGGTCGCGGTACGGTTCGGGCGGAAGGTTGGGCAGGCCGGACGAGTGTGTCAACAGGTCAAACACGGTGATCGCCCTTAGCGCTTTCTCTGTCTCGCCCGCCGCCGAGCCTTTTACCACGGAACCCTTGAAATCCGGCAGGTGCGTGACGACGGGATCATCGAGCGAGAGGCGGCCTCGCTCAACCAGAATCATCAGTGCCGTCACGGTCACCGGCTTGGTCATGGACGCGATCCGGAAGATACTGTCGGGCCGCATCGGCGCCTTGTTCCCGATATTCCGGTAGCCCGCGGCCCCATGGCGAAGGATCTTGCCGTCATGCGCCACCAGCCAGACCGCGCCGGCGATGCGGGCCTGTTCCGAGTCGCTTTTCAAATGCTGTTCCACGGCGTCCAGTCGCGCCGTAGCGATGCTCCCTTGACCCCACGCCGTCTGGAGGGCAAACAGCATGAGCAGGCTTGCGTTCACAGTTCGATCCGATATCATGACGTCTCTCGATACTATGGCAAAGTCGTACGTGCTCGCGTCTGGTTCGCGTGTCGACCCGGCGACCGCGGGGGGCGCGATCAGAATGGAGAGCGAAGTGCGCCGTTTGGAGTTGGATTAGTCCGCAAATGAACTACTTGCACGGCCCCCGCTGCTTGAGCTGCAAACGGTACTCGCGGCGGGCCGCCGCCTCTTCGTAACGCCGCTTCTCGTCATCCGTCTCCGGGACCACCTGCGGAATCTCCACGCGCCGTCCGTCTTTGTCGATGCCCACAAAGGTCAGATATGCCGACGAGGTGTGACGGATCCCGCCGGTCATCAGGTCTTCCACAAACACCTTCACTCCCACTTCCATCGACGTGCGAAACACTCGATTCACCGACGACTTGAGCGTGATGAGCTGTCCGATGCGGACCGGGTGCAGAAAGCTCATGTGATCGACCGAAGCCGTCACCACCGGACGCCGGGCGTGCCGCAGCGCGGCCAGCGCGCCGCACAGGTCCACCAGGTGCATCACCTTGCCGCCCTGTACGTTGCCCAGGATGTTGGCGTCGTCGGGCAATGCCAGTTCAGCGTACTCGGAAATGGATTCACGGACGAATTTCGGCGTCATAGATGCATCAAAGCCGGCGCAGGTAGCTCTCGAGATAAGCTTGCGCCTGGCGAAGCAGGACCGAGTCGCGTGGCTGCGCCGCATGGCGAAAGGACAGCTCGCCGTGGTCGAGCGGGTAGTGATCGCGCTCGATCGCGTAGCGAATCACCACGACGGTCTCGTCGTCCGAGCCGATGGTGAACCTCACCGCGTCGGCGGCATCGCCTCCCGGAAATCGCGCGCATCGCCCGCGCACGTAGCCATAGTTGCACAGGTCGCGGACTGTTTCCGGGCCTGGCTCGAACGGGTCGCCAGCCACGCAACGGCCCCCGTAGTAGTCGCCAAGCGGCGGAGGAATCGGGCTTGTTTCGTCTTCGAGGCGATGGCGCGGCTCGAAGTACGGACAGGCCATGGCCGGTATAGTAGCATGGGACCTGATCATGCCTATCAATCGCCAGGAAGCCCTCGAAGCCATGCTGTTACAGGACCCCAACAACACCTTCGCCCGCTACGGACTGGCGATGGAATTCGTCAACACGGGAAACCTGATGCAAGCCGTCCGCGAGTTCGAGGAACTGGTCATCCGCAATCCGGACTACGCCGCGGCGTACTTCCATGCCGGCCAGACCTACGAAAAGCTCGGCCGTACCGACGAGGCGCGCAGCATGTACCAGCGTGGGATCCAAGTCACGACGCGCACCGGCGACGGCCACACTCGGGGCGAGTTGGAAGGCGCTTTGGCGGCCCTGGACTGAGATTCCCGTGCTGGGCTGCTGGGCAACGGATCTCTCAATCAGGGCACTGCGCCGGCTGACCTCTTTAGAGTTCACCGACTATCTTCAGAATGGCTTCGTAGTCACGGTCCTTCAGGAAGAAACGTCGCCGCCTCAGAAGGTCAAGCCTGTCGCGGACACTGGGAATCAGGCCAAGGCTTTTCGCCTTTGCATAAATCATGGGAGTCCGTACGGCTCGAGTACCCGAGGACCGCGCGAACGACACGGCGCGCTGTTCGTCCAACAATACGGGGAGCAAGTTCTCTTCGGCCAGAGCAATCGCCTCGCTCTCGCCCGGTTGGAGCCTTTGGTCGCGAGCGATCTCTGCCACCCTCGTGGTATTCACAACGTCTAGACTAGGACGCCAAGCCATTCACGTGAAGCCTGCTCGACCTCAGCGGCGCCGGGTAGATTCCTGCCTTCGACCACTACCTCCCGCCAAACCGCCCGAGGAATCACAACGCTCGCAAACATTGCGCGCAACAGGTGGAGATCCGACACCGTGCTCAGAAAGATCAGAGGCGAACTATCGGAGACGATCCCGAATCGAGGCACGTCAACGCGTGGGCGCGTCGTTCAAGATCGCGTCCATGTCTTCCTGGTCTCGGCGAAAATCTTCCGCGGTATATTCATCCAAAGGAACACCACGACGCTCGATGAGTTGGAGAAACCCGGCCCGGGTCAACCCCAGCAGCCGGGTGGCGAGGGCAGAAGGAATCTTGCGTTCCACAAACAGGCGAAGGACGGCTTCCTCCCTCATGCCCTGTTCGAAAGCCTCGTCGACCAGACCCTCCGGGACATCAAGTTCGATTTCAAGCTTCATGCTGACCCCCTGGAGCCGATACCCATTGTATCGCCGCTACTGGCTGGACTCAGCAGCGTCCAGGATCGCCACTGGCGCCGGACCTCGACTCGACGTGGTATTGGACACTTCCGGGCGTGCCAGACCTGCTAGCATGAAATCGGGAATAAGAGCTATGGGCCGCTTCATCTTGTGCCTTTCGATCGTGTGCCCGTTGATCGCCGCCGACCTCCCTGCCGGCCGCCGCCTGCCGGACTCGGTCCGCGACTCCTACCTCTCCGCTCTCAAAGACCATGCCGCCCTGTTCCGGGCGGTCGAAGGCCGCCCCGATGTCCGTCCGAATCCAGGGCCGAAATCTCTGACGTCTCCGCCGCTCGCCATCGTCCGGTTTCAGGGCGGCGATTGCTCGATCCCGCTGATCACCCACGTGCCGAAGATGACCGAACTCGCCTCGCGCCAGATCACTCCGAACCGCGGGATGGATCGAATGCCGACCAGGATGCCCGCTCCGCCGTGCCCGGGCAAGACGTCAAAAGATCGGTAGCGCCGGCACCCATCCCGGCCGCCGCGAATCGTAGAACTCGTTCACCTGCCCTTGTTCCTCGTAAAGCCGGTTGTACCGGGCCACTTTGTCCCAGTCCACTTCCACGCCGAGCCCAGGCCCGGACGGTACTTCGAAGAAACCACCCTCGTACCGGAACGGCCGGGTGATGATGTCGTCCACCTGGTCGTGATAGTGGCTGTCGATCGCGTAGACCAGCGACGGCGTCGAGGAGGCGAGTTGCAGCATCGCCGCGGTCGAGATGCCGAGTTCCCGGTCGCTGTGCATCCCAACCCCCAGCTGGAATGCTTCGCAAACTGCGATCATCCGTTGATTCTCCCGGAATCCTCCCCAAAAATGCACGTCCGACAGGATTACGTCTACACTCCGCATCCGTATGCCCGGCGCCAGTTGCTCGAAGCTGACCAGGCACATGTTCGTCGCCAGCGGAATCGGAACCGCCTGGCGAACCTGGCTCATGCCCTCCAGGTTCCAGGTGGGATCTTCGAGATACTCGAGGTCGATCCCCTCCGCCAGCAGTTTGCGCCCGATGCGGATCGAGGTTTCCACCGACCAGGCGGCGTTGGGGTCCCACCGCAGCGGAGCGTCGGGAAACTCGCGCCGCAGCAGGCGCAGGCAGCGTAGTTCGTCCTCCGGCGGCAGCACGCCGCCTTTGAACTTGATGGCCCGGAACCCGTGCCGCTCAATCAGTTCGCGGGTCCGTTCGAGCATCGATTCCGGAGACTCTTCGCCGCCGATCCGCCCGTCGTCGCTCTTGTAGCGGTAGAACAGGTAGGCGGCCGTCTCAATACGGTCGCGCACTTTCCCGCCCAGCAGCGTGTGGAGCGGCAGGTTCAGCGCCTTCCCAGCCGCATCGAGGAATGCCATTTCGATGCCGGCGCGCACCACCGCCGGAACCGCTGTCTCGTAGCCGATCCGAAACACTCCCAACCGGTGGTGGAGCAGGCCGGTCTCGAGCGGGTTCAGCCCAAGCAGGTAGGGTTTGGCGGTGGCGATCGCATGTTCTGCGGCATTTCCGCCGTACGTCTCCCCTATTCCGGTGATGCCTTCGTCCGTGAACACCTGTATGATGCCGCGGGTAGTGCCCGTTTCCACTCCCATGCTCCACCGCAGGGGAGCTTCCATGGGAACCGTCACGGGCGTGATTTTGATATCGGTGACCTTCATCGCGCCGCGATTATAGCAATGCGGAAAAGCGATGAGTTTGTGACTCCAGTCATGGACCGGGGTTGCCCACAGCGGCGATCCTGGAACGTTGGGGCACCTTTCGATGCCCTCTGGAGACTAACGAATGAAAAGACTGTGGATCAGCTTTGCGGTGGTTCTGGTGCTCTCGTTCTCCGTCCTCGGCTGGATCGGGACGCGGATCTACCAGGAGATGCCTCCGATACCGGACAAGGTGGTGACCAGCGACGGCCAGGAACTGATTGCGGCCGGCGAAGTAGCGCGAGGGCAGAATGTCTGGCAGTCGATGGGCGGGATGCAGGTGGGATCGATCTGGGGTCACGGCAGTTATGTCGCGCCCGATTGGACCGCCGATTGGCTGCATCGTGAGATCGTGTTCGTCCTGGGCGAGTGGGCCGAGCGCGATTTCTCCAAACCCTACGATCAGCTTTCCGTGGAAGATCAGGCGAAACTGCGGGGACGCGCCCAGGAATTGTTCCGGACCAACACGTACGACGCGGCCACCAATACCATCCGTGTCGACCCCATCCGGGCGCGCGCCTTCGCTGCCAATCTGGAGCACTACTCCCAAGTGTTCCTCGGCGGCAATACAGCATATTCGATTCCCAAGGGCGCCATCCGCGACGCCGAACGCATGCGGCAGATGGCGGCATTCATCTTCTGGACCGCCTGGTCCGCCTCCACAAACCGCCCCAACGACACCCTCACCTACACGCACAACTGGCCGCA
Source organism: Bryobacteraceae bacterium (assembly GCA_046160045.1). Lineage (GTDB taxonomy): Bacteria > Acidobacteriota > Terriglobia > Bryobacterales > Bryobacteraceae > CAZGUX01. The sequence continues at coordinate 36,096 of JBJXGR010000530.1, forward strand.
CGAACCCCTCATCGGCAATCGGCCGTCGGGCGAAACCGTGATGTGGACCGGTGTCAGTATCCTCATGCTGTTGGCCGGCATCTGTGCGCTGGTGTGGTGGTACGCGTCCCAGAAGCGCGAAGTGGAGCATGGCCCTTTGCCGGCGCTCGATCCGCTCGGCAGTTGGCGCTCCACCGACTCGCAGCGCGCGACCCTGAAATACTTCTGGGTCGTCGCCGCTCTGATCCTGGTGCAGATGCTGATGGGCGTGATCACCGCGCACTACGGCGTGGAAGGCGACGGCTTCTATGGCTTCCCCCTCTCCAAGTGGCTGCCCTACAGCGTCTCGCGCACCTGGCACGTGCAACTCGGTATCTTCTGGATTGCGACGGCGTGGCTCGCGGCGGGCCTCTTCATCGGACCCCTCGTCAGCGGAAAGGAACCCAAGGGCCAGAGGCTCGGTGTCAACGTCCTGTTCCTCGCTCTGCTGATTGTGGTCGCCGGTTCGCTCACCGGCGAGTGGATGAGCATCCAGAACAAACTCTCCGACGCTAATGCCTTTCTTTGGGGGCATCAGGGCTACGAATACGTCGACCTGGGTCGCGGGTGGCAGGTCTTGCTGTTCGCCGGGCTGTTCATTTGGCTGTTTCTCGTGGTCCGATCGATTCGTCCCGCGCTCAAACAGCCGAGCGAGCAGAGGCCGCTGTTGTGGCTCTTCCTCATGTCCTCGGCGGCCATCGGCCTGTTCTACGGCGCGGGATTAACCTGGGGACAGCACACTCACCTGTCGATGGTCGAGTACTGGCGCTGGTGGGTAGTGCACCTGTGGGTAGAAGGCTTCTTTGAGGTATTCGCCACCACAGTGATCGCCTTCTTCTTCACGCGTCTCAACCTCATCCGCCCGGAGTTCGCCGCTAAGGGCGCTCTTCTCTCGGCCACCATCTACCTGGCCGGCGGCATCATCGGCACCTGCCATCACCTGTACTTCACCGGAACGCCCACGGTCGCCCTGGCCTGGGGCTCCGTGTTCAGCGCGCTGGAAGTGGTGCCCCTCACCCTGGTCGCGTACGCAGCCGTCGACGATCTGCGGCGCGGCCGCCTCACCCCCTGGGCGCAGCGCTACAAGTGGCCGATCTACTTCTTTGTCGCCGTGGCTTTCTGGAACATGGTGGGCGCCGGCCTGTTCGGCTTCATGATCAACCCGCCCATCGCGCTCTACTTCATGCAGGGTCTCAACACCACCCCTCTGCACGGACATGCGGCGTTGTTCGGCGTTTACGGAATGCTGGGTATCGGCCTGATGCTGGTGTGCCTGCGCGCGCTGGTGCCGGATCTCGAATGGAACGAGAAGCGGTTGAAACTCGGCTTCTGGGCGATGAACATCGGCCTGTTCACCATGTGTGTGGGCAGCCTCTTACCGGTTGGTTTGCTGCAAACCTGGGCCTCGGTGGATCAAGGCTATTGGTATGCGCGCAGCAAAGAATTCCTCGGGACGCCGTTGATGCAGACGCTGCGATGGATGCGCGTGCCGGGCGACACCATCTTCGCGATCGGCGAGTTCGTCCTGGTGTGGTTCGTCCTGTCGATCCGGCCGCGGCGGACCGAAGCATAGTCGCTCCATCGCAGTAAGATGGTGGAGCGAATCTCGACGGAAACTGGGATCTCCAACCCGCTGGACGCCCTTAACACGGGTGCCCGCCAGGCGGGACATTGCTAGGCGCCGGGAGGCGTGCTGGCCAAGGTTAGCCATGACTAGACTGCTCAATTGCGGGACGTGCCGCGGAGGCATCCGCGGCGAGCAACCGCAAACTTGCATCAGCGACGGGTACAGTTTCGTTGGGTTCCGGCCGAAGACTCCCGCTGCGGATGGGGGTTTGGCGTCTGCGGGTGAGTTGAAGCGTGGCAAGCTAACGGGACGCCCGCCCCGGAGAATGGGGGCCGCACCGTCGCCGTACCACCTGGAGGGATCTGGTGAAACCGAGCCCCTAACTGGAACCTCGTGCTGGCGCCGCGACTTGCTGGTATTGAGCGCCTCGCATCAGGCTCGGGCCGACAGGCAACGAATCATTGGAGGGCCGTCCTCCTTGCTGCGGTGACGAAACCCTTTGCCGCGTGGCTGGGGTGGCGGCATCGGGTTTCTTGGGGCTTTGTTGTACTTCGACATTCAGCGCCGGCGACGGAGGCAGCGCGATCGCGCTTTGCTTCGGCACAATTCGTGACATCAGCCGGGCCCCGACAAAGAGAACCGCCAGCACCAGAACCGCGGTGGCCAACGCAATCAGCGCGGAAGGGATTCGAAAACGTGCCTTCCGAGAGACGGAGGGCTCTCCCGGCGCGCGTTCCGACGCCTTCGGCCTGGCGGCTACCGGTGCAATGAATATGTCCTTCAGGATCCCCGGAGAGGCCTCCACGCACGGGGGCGCTTGCCCCAGGAGACTCTGACACGCTGCCAGCAGCAGTGACAGAATGTGTTGCCGGCTGGTTTGATCCTCCCGGATGATTTCCTCCGGCGAAATGCCGGCGGGTGTAATCAACAGAGTTCCGTAGCTCCGGCCCCAGGTTTCACACGAAACCCGGCACACTCCGAAATCCGTCAGCACCACCCCGCTGTCCGCGAAACTGCTGGGCAATCCCTGAGATTGTGTCTTCTTATCGCTCTCCTCAAAAGCATCCAACACCCGGCAAAACAGGGGGGTCGCCGATTCCACTTCGCCCGGATCGGCTCGCCGTACGAGTTCCTCCAGGGTCTCGCCGGAAACATACTCCAGAATCGTGTAAGTCCTGCCCGCGTAGGAGAGCGTGCCGTAGAACAGCGTCAGATCCGGTTGAATGATACGGTCGGGAGATGCCAATTCCGTCCACAGGCTGGAGATCAGGTTCGGCTCGGTGCGCAGCCGCACGCGCAGTTGACTCAAGGCCGCCCGCCGCGCCGTCGCCAAGTCCATCCCCGGCCGATGTGCCTCCGGGGCTCCTGGTGGGATCGCGCTGACTGCCGAAGAACCAATCACATCCATTTGACTCATACCGACCCCTCAAATTTCCGTTCTGAAGATAGCATCGTCCCCACCCGCCAAAACATCGGGTAATCGCCAGCCCCCGAGGATGGCTGGAACTTTGGCACTGGCCGTACTAAGGTGCGGTCCTTAGGGTTTCCCTCACGCCAACACAGGATGCCAACGCGCATCCTCCTGTCACTCATGGACTTGCGATTCCGCTTACGGTTGCCGTCGAACCCACTGGTACTTGCGTACGGTCAGGTACTAGGCAGTTGCTCCCTAGGAGAATTTTCTTGGATCGGAACGGCGTCCCGTACCCCTCATTAGTGTGCCTGCGGCCAGGCTGGATGCACGATCCGTTGAATCATGGTTCTCGTCATTTGCGCTTTACGGCGCATGTACAAGCGATAGACCAGCACAACGGTGGTCACGCCTCCAGCAGCGAACAGCGATTCGATCATGGTTTCTTCCGGCACCCTGATTGTTCTATCGGAGTATCGGAGCGGAAGGGTTAGTCCCTAGGGCGGGCTAGTGCCCGCAGACGCCGCGTTCCCGTTTACAATGTCATCTCAGGAGGTCCTGTGATCGTGGTCAACAGACTGTTCGTGGCTGTTTTGATGGTTGCCGTGCCGGTACTGGCCGAGACGTGGAGCGGAACTCTGGTGGACGTCATGTGCAAAGGGCGCGACTTGGCCAGCCATACCACCAAGTGCGCTCTGAACTGCGCCAAGGGCGGTTATGGCCTGGTGCTGGGCGATGGCAAATTCGTCAAGTTCGACGAGAGCGGCAACGCGAGGGCGCTGGCCGCGCTGAAAAAGAGCACCAAAGAAAAGGACCTGAAGGCAAAAGTGTCAGGCACGCTCGACGGGGACATCATCAAGGTTGCATTTATCGAGCTTCAGTGATTCGGGGTATTGGGATTGCGGCCAAGAGACGGCGCGAGACACGAGACCGGTCACAGACCTGGGAGGGGCTGCCGTTTTCGGAGTGTGACCCAGGGGCCGAACACCTCGGGGCTCTCCAGCCACACCAACATCCACTCGCGCATTTCGGCCTTCACCAACCGCCTGGCGGCTGAGACTCGCGGATTCAACGCCGCCATCCGGGAATGGTTCTTCGCCTCGATCACCACGTCACGGCAGGTCCTGCAGAGGCCCGTATTCCCGGCCTGGCGCGCATTGGCGTACACTCTCGCGAGTTCCAGAAGCGACGCTTCAAGATCCTCGTAAGTGGACTGCCGGACCCCGCCATACGGGGCCGCCACCGGGACACTTAATTCATGCAGAGCATGACGCAGTCTGCTCTCGGAGACCGGTCCCAGGCGCTGTAACAACACGCACCAAACGGTCCCGTCGATCTCAGGGGTGGCTAGAGAGTCGAGGAGACTGGTCAGTTCTCGTTTGAGCGACCTTCGCTTGGCCACTGCGATACTTCCTCACCGCCGTCTCGTGGGCGGCCAGATCTTTGGAAAACCAATGCCGGCCCGACCCATCCGGCATCGCAACGAAGTACAAAGAGTCGGTGACGGCCGGATCGATCGCGGCCCTTAAGGACGCGCGGCCGGGATTCGTGATCGGTCCGGGAGGTAGTCCGGGGTTGCGGTAGGTGTTGTATGGGTGCGGGTTGTCGAGGTCCGAGCGATGGATGACGCCCGTCCACCGATTTTCGAGCAGCGCCGCATAGATTGTCGTCGGATCGCAGTCGAGCTTCATTCCCAGGCGCAGCCGGTTCCGAAATACCCCGGCTACCTGAGGACGCTCGCCGCCGACCGCTGCCTCCTTCTCCACAAGCGATGCGAGGGTCACAATCTGGTGGGCGTCTGCCGTCGGCTTGAGTTCCGCCCACACCTGGCGAAATCGCCGCACCATCTGGCGGCATAGATCCAGTTCCGTGGTCTGCCTTGTGATTCGGTAAGTGTCAGGAAATAAATACCCTTCGAGTGTTGGCGCCTGCGGATCGAGGTCGCGGATCAGGGCTGGATCCCGGGCCGCCGCCAGAAAGGGATCCGCCCGGAGAAAGGGAAGCCGGCCGGCTGCCTGAGCGATCTCGAATAAATTCTGGCCCTCGGGAATCGCCAGTTCGTAGAAAATCACGTCGCCCCGAACCAGCCGGTCGAGAACCTCGAGAGGGGTCGCCGGCTTTTCAAAAAGGTATTCTCCAGCTTGGAGGACCGCACCCTTGCGTAGGGCCCGAGCCGCCAGAAAGATCCAGGGATGGCGGACGACCCCCGCGCGCGCCAATTCTTCCGCAATCGCGCGAGACCTGGCGCCGCGGGTCAGTTCGATGCGGGTGGGACCGCGGTCCCCTCCATAAGGCGCCCACAGCAGCCATCCGACGGCGCCGCACCCCGCCAGCACCAGAAGCGCCGCGACGGCGAAAACGCGGATCACCCGGATTCCCCCGGAGGGGTCAAATCCAAAAAACTCTGCAGGATCAGAACCGCGGAGAGTTGGTCCACTGCGCGAGCCCGTTTCTCGATGCCAATCCCGCTTTCGCGCAGCACCCGCGAAGCTTGTCTGGTGGTCAGACGCTCATCCCATAACTGAACTTCCAGCCCCGCCGCCACACGCAACTTCTCGGCGAACTCACGAACCCAGCCGGATTGAGCCCCCTCGCGACCGCTCATGTGGAGTGGATTCCCGATCAGGATCCGCGACACGGACCGGTCCGCAATCACCTGGCGCAGCCTCTCCAGATCGACGCGCAAGTTCTTGCGCTCGATTGTCGGAAGTCCTTGCGCGGTCAAGCCCAACTCGTCGCTGACGGCGAGTCCGATCCGGCGTTTTCCCAGGTCGAGCGCCAATATCCGGGGGTGATAGCGAGCCGAATGCTCCTCGCGGGCGAGCACTTCACTATAATACGCGGTAGTGGCGATCGTCGCGCGACGAATTCGAAGACAGGCCGCCGCGGTGGAGATTTCCCCGCTGGTGACGTTGGTGCTGATCATCGGGCTGCTCTACTGGGCTCGCGTGTTTTTCATCACCCTGATCACCGCGGTCGCGATCGCATTCATCCTCGACCCCCTGGTGAATCTCCTGATCCGCGTCCGGCTGCCCCGCTCGTTTGCCAGTTTCGTCGTCTGCAGCCTGGCGCTGGGTGTGATGTATCTGATGGGCCTCGGCGCCTACTCGCAGATCAGCAATCTCGTCGAAGACTATCAGGAGGCGTACGGCAAACGGGTCGGAGAACTGGTGGAACAGGGGCGCTCGCAGATTGAGCGGACCGAGCAGGCGATCTACAAGCTCATTACTCCCGCACGCCAGCGAAAGGACAAGGAACTCGAAGAACAACTCAAGAGCAGCACGCGGACCGGGCGGAAGCGGGCGCCGGCGGTCAAGCCGGCCCTGGAGCCGGATCCGAACGCCCCACCTCAGGTTCCCGAGGTCCGTATTCAGGAACGCATGCGGCTCGTGGATTATGTGATGGCCCAATGGCAGTCCGTCTATCTGGCGGCGCTCATGGCGTCATTCGTGCCGTTCCTGGTCTATTTCATGCTCAGCTGGCGGGATCACATCAATCGGAGCTTCCTGCAGTTCTTCGAAGGCGAAGACCGCGCGGTGGCGGCTAAGAGCCTTCAAGGCATCGCCGGGCTGGTGCGTACCTACGTGGTTGGGAATTTTGTGCTCGGTCTCCTTTTGGCGGGTATCAGTTCAGTGCTGTTCTGGCGCATTGGCATCCCCTACCCGATGTTGTCGGGCACCCTGAGCGGCTTTCTGAGCCTGGTTCCCTATGTCGGATTGCCCTTGGCCGTCGTACCGCCGATCCTGGTGTCGATTACCGTCTTTCAGGCGATTTCCACGTATGTTCTCATCGGGGCCGTGGTCGCCGTTCTTCATCTGATCGCACTGAACCTGCTCTATCCCAAACTGGTGGGCTCCCGGGTTCACCTGAACCCGCTTGTGGTGACTGTCGCCTTGATGATCTGGGGGTTTCTCTGGGATGCCGCCGGATTGATCTTGGCCATCCCCTTGACTGCGGGGATCAAGGCCGTGTGCGACAATGTGCGCAGTTTGCGTCCCTACGGGAAGTTCCTGGGCGACTGAACCGGTGACGCAGGTTCGTTCCCCAATGAGGGTGGCATGCCGTTTGGGGCCGTTTCCGCAAAACAAACCTTCCGAATCAGCCGACTTCGCCTCCAGCCCATCTCGACGGCTGCCGTCCATACAGGACGCGTCAGGTGGATACGTTTTGGTAGTGGCTGGTACTCAAGTCTCAGGCTGGATGTTGACGTAAACCTCAGAACACACTAGATTACGAAGTGTAGTGATCGAACAGAGAAGAAGCAAGCGCTTCGATCTCGACCTGAAAGTCGAGGTCGTTCGCGCAGGAACAGAACGTTTGTCTCAGGTGGGCAGGACGCGAAACATCAGTTCGGGTGGCATCCTGTTTACGTCTGGATCGCGGATGGAACTCGGCGGACCGCTCGAGTACATCGTTACGCTGTGCACCGGAACCGGCGGGAATGTCAACCTGCGGTGCATGGGGAAGGTACTTCGGATCGAAGAGAACTTCGCGAACGGGACTGGTGGCGGCAATTTCACGGTCGCGGTGTCACTGGAACGCTACGAGTTCATGCGGAACTCTCATTTGAGTTGAACCTCCGCCTCACCTCGCCTGGGACGGGAAGGCGTCAGCTACACTGCGGTCATCGCCTCCGGGGAGACCGGCTGGCGAGGAGTTGTCTCGTTCGTTGCGCACCTTTGCCAACCATCCGCCAACGTCGCTAGAAGCTTTCCTACCTCCTCCAAAGGGACCATCGACTGCTGCACATGAGCTTCTGCCAGACGCCGCTGCATGTAGGAGTACAGGTCGTTGAGCCGGACGGCGAGTTCCCCGCCCGCGTCCAGATTCAGGGACGCTGACAGTTCCCCCAGGATCAATTGAGCCCTGGTGATCTGCCTGGAGCGTCCACGGATATCACCGGCTCGGATCGCCGCGGCGGCTTCACGCACCGACTTAGCCGCCTCTTCGTACAGAATGGTCACCAACTCCAACGGGCTGGCGCCAAGAACGCGATTCTCCAGATAGGTGTTACTGACTCGATACCCCATTGTTGGTCTGTTGCAGGCAATGGGCCTGCCCTGTCTATGCTTCCATCTTGTCCGCGCTCAGAGAGCGGGGCCTACCATGAAAGGATAGGCTTGCCGCTCTTCAAGCTCGCGCTACTGCCATCGAATCGGCAAGCTTCGATTTCGTCATCATTGGCCCGCCGGTCGCGCAGCCAGTTTCAGCGATTGCGCCATGCGCAGGATGTCTTCCGCCGGTATCTGCTGGAGGACCTCACCGGTCTCCCGCTTGACCAGCCGAATCACGACGCGCCCGGTGTGTTGGTCCAGGCTGAAGGTCAGCTCCTGTCCGTTTCCCATCATTTCGCTGGCGTTGACCGCTCTGGCCGCCTGAATCAGATCACGATGCTGCTGCTGCTCCACGATCCGCCGCTGCGGCAGATTGACCAAGTCCAGCGCCGGAAGCGAAGAATCGATTTTCATAAACGTCTCCTGGACAGCTTGCTGTCCTGATGATCTTATCGGCCAAGTCTGGGAATCGCTGAGGAATCTGTCCGCCCGCCAAGAAGCCGGTATTGCTCTCAACGCGATTCCAGGGCTTCAAAACGTATGCCGGAATCGAGAGGACTCCGTCCCGGAAGTAAGAGCAAGGGTCTACCGGCTACCGCTCCCTGAGACTGGGCGAAAGAATCGCTAACACCCATGCAAGAGTTCGTCCAGGGGACGAAACACGTCTCCATGAACCGTCTTCCCCCGAGTTCCGGTTGATTCGGTTCGACCTCGCTCTGCAAACGCCTTCGTCCGCCGACGGTTGGACGCGAGCATCAACTGGATCAGTCATCCATCTGCGGGACCGGCGTGCTCCCGGCGAAAGACTAGCCTTGAAATTGAAACAGACCGATTGGCAGAGCCGGTAGGCTAGGAGTCCTCGACAGCGCAGTCTCTATGATCCTTGCCGAGGGGCGGCGCAGGCGGGAAGGACTCTTTCTCGTTGGCGCGATCCGAGCCTTCAGCGCTGGTTGCGCTTCCCACCCCCGAGAAGGGCGAGCAGTGTGGAGTCGAGGATCCCTAGGTTCGAAAGACTCCAGATTCGCTTCGCACCCTCATTCACTGTATGGACCGCAGGCGCATGTGGGGACGTCACGGTCGAGCGCCCATCGCCCCACCGGATGGGGCTTTTCCATGAGCATCTTTCCGCACCGCGATTAGCCCAGATAGTCGAAAAGGGTCGATCGGGGACGCGCCGACCGGGCAGCCAGGGCCGCCTCCAAGCCGGTCCGTGATTGCACCAGCTCGAGCGACGCCTCGGTCAGATCGGTCTCTCTTAACCGCGTGAGGGTCGCCTGCTGATCAAGCCGCCCGGCGGAGGCGGCATCCAGTTCCGCCTGAATCCGGCTCTGTACTCCGCCATAGAAAGCCAACTGCCCGTTGAGATGATCGCGGGATGCGGCCAGCCGGGACAAGGCAGCCTCAATGGCCGCCTGATCATTCGCCGCGAGCGCGGTCTTCAGTCCCGCGACCGCGCCAAACACATTTCCGTCTCCACTTGTCTGGAAGATCTCTTCCGCGGTCCGGGCCACCCGGAACCTGCCGCCCGAAAAGTCCTCGGCATCCCGTGTCGCTGCCGTGCCAGCGTAAGAGGTGACCCCATCCGCCAGTGTCCAGTCGACCCCATAAGGTTCGACCTGATCGGCATCGCCCGCAAACACCAACCGCCCCCCCACGTCGGTGTTGGCGATCGCAACCAGTCGATCGAGAGTCGCACCGACCTGGCCGGCCAGCATTTGCCGCGTGCCGGCAGTCGTCGTCGACGTCGCGCCCTGCGATGCCCAAACCGAAATCTGGTCGAGCAGTTTGACGGCTGATTGCAGACCCTTCTCGGCTCCGTCCGTCTCGGTCTGGATTCGTCCCAGGTTGTGTGTCAACTGCTCGAGGTGATCGAGACGGCTCTGCGTGTTGATGATTTCCGGTACCGCCGACGGATCATCCGACGGCCGGCTTACCCGATAACCGGAAGTGATCTGGCGAGCCGCCCGCTCTCCCCGCGAGCGGATGCGCTCGAGGTCGAAGAGAAAGCGATCGGTGGTCGGATCGATTCCGCTAATCATGACGGCTCCTAACGCAGCATATTGATCGTGGTCTCGGTCAGGCTGTCGAGCACCGTAAACAACCGCGCCGTCGCCTGATAGGCTCGCTGCAGTTCCAGCAGGCGGGCGGCTTCTTCGTCGAGGGACACGCCTGATTCCTGCTGCCGCAACTCCCTCGCTTGCACCAGTAAGCTCTCGGAGACCTCCCTGTCGTGGGTAGCCCCCGTCAGTTGCTCTCCCACGGCGGCCGAAATCCGGGAATAAAACCCGTTGAACGTCAACCCGTCAATCTGGGGACCTCCGGCCAACGCCGCCAGATCGAGGGCATTCGCATTGCCCCCGGGCGCCGTTGCGGCCGCCGCAGCGACTTGATCGGGGGTAATGTTCCCCATCGACAAAGTGGCCGCCGCATCGTCGGCGGTCGTGTAGGTAAACAGCGGAACTCCTGGAACCCCATTCTTGTCGACTCCCGAGACCAGGCCGGCATTTACCGTGTCCGCGACCGACGCCGCCAGTTGATCCAGTTGTGACCGCCATCCGGGGATCACCGACCCTGCCGCCTCCAAAGCGCCCCGCAATCTGCCGCTGTTGACCTGATCGGTGATGTCCGCACCCGTCGGGTCGAATATGCGGACCGATGTTCCGTCAAACTCGGTCCGGAGCGGGAACGCCGTCTCCCCAATGACGAGCCCAGATTGGCCTCCCAGAAGAACGGTGAAGGTACCGTCGGCGGCGCGCAGCGTCTGAATATCGACGAGTTCCGAAAGACTCTCCAGCGTCGTGTGGATTTCGGCATCCACTCCCGGGTCGTCAGCGACTGACCGGTCGCGGCGGATCTCCGCGTTGAACGATCGCAGCCGGTCGCCGAGTTCATTAATCCTGTCCGCGAGCCGGCCGGACTGGGCTACCGCCTCTTGCTGCGCCCTCGCAAGACCAGCATCCGCGGCGTTAACCTCACGAACCAGGTCGCCGGCCCTGTCCAGCACAAACTGCCTGGCCAGCGGGTCACTGGGCGCAACCGCCAGCGCCGAAAAACTGTCAAACAGGCGCGTCAGCGCGCGAGGTATTCCCTGGGTGCCGGTCGCGTCAAAAGTCCCTTCGAGCCGGGACAAACTCGTGGCCAACTCATCGAACCGGCCCGCCAGCGAGTTCTGGCGGCGGACGGCGGATTCGGTGTAATCGCGGCGGCTGCTCTCGAGTTCTCCGGTCGAGACGCCGCCGGCGACGCCGAGGGTCGGATCGAACGGACGCGGCAGCAGCGGCATCCGCTGCCTCACATACCCCGCCGTACTCGCGTTGGTAACGTTATTCTGGACTACCGCGAGGGACCGGTTGAACGCATCCAACGTATTCGAGGCGGCCGAAAGCGATGCAAACAGCGACATGGCGTCTATCCCTCAATCCACACACGGCCGGCTTCAGACGCGCCCACCTCCCGGCAGCGAGCCATCAATGCCGCCAAATCCGCCCGGTACGCCAGCAGATGGTGAACCAGCGCCTGGAACACCGCCACCTGTCGCCGCAATCGCTCCAATTGGGGAACCGCCTGCCCTTCCGCAGCCTGGCGATCCGCAGCCTGGCGTACCTCGGCTTCCAGATGCCTGACTCGTTCGAACGCCCCCTGCAGGTCGGAACGGCAGTCGGTCAGCAGCAAGGAATGACTCAGGCGCTCGCAAGCCGTACCCACCTGGTCGGCGGCCATCGCCGCCGACAATGCCCAGTCCCGGTTCCGTTTCTCCACGGCTACATCCGCGGTCAATGGTCACCGCCGGAGTCGCCTCGGCCCGCCCCCAACGCATCGTCCACAATCTTCCCGGCGACTTGGGCGGCGTCTACCTGGTAACGGCCCGTCTTCACCAATTCCCGCAACTCGGAGACCCGCGCGACTCTCTCAGGCGACGATCCACTCGCCTCCTGAACCGCTATCTCCGCTGCCCCGGATAGCTCCGTCCGGTCTTGTCCTCCCACCCGGTCAGGCTTGCCCCGGCCGGCCGGTCGTCCTTCCGCGGCGCCTGCCTGCTGTGCCGCGTCCGCTGCTCCTACACCGAGATGGTTCAGATCGTTGATCTTCATCCAAGTCTCACTCGCTACCGGAAGTCCCCGGTGGCAGGTGCCTCATTGGTCTTATCGGTGATTCTCGGGGGAACATTAGGCAACTCCTCCCGGCACCTTTCCCGCTTTCCCACGTCCGTCCTACGACCTCGGGCTATCCTCCCGCAGGCAAACAGGAATGGCCCCTACCAGATGTGGTAGTAGCCGTCCTCTTCGTGCAGCTTGATTTCCAAGCCAAACAACTCCGACAGGCTCGCCGACGTTAGCGCCTCCTCCTTCGCCCCGTCGCGGAAGACCCGCCCTTCCTTCAGCAAAACTACGCGCCCGATCTCGGGGATCACATCCGGAAGGTGATGCGTCACCAGCAGCAGCGTAATTCCTCGCCGGGCCAGCTTCCGCATGATGTCCCTGAGTTCATAGAGCGCCCTTAGGTCCAGGCTGTTGGTCGGTTCATCAAGCAGGAGGGCCTTCGGGTCGTGAACCAGCGCCCTGCCGATCACCAGCCGGCGGGCCTCGCCGGAAGACAACTCGTCCATGGTGCGATCCGCCAGATGCTCGACCTCCAACAGGTGTAGGATCTCGTCCGCCTTCTGCCGCATGGCGGCCGTCACCTCATGGTGCGGCCATACGCCAACGCTCGAAAAGAACCCCGAGAGAATCGCCTCCCGGCCCGTAAAGTCCCGCTTATAGGAGTCCAGCAGATCCTGCGTCACAATCCCCAGCAGGGACCGCAGATCGAACACGTTCCAGCGGTCGCGTCCGAATAGCCGGACCCACGAATCATCTTCGACCAGCAGGGGATAGCACTCGCGGTTGATCGCCTTGATCAGCGTCGATTTGCCCGAGCCATTGGGTCCGAGAATGGCGGTGTGCTCGCCAAGTGCGATCTTCAAATTCAGCGAGTGGAGCGCCACGCGTTCCCCGCGGGCAATCGAGACGTTGCGAAATTCCAGAAGGGGTTCCATGGAGAGAGGAAGGACAAACCGGTAGTGTACTACGGGCTGGATAATGGAGGGGTGGATCCCAGGGAACAGTATCGCCTTCGGCTGGACGACCGCTCGCGCGCGGCCGCGGCTCTGGAGCTTCGTCACATCCGGATCGGAAATGCGCGGCTGGCGATTGTCGTCGCCGGATTGGGACTGGCCTGGATGGTGTTCAGCCTCCGGGCTTTGCCGGCCGCCGTCCTGGCGGCGCCGGTGGCGGCGTTTGGAGTGGCGGCCGCCGTGCATGCGCAGGTCATTCGACGATGGGAGTTCGCGAAACGCGCGGTTTCGTACTACCAGAAGGCGCTGGCGCGCCTGCGGAGCGAGTGGGCCGGCACGGGAGAACCGGGGGAAGACTTCCGGGATACCAATCATCCCTACTGCGAAGATCTCGATCTGTTCGGCAAGGGCAGCCTGTTCGAACTCCTCTCCATCGCCCGCACGCGCTCGGGCGAGCAGACCCTGGCTGCCTGGCTTCTGCGCGCAGCCCCGATCGATACGGTCCGGCAGCGGCAGCACGCCGTTGAGGAACTGCGCTCGCGGCTCGATCTTCGCGAGGACCTCGCGGTTCTTGGCGAAGATATCCGCATCGGCGTACATCCCAACGAGTTGATCCGATGGGCGGAAGCGCCGCCCCGATTGCCCTACTCCCGCCTTTGGCAGCCGGCGGCGGCGCTCTCGTCGCTGATGCTGGTGTCCTCGGTTGTCTGGGCGTCAACGGGTTCGGCCTCGCTCTTTCTGGTAGCTCTGGCGGCCGTAGCGGCGTTCGGCTGGCGCTTGCGCTCGCGCGTTCTCCGGGTCGTTGGGGAAGCCGATTACGCCGTTCACGACCTGGACCTGCTATCCCAGGTTCTCGAGCGCCTCAGCCGCGAGACTTTTTCTACACCCCTGCTCTGCGGACTCCGGGATCAGATCAATCTCCCCGCCTCGGCGCGGATCCGCCGCCTCGACCGGATCGTCGAATGGCTGGATTCCCGCGACAATGTCGTGCTCCGCATCCTCGGACCTCCTCTGCTGTACGCCACTCACCTCTCCTTCGCGGTAGAACGCTGGCGCCACGTCAATGGCCGATTCGTGCGCCAGTGGCTTGAGGCGGTCGGCCAGATCGAGGCTCTTTCGTCGCTTGCCGGGTACGCCTTTGAACATCCGGCCGACCCATTCCCCGAACTTCTCCACGAAGGCCCCTGGTTTGAAGCGGCATCCCTGGCCCACCCGCTCCTCGATCCCGCGCGAGCCGTTGGAAACGATGTGCGGATCAATGCGTTAGAACCTCTTCTGATCGTCAGCGGATCGAACATGTCGGGGAAGAGCACCCTGCTGCGAACGGTCGGCGTCAACACGGTGTTGGCTTTGGCCGGAGCCCCGGTCCGCGCGTCCAAACTGCGCCTGACGCCGTTGGCGGTTGGGGCCACCATACGCGTCAACGACTCCCTGAGCGCGGGCGAGTCCCGTTTCTATGCCGAAGTGAAGCGGCTTGGCCGCGTCGTCGAGATGACCCGCACCGGCGGTCCGGTTCTCTTCCTGCTCGACGAGCTTCTGAACGGCACCAACTCTCATGATCGCCACATTGGCGCCGAAGCCGTCGTCCGCGAACTCGTCGCGTCGGGAGCGATCGGGTTGATCACCACACACGACCTGTCGCTGGTCTCCATTGCCGAACAGGCGCGCGGCCGGAACGTCCACTTTCAGGACCACCTGGAGCAGGGAAAGATGACCTTCGACTACCGCATTCAGGCCGGCGTCGTCACCAAGAGCAACGCTCTCGAGTTGATGCGGATGGTCGGCCTGAAGGTTGACGGGCTCTAGCCTTCCGCCCGGCCGATGACGATGATCGCGATCGCCACTTCCCCCATTTTGAGGTGAAGGGTCCAAGTGGATTCCTCGTGCGTCAGGTCGGGCTGTTTCGAGTTGCGGGATTGAGAAGTACTCAGCACCGCCGGATGCGGCGTGCCGGAGGCCTTGCGGCTCATCTTCACCAGATCGTCGAAGCCCGGCGCCGCAGCCGGGTCCTTGTCCTCCGCCGCGGGCGTCATCAACAGGAAATCGCGCTGCGGAGCGACTCCTTGATGATCTCCATTGACCGGATACAGGCTATAGCGGAGAGCGTACACGCCGGGCTTGATGCCCTGGCCCCGCCGGTCTTCGCCCTTGGCGGGGAAACGAATCACGCCGGCAAAGGCTCCCTGCGGAATCGTGGGTAGATCGACGGCCTCTTCCGCGTTCTTGGGGCCGCTCGGCGCCTGGCTGACGAGCCAGATCTCGCAGAACACCCCCTTGGCGCCCGTCACTCGCACGCCCTCTTTTTGGAGCTTCTCGACCATGCCGGGAGCGACTTCCAACGGCGGCGGACCGGTGGGCTCCATCTTGTATTGGGCCAGCATCGCGGCCGCGGTCAGAAACAAAAGTCCAATCGACTTACGCATCATTCTCCCTGATTATGATGCACGGGCCCCCGATTTGGATACAATCGCCATAAGGGGTCGTATTGAATTAAAAGGGGAATGGGGAGTGCTGGTTGGCGGAGGTGAATGCAAACCATCCTAGTCATCGACGACGACGAGAGTCTGCGCGACACGATCGGGCTGATGCTTGACCAGGAGGGATTCCGCTCCGTCCAGGCCGCCGATGGGCGCGAGGGCTTTGAGCAGGCCCTGAAGCTCAGGCCGGATCTGCTGCTGGTCGATCTCCGATTGCCCGGCATGAGCGGCATGGACATCTGCCGGGAGCTTCGGGCTTCGGACTTCAAGACCCCGATCATCGTGCTCAGCGCCTTGGGCGACGAAGTCGACAAGGTCCTGCTGCTCGAGATCGGCGCGGACGACTACCTCGTCAAGCCGTTCGGAACCCGCGAACTGCTGGCGCGCATCCGCGCCGTCCTTCGCCGCGCCTCCCCGGCTTCGCGTAAGACGATTCAGTTCGGTGAGGTGGAAATCGATTTCGAACGGCGCATCGTGGTCCGGCGCGGCGACGAAGTCAGGTTCACCCCCGCCGAGTACAATCTGTTGGCCTATTTTGTGCAGAATCCCGACCGTCCCCTCACGCGCGACATGATCCTCAACTCGGTGTGGGGTTATCAGTCGTTTCCCAATACCCGCACCGTGGATGCGCACGTGGTCAAGCTT
The DNA here is from genome assembly GCA_046160045.1 of Bryobacteraceae bacterium. Lineage (GTDB taxonomy): Bacteria > Acidobacteriota > Terriglobia > Bryobacterales > Bryobacteraceae > CAZGUX01. The sequence goes on from JBJXGR010000530.1 coordinate 52,321, forward strand.
CGCCAGAAACTCGAAACGGACCCCAACGTGCCCCGCCATTTTTTGACGGTGCACGGGGTCGGGTACCGCTTTCTGCCGTGAGCCAACGGTCGTGCCGGTCTCCGACGCACAGGCGCTAACATAGTGGCAGCAACCAGCCACAAATCAGCCCGCAAATTCTTAAGTTAGCGGCTATAATTCTCCGACCGGCCAGGCGGGCATAAGTCCCACCCGTTTTCCTGCAGTTTGGCCATTTCACTCCGGTGGCGTGAGCCTCAACGCTCGCAGGGGAACTTTGGTTCTCCGCGTAATCGCTAACATCAGGGCATTGGATCGGTCGCCTCCTCTCTGCAAGATTCTCCACCATCGCCAGACCCAATCATCACGGGCCGCTTGGCAACGAGGCTTGGTTGGCAAGATGTTCCATTGTGATCCTTTCGTTCGGTTCAATCCGGCACGGAGCGGCCAGCGGACGTTTCATTCCAATACGCGCCACCAGCTTGCCAAACGCCACCCGGCTTCGCGACGCCTTGTTGAAGATCCTCTCCAAGTTGACCTGACCGGGTTCGGGTCTCTCGGGCGGCACGAACACGCTCACCGGTGTCCATGGGCCCGGTTCCAGAAGCTTCCAACTCTCTGGATGCATTGTGCATAAGCCCGTGCCGGACCAACTGTAATGCGCCGGATTCAGGCACACTCCCGCTCGAACAGGCCCGTTATAGAGGTAGGCGCGAATCGCGAGGTACTCGGCCGGTTCCAGTTCGGTGGCGAAGAACCTTTGGGCCCAATTGACCCCACCC
>JBJXGR010000531.1:0-9833 GCA_046160045.1 Bryobacteraceae bacterium
GTGGATGGCCGTGTAGCGGTGAAGGATTTCCTGCAGCACCTCCGCGTCCGTTACCAGACGTTCGCCGGCAGCGATCAGGCGTTCCAGCAGGATCTGTGAATCGGTTTTGTGCGGATGCGCGGCTCCAACGAGGTACATCGCCACATTCGAATCAACGAAGATCAACTCTTGTAGCCTCGTTCAATCTCGTCGAGCATCGTCTCGATATCGGCCGTGGGGAATGCAAACCCGGCCGCGCGCCGGACAGCCTTCAACTTGGTTTCCGAATCGGTCGCCGGCTTGCGCATACGCGATTCCCGCAGTGTTCGACGCACCCATTCTCCGACGGTAATCCGCTCGCTCCGGGCAAGACGCTGTATTTCCAGCATCTCGCCATCAGGAACCAGCACTTGAAGTCGTTTACTCACACAGTGAGTATACCATACTGAACAGGTGAGTGACGTCGGGCGAAACCCGCTGCTTGTCAGGCCGCCCAGCCAGTAGAGCGTGTCGGCGAAGATCCGCCTCAACCGTTTTGGCGTTCCGTAAACGTAGTGGTCGATCTGGCTGGAGAGATCCCTTGGACGTCGGGCGGCCTGCACCAGGGCGACGGGAGCGTCGGAGCCGCCGTTCGGCGACCATAGGGATCAAGAGGCGATGATTTTCAGCGCTCCGTTTGATATGCACTTGAATGCATAGTTATCCTAGTGCATACTGAATATGTGAGGTGGGAAGTGGATTTCCACGACGATTTCGTCGTGGAGTACCGTGGCCTGCACAAGGACGTACAAGACGAACTCCTGGCGTGTATCGTCCTGCTGGAACACTTCGGTCCGCAACTCGGCCGGCCCCGGGTGGATACACTCAACGATTCACGTCACGCCAACATGAAGGAATTGCGCTTCGACGCGGCAGACGGAACCTGGCGTGTGGCTTTCGCGTTCGACCCGAACCGCAAGGCCATTCTGCTGGTTGCCTCCGACAAGTCAGGCGGCAGCCAAAAACGGTTCTACCGCCAATTGATCGCCAAAGCCGATGCCCGTTTCGATGGGCATCTGGCGAAGATCAAGAGGCGGCAGTCGAAGAAAGGGAAGTAGGAACCATGACCAACCTGGAACGGATCAGGAAGGAACTGAGCCCCGCGCGCCGCAAGAAGGTGGCGGCCCGTGCCGCGCAGCTCATTGCGGAGGAAATGACCCTTCAGGAGCTCCGCCGGGCTCGTAAGATGACGCAGGCGCGGATGGCCAAGGAGCTAGGCATCGGCCAAGACGGCGTGTCCAAGCTCGAAAAGCGCGCCGACCTGATGATTTCGACTTTACGCAAGACGGTCGAGGCCATGGGCGGAAGCCTGTCTCTGGTAGCCGAATTCCCGGATCGTGCGCCTGTCGTCCTCTCTGGCATTGCGGAAGAACCTTCTTAAACAATGGGGTCAGCTAAACAGGGTCAGGTGGGGTGCGGAGGCAGGTTTGTTCAAGGGATCGCCATCCGAATGACGAGGGTTGCTATTTTCTAAGTAGCTTGAATGCAAAGAGTTGCCGGTTTCAGAAGTAGGGATCCCCTTGACACGGCGATATCCTTGGGCTGGACTATGACGACATTCCTCTTCGGATCAATCCCAAAGCGACGGACCCACGGGCCCCCAGGACCAAAACCGGGCCGCTTCCCGGTGCACCGGGTCCCGCCCCGCCTCGGTGCATCGTCAGGAGAGTCGATCTCACGGCGGCGAATCAAAGCCGATCGAACTCGCTGGCGAACCCAATGTCTCCCTGCAAAATCAACCAGTTCCGGGAAAAATTGGCTTCGTTTTGCCATTTTGTTTGCCCGCTTTGCGCGACAGGGGAGGGCCGCGTCGATGGCACGACTTCCCCGTCTTGATGACGCTGGCTGACGCCCGCGGTTCGGGGCGCAAGAGGCACGGACGGACTGAACCACAGCTCCCTGACGGTCGCGGCTTCGCTATATGCTGGTCCATAGACCGCCACATGGCGTTGGGCGGCGCTGCGCTGGTCGAACTGTGATGACGGTAACGGACAAAGGAGAAGTTGATTGAAGACACGGGTGGCGGTGTTGTTCGGTGGCCGGAGCGGAGAGCACGAGATTTCCATTCGCTCGTCGAAATCGGTAATCGAAGCCCTGGACCGGGACCGATTTGAGGTGCTTCCGATTTTCATTTCGAAGGAAGGGAAATGGGAGCCGCGAGCGATCTCGCCGGAGCCCGGCGCCAACCCGGGAATTGACGTGGTGATTCCCATGCTCCATGGCACGTTCGGCGAAGACGGAACGGTGCAGGGCTTGTTGGAACTCGCCGACCTGCCCTATGTGGGCCCGGGCGTGATGGCCTCATCGGTCTCCATGGACAAAGACATGATGAAGCGGGTTTGCCGGGAGCGGGGCGTTCCCGTCGTCGATTATGTGGTGTTGACTCGCGACAACCTGGATGCGGGACGGGTCACCCTGGGCTATCCTCTGTTCGTGAAACCGGCCAACCTGGGATCGTCGGTCGGCATCTCCAAGGTCAAGCACGCCGGACAGTTGAAATCCGCCTTGGAGGAGGCGGCGCAATACGACCGGAAAATCATTGTCGAGCGCGGTATCGAGGGCCGCGAATTCGAGTGCTCGGTCATCGGAAACGGGCAGCCGCGCGCTTCGGTGCCCTGCGAAATCCTGCCCTCCCGGGAGTTTTACGACTACGACGATAAGTACCTGCTGGATGCCGCTCAGACCGTAGTGCCCGCCGGACTGCCGCCGGAAGCAACGGCGGAGTTGCAAAGGCTGGCCGTGGAATCGTACATTGCGGTGGGTTGCGAAGGAATGGCCCGGGTCGACTTTCTGCTCGAGAGCTCAACCGGCCGGCTGTTTGTGAATGAAGTAAACACCATCCCCGGCTTCACCTCTATCAGCATGTTCCCGAAAATGTGGGAGGCGAGCGGACTGCCGTTCTCCCAACTGGTAGAGCGGCTGATCGATCTCGCGCTCGAACGCCATAGCGAGAAGAAAGCCACACGGTTTACCAAATGATCTGGCCGCTTCTTTTGTTCCTGGTGCCGGCTGCGTTCGCCGCCGAGCAAACCGACCTCGACCTGGACAAGCAGGTCAAGCAGTTCGTGGACGTATTCGCCCTGGTGGAGCGGGAGGCCGCCGAGCCGATCGACTACGACAAGGCTTTCTACGAGGGCGCAATTCCCGGCTTGCTGCGGCGGCTGGATCCTCACTCCGTGTTCCTCGAATCCCAGCAGTTCGAGCAACTGAAGCAGCTGCAAACATCGACTTCCAAAGGATTCGGCAGCGTCGTCAGCGTTCTCCCCGGGCGTGTGATCGTCCTGCAGGCTCTGCCGGGAGCCCCTTCGGCCAAGGCGGGTATCGCGCCGGGCGACGAGATTCTGGCCATCAATGGGTATCAGATCGACCGACTGGAGATGGAGCAGTTGATCGCGCTGCTAAGTCAGTCACGTCAACAGCCGGCTCGTCTCAATGTGCGGCGTCCAGGGAACGCGCGCTTGATGGAGTTCGTGCTGGTGCCGGAAGAGATGCAGTCGCCGAGCGTCGATCGGGCGTTCCTGATCCAGCCCGGCATCGCGTATTTGCGGGTCACCAGTTTCGACGAGAAGACCGGAACGCAGGTTCGGGAGGGCATCGAGAAACTCGGAGGCCAGTCGCTCAAAGGGCTGGTGCTGGACATGCGCAACAACCCCGGCGGTGTGCTGCCCGCGGCGCTCGAAACCGCGTCGCTGTTCCTGAACGCGGGCCAGCGCCTGCTGAGCGTGGGCGGGCGGCGCGTTCCCGAGCAGGAGAAGAAAGCACCCGACGGCAACAAGCCGTACACGTTTCCCGTCGCCGTGCTGATGAACGGCAAGAGCGCCAGCGCCTCGGAAATCGTGGCCGGCGCGATGCAGGACCACGACCGCGGCGTCGTGGTGGGTGAGCCGAGCTTCGGCAAAGGGCTGGTGGAGAGCGTGTATCCGCTTTCGTTCAACCATGGCCTGGCGCTGACGACGGCGCTTTACTACACCCCCAGCGGGAGGTCCATCCAGCGGCCTTTGGGCAAGGAGTTCGCCCTGTCGGAGACATCCGCCAAGAACGACCGCGAATTCAAAACCGATGCCGGGCGCACCGTGAGAGGCGGCGGCGGCATTCAGCCCGATCACCTGGTGTATCCGGAATCGCAAACGCGGCTGCGCGTGGTTCTGGACGCCACCGGTATGTTCCCCTCGTTCGCCACCGAGTATCTGAACCGGAACAAGATCACGGAGAAGTTCGAGGTCTCGGCGGCCGTCCTGGATGAATTCCAGGTGTTCCTGTCGCAGCGGAACATCCGTCCCGCGGTGGCCGAATGGTCGGGCGAGCGCGACTTCCTTCACGACCGGTTGAAGACGGAAATCTTCAACCAGGCCTTCGGCGTCGAGAAAGGCGATCAGATCGAGATCCCCCGCGACCCCGTGGTGCGCAAGGCGCTGGAGTTGATCGCGCAGTAGCCGCGGTCGATGCCGGCGTGTGCGGGTGGGATAATGGCGGCTTGGGAGACTTCCCTTGATGACCACGCAGTCCCTTACTTTTGAGCAGGAGACGAATCCCTGGCTGGCCGCGGAAACGCGGTTCGACGAAGCAGCCGCCAAGCTGAATCTCGACGACGGCATGCGCAAGATTCTGCGCAGTCCGGCCAGGGAATTAACGGTCTACATTCCCGTACAACTGGATGACGGAAGGCTGGAGGTGTTCACCGGCTACCGGGTGCAACACTCGATCGCCCGGGGTCCGGCCAAGGGAGGCATCCGCTACGGACCGCACGTGACGCTGGATGAGGTCCGCGCGCTCGCGTCGTGGATGACCTGGAAGTGCGCCGTGGTCAATATTCCGTTCGGCGGCGGCAAAGGCGGCGTTATCTGCGACCCGTACGTGCTTTCCGACAGTGAACTCGAAAGGATTACCCGGCGGTACGCGGCGGAGTTGATGGATATCATCGGCCCGGAACGCGATATTCCGGCACCGGACATGAATACGAACGAGCAGGTGATGGCGTGGTTCATGGACACGTACTCGATGCACGCCCGCCGCACCGTGACGGCCGTGGTGACCGGCAAGCCGCTCGACCTCGGCGGTTCGCGCGGGCGCCCGGAAGCCACCGGCCGCGGATGCCTGCTGGTGACCCTGAAGGCTCTCGAACGATTCGGCATGAAACCCGGGGATACCCGCGTCGTCGTCCAGGGGTTTGGCAACGTCGGCGGAATGGCGGCCATGCTGATGCGCCGCGCCGGATTCAAGATCATCAGCGTCATCGAATGGGACGGCGCCGTCTACAACTCGAACGGCCTCGATGTGGAAGCGTTGATGGCCCATCGCAAGGAAACCGGGTCGGTCATCGACTTCCCGGAAGGCGAGAACATCGCGCGCGACGACGCGATGTTCCTCCAGACGGATGTGCTGCTGCCGGCCGCGATGGAGAATGCGATCACCTCGGAGAACGCATCTCGCATCAACGCCAAGATCGTGTGCGAAGGCGCGAACGGCCCGACCACGCCCGTGGCCGACGAGGTTCTTGCCGACAAGGGCGTGTTTGTCCTCCCGGATATTCTGGCCAACGCGGGAGGCGTCACCGTATCCTACTTCGAGTGGGTCCAGGACCGGCAGGGCTTTTTCTGGAACGAGCAACTGGTGAACGAACGCCTGGCCGAGATTATGAACGCGAGCTTCGACTCGGTGGTCTCCTACGCCGACAAACACCGGGTGCACAATCGCACGGCGGCGAACATGCTTGCGCTCGACCGGGTGGCCTTCGCGATCAAGCTGCGCGGGATTTACGCGTGAAGGCCGCCGTCTGATGTCCGCCGACGCATCGACGCCGCTGATGCGGCAGTACCAGGCCGTCAAACAGCAGGCGCCGAATACGCTGCTCCTGTTCCGGCTTGGCGATTTCTACGAACTGTTCTACGACGACGCTGTGGTGGCGGCGCGCGAGTTGGAAATCACCCTGACCTCGCGCAACAAGGAAAAAGGCACGCCGATCCCCATGTGCGGCGTGCCCTATCATTCCGCCGACGGCTACATCGCCCGGCTCATCCAGAAGGGCTTTCGGGTCGCCATTTGCGATCAGATGGAGGAGGCAGGACCGGCGCGCAAACTGGTGAAACGCGAGATCACGCGGATCGTCACGCCGGGCACCGCGACCGACTCCAATCTGCTTCGTTCGCGCGAGAACAACTACCTGGCGGCGGTTTTCAGAGCCGGGCCTCGAACCGGCATCGCGTACGTCGACGTGTCGACGGGCGAATTCAGGGTCACCGAGATCGAGTCCGGGGAAACCGGCGCAACCCTGGAACACCTGGCGCCGCGGGAAGTCCTGCTGCCGGCGCAAATGCCGCTGTTGACCGGAGGAGGGTCCGAGGGCCGCTACGTCGTCACGGAAACGGACGAGTGGGCGTTCAGCCTCGACTACGCCGAGCGGATCCTCAAGGAACACTATCGCCTGCACTCGCTGGATGGCTGTGGTCTGGCCGGCAGGCAGACCGCGGTATGCGCGGCGGGCGGCATCCTTCACTACCTCCGCGAGACGCAGCGGAGCGCCCTTGACCACCTGGACCGTCCCGCTTTCTACGACCGGGCCGAGTCGATGGTGCTGGATGCCGTGACGGTGCGCAATCTGGAAATCCTGGAGCCGCTGTTTTCCTTCGACGCCGCCACCGTCAAGGCGCCAACGCTGATTTCCATCGTGGACCAGACGGCCACGGGAATGGGCGGACGCCTGTTGCGGCAGCGACTGCTCCGCCCCGCCCGCGATCGCGCCGAAATCGAATCGCGCCTGGATGCCGTGGGCGAACTGCAGCAGCAGACGATTGCTCGGGCCGAATTGCGCCGCCAACTGGCTGGGGTCCTGGACATCGAACGGTTGCTGGCGAAGGTGACCCTCGGCACGGCCGGGCCTCGCGAGTTGCAGGCCCTGGCGAAATCGCTCGAACAGGCTCCCGCCATCCGGCGTCAGGTGGAAGCGTGCCGCACCGAGCGCCTGCGGAGTCTGTGCAGCCGGTTGGACGAGGTTCCGGAGGCGTCGCGCGCAATTCTGGACGCACTGGCCGATGAGCCCCCCGCGAATGTGGCCGACGGCGGCGTCATCCGGCAGGGGCATCACGCCGAACTGGATGAACTGCGCGACCTCAGCCGGAACGGCAAGCAGTACATTGCCCAGATCGAGGCGCGGGAGCGGCAACGGACCGGCATCCAGTCGCTGAAGGTTCGCTTCAACAACGTGTTCGGCTATTACATCGAGATCTCGAAGGCCAATCAACACCTGGCGCCGGCCGACTACGAACGCAAGCAGACGCTGGTGAACGCGGAGAGATTCACCACGCCCGAACTGAAGGAGTACGAACGCAAGGTACTCGACGCGGAAGAGAAGATCCTCACACTGGAGAAGGAGTTGTTCACGAGGCTGCGCCAGTTGGCAGCCGATCACGGGCCGCGAATCCGGCTGACGGCCTCGGCGGTTGCGGAATTGGATGTTGCCGCGGCGCTGGCGCAAGTGGCCGCGGAGAACCGGTACAGCCGGCCGCGCTTCTCGGCCGACGGTGGGGAGTTGAAGATCGTCGCCGGACGGCACCCCGTGATCGAGCGGATCTCCGACGAAGGCGCCGGACGTTTCATTCCGAATGACCTCTATCTCGACTCGGACGCCCATCTCATCGCGTTGATCACTGGACCCAACATGGGAGGCAAGTCAACTTACTTACGGCAGACGGCGTTGATCGTCCTGCTGGCGCAGGTGGGTTCGTTCGTGCCGGCGGAATTGGCCGTACTGCCCATCGTGGACCGGATTTTCACGCGCATCGGCGCATCCGACAACCTGTCTCGCGGCCGGTCGACCTTCATGGTGGAGATGACCGAGGCGGCCGTCATCCTGAACACCGCCACGCCGCGGAGCCTGATCATCCTCGATGAAATCGGCCGCGGCACGGCGACCTACGACGGCCTGGCGCTGGCGTGGGCGGTGGTCGAGCACATTCACGACCGCACGCGGGCCAAGACTCTGTTCGCGACGCACTATCATGAGCTGACCGAACTCGCCGATCAGCTTGACGGCGTCCGCAACCTGCGGGTGTCGGTGAAGGAAGCGGGCGATCAGATCATCTTCCTGCGCAAGGTGGAGATCGGCGCCGCCGACCGGAGCTATGGCATCGAGGTCGCTCGCCTGGCGGGCCTGCCGCCGAGCGTGATCACCCGCGCCCGGCAGGTGCTCGAATGGCACGAGCGCACCGAGCACACGGCTACGGCGGAGTTGTCACCGGGCGCGCATCCGCCGTCGCTGCAGATCCAGCTTTTCGAGCCTGTCGGCTATCAGATCGCTGAACGAATCCGCGGCTTGAAGATCGATGAGCTGCGACCCATCGAGGCGCTGCAACTGCTGAACGAACTGCAGCAGGAACTCAAGAGGAACGGCTGATGCGGGTCGCCGGCATGATGAGCGGCACCTCGCTCGACGGAATTGATGTCGCCATCGTGGATATCGAGGGCCGGCGCCTGCAAACGATCGGCTTCCGGAGCAAGCCCTACTCCCCGGCGCTTCGCCGCCGGCTGCTGGGCGTTTCCAATGCCGCCACGACGACGGCGGAGATCTCCCGCCTGAATTTTCTGCTGGGGGAGGCCTACGCCGCCTCGGTCATCGAGACGTGCAAGAAGACCAGGGTGCCCCTGGACAGTGTCGAACTCATCGGGTGCCACGGCCAGACCATCTATCACGAGAGCGGCGTGAACACCCTGCAGATCGGCGAGGCGGACGTCATCGCGGAGCGGACGGGGGTTCCGGTGGTCTCCGGGTTTCGAACACGCGATATCGCGGCGGGCGGGAAAGGCGCGCCGCTGGTTCCGTTCGTCGACCAACTGCTGTTCCGGGATCGGCATCGGACGCGCGTCGCGCTCAATATCGGCGGAATTGCCAACCTCACGGCCGTGTTTCCCGACGGGCGAATCGCCGCTTTCGACACCGGGCCGGGCAACATGGTGATCGATGCGCTGACGGAGGAATACACCCTGGGCCGCCAGCGCTTCGACCGAGGCGGCCGCATTGCGCGAAGAGGCCGGCTGCAGCGCGACCTGCTCGACAACCTGATGCGCGACCCGTACTATCGCGCAAGTCCTCCGAAAACGGCCGGGCGGGAACAGTACGGCGCGGAGTTCACCGCCCGCCTGAAAGCGACCGGCGCTCCGATGGAGGACCTGATCGCTACCGCTACGGTTCTGACGGCTTTGACCATTGCCCTGGGCGTGCGGCAGGCCGCGCCCGCCGCATCGGAGGTGATCGTTTCCGGCGGAGGGGTCCACAATCCGGGGATTCTGGCTCACCTGGCGGCACTGCTGCCCGGCGTCGAGGTCACGCGGTCGAGCGACTATGGCATCGACCCCGACGCCAAGGAAGCGATCGCGTTCGCCGTCCTGGCGTATCGGACCTGGCGGAGCAGGCCCTCCAACATTCCCTCGGCGACCGGCGCGAGGCACCCGGTGATCTTGGGGAAGATGAGCCCCGCAAGCAGGACTCGCCTGTAAGCTACGAGAAAACAGAGATGGGAAGCCGCGACCGGAAGGGAGCGGGCAATTTCGGCTCCTGCCACGGGCTGCTATCTAGCTGTTCATCGTCTGCAATCTTCCCTGAGGCCGGTGCGCGGTTGCAAGCGGTGCGCTACACTGGCGAAACTTCCATCCGTGCGTTTCCTACTGACTCTGATTGCGTTGTGCGCCGCGGCCCAAACGCCGCAACACAGGCTGCCGTCCCTGTCTTCGGTTTTTCCGCAGGGCGATCAGCCAGGCAGGACGGTCCGGGTCGAAGTCCTCGGCCATTACCTGGACCGGACGCAGCACGTCGTCTTTCTGGA
>JBJXGR010000532.1:0-38282 GCA_046160045.1 Bryobacteraceae bacterium
CGTGGATGGGGTCCTCTTCGAACTCGTTCCAACCAGCGACCGTGCCGTGCTCTCCGGTCATGGAAACGCCCGCCTCACCCTGGCCGTGGATGACATTGAATCTGCTGCAGGCGAACTGCGGGCCAAGGGTGTTCCCGTATCCGATGCGCGTCAGGTGTCGAATGGACATTTCGTCTCGCTCGCGGACCCGGACGGCAACGAGATCATCCTGTGGCAGTACGTGTAGCCCGAATTCTCAAACCTGCTCAGGAACCACGAACGGCTTGCGGTAGTCGCGGGTGAACATCCGGTTGGCTTCCTCGTCGCCCACGCAGGTCATCGTCTTCCGGTCGAAGGTCAGCGTGCGGCCGAGGCGATAAGAGATGTTCCCCAGGTGGAGCGCGACCGAGGACATCGCGCCCTCCGCGATGGGAGAGTTCAGCTCCGATTCCTTCCGGCTGCGCACCGCCTGGATGAAGTTGGCCCAGTGCGCCCCCCTGGACTTCGCGTGCGGTCCAGGCTCGTGGCGAGGGCCGAGCCGCGTGTAGTATTGGTCGTAGCCGCGAATGACCAGGTAGCCGTTCGGCCCGTAGTAGATGTTGCCGACCAGGTTCCGCACGCCCGTCATCGGTGCTCCGCCAGGCTTCGGTGGCAGTCGCCGGACCGGTGGCGGGTAGTCCCCGCTGTCGTAACTCGTTCCCCCGCCGTGCATCGCGTTGTTCTCCGGGTTCGCCTGCAGGAATGCTTCGTCGTTCGTCAGCCAGTGGCGAACGGCGAACTCCATAAACTGCTTCCGGCCGTTGTTGTCGAACTCATAGCACACCGTCAGCACGTTGGGCGTTTCCTGGTCGTCGTCGAACATGAACTTGCCGCCCATGGCGCTGACCTTGGTGGGGTACGTCAGACCCAGGGCCGCGCGGCAGAGGTCGATCTCGTGAATCCCCTGATTGCCCAGGTCGCCGTTTCCGAAATCCCAAAACCAGTGCCAGTTGTAGTGGAACCGGTTCCTGGTGAACTCCCGCTTCGGGGCGGGGCCCGTCCAGAGATTGTAATCGACCCCCGCCGGGACATCCTCCACCGGGGTTTTTCCGATCGAAGGACGCGACCGGTAACACAGGCCGCGCGTCATATAAACATCGCCGATGATTCCGTCCTTCAGTTTCTGGAAGGCCTCCTGCACCGCCGGCGAGGAACGGGCCTGATTGCCGTGCTGCACCATCCGCTTGTATTTCTTCGCCGCCGCGACGACCTGCCGTGACTCGAAAATGTTGTGCGAGCACGGCTTCTCGACGAACACGTCTTTGCCGGCCTGGCAGGCCCAGACGGTCTGCAGCGTGTGCCAGTGGTTGGGAGTAGCGATGGAGACCGCATCAATCGACTTGTCCTCGAGGAGCTTGCGGAAATCCACATAGGCAGCGGGCCGCCGCTTGCCCATCTCCTCGAGAGCCGTGACGCCCTCATTCAATACGGACGGGTCCACGTCGCATAGTGCAACGACCTCCACATTGGGCAGGTTGGCGAACGAACGAACGTGGATGATGCCCCGCATGCGAGTTCCCGCGATACCGATCCGCACCGTGTTATTGGCGCTGGCGATCGCCTTCGCACGCACGGCCCCGGCCGCGGCTACCGGACCCATCAGAAAGTACCGACGATTCATCCGCTTTCTCCTTGGGTGTCACCTTCGCTTGTTCCCTATTCTTCACTCTCCGCACCCGGCAGTCAAAGGATGCGGCCGTAGGTTTGACAGCCTCGGCGCCCGGCATTACGATCAGGCTTCAGTGCACCGGCAGTCGCGGAGGCTGCTTCGAGATGGTCTGGCACAAGATTCTTTTCCTGCTCCCGCTCGAGTTGGCGGTCCACCCGGCAGCGTCGAGCGCCCTCGATTGTGACCTCTCCGGCTACCGCGGACAGGAGGGGCTGACCGCTTCGAGCCAGGGCGACACGTTTACCGTCAACTGGGCCGGCGATCATGGCGCCAGTCTCCGAATGCGTTTGGCCATCGATTCCGGAACCCCCACCGTCCGGGAACTGGCCGTCCGGCCCCGGGGCAGGGCGTGGTCCGTCGTGGCCCGCAATCTGACCCCCGAAATCAGCACGACCAGCGGCCGGCGCAGAACCGGTCACGGCCTGCCGGAGGAACGCCGCTGGGATGTGTATTGGGATGCGCCCTTGAGCGTGCCCGGCGTTGCCAACGGCTATGCGAACAATCCCGATCTCCCGCGCAAGCCTGAGGAGATTCGCCGCGCGACGGCAACCTACCACGCCGGCTCCTGTGAAGTGAAGACCGACGGGGCCCGCCTGGAGGTCTCCTTTCCCGGACTCGAGATGGGGATCTTCTCCGGCCGTCTCCGGTTTACGGTCTACCGGGGCTCCAACCTGATCCGGATGGAGGCGATCGCGAAGACAGAGGAGCCGTCCGTCGCGTACATCTACCGTGGGGGACTCAAGGGCTTCACCCTGAAGGAACTGGAGAGGGTCACCTGGCGCGATGCGGGAGGCGATTCCCAAAAGTATGAATTTGGCGGTGCGGCCAATCGCAGCGAAGTACCCGTCATTGCCAAAAACCGCGTGCTGGTGGCGGAAGGCACGTCGGGCTCCATCGCGGCCTTCCCACCGCCTCACCAGTTCTTCTTTGCCCGCCAGATCGAAGTCAATCTGGGCTTCGTCTGGTACCGGAAGGACAACGACTCGTCATTCTCAATGGGGGTGCGGCAAAGCGAAACCACCGGCGGCTACAACTATCCCAGCGAGACCGCCGGAGGGTTCAACGCCATGTGGCGTGATCTGGTCTGGCCTCTGTACAACGCGCCGCCCGGAACTCTGCAGCGAATGCCCATCTATTTCTACGTGAGCCCCGGCGGAGCGGATGCGGCAAGAAAAGCCGTGATGGCGTTCACTCATGGCGATCGATACAAGCCTCTTCCCGGGTACAAGACGATGCTCTCCCACTTTCACACCGGAACCACCGGCGACCTGAACAAAGCGGGCAGCCTAGACAGGCAGCCTTCCTGGCTCGCCCCGGTCCGTGCCTTGGGAGTCAACATCTTCAACAACGCCGAGTTCCATGGCGACGGGCACGCGCACGATCCGGGACCCCTTCGCCTGGAAGAACAGGAGGATTACTACACCGCAAGCCGGCTGCACTCCGATCGTGACTTCCTGTTTTTGCCGGGGGAGCAGCCGAGCACGTATCTCGGCGGGGCTTTCGCGATCATCTTCCCCAAACCCGTGTACTGGACCATGCGCCGTGAGCCGGGCCGCCAGTTGATCGAGCAGGATCCGAGGTATGGAACGGTGTACCGGACGTCGAACGCCGAAGAGATGTGGGATATGGTCAAGCGCGAGGGTGGGGTGATGATCACGTCGCATCCCAGGACGAAGCTCCCGCAAGGGTTCTGGGTAAATGGGAAACAAGTGGATTATCCGGACGCCATGCGCGACACCGAATGGTTCCGCAGCGATCAGTGGATCGGAGCGGCTTTCAAGAATCTGCCGACGGACCTTTCCGAAAAGCGCATATGTGAGAAGCGCTGCTTCTCCGTGCTCGACGATATGAACAATTGGGGCGGCCCGAAGTATCTGGTGGCCGAACCCGATACCTACAAGAAGTTCCCCGGCTTCGAGGTCTATGGCGACATCAGCGTGAATTACGTACAACTCGACCGTACGCCCGGACCGGACGACTGGACTCCGCTGGTTCGCGCGCTCGCGGTCGGCCGGTTCTTTGTCACGACCGGCGAGGTGCTGATCAGGAACTTCCGCGTTGAAGGGGCCGAGGCGGTGAGCGCGGAGGTGGAGTGGACATTTCCGCTGGAGTTTGTCGAGGTGGTGTGGGGAGATGGCAACGCCACGGGGCGCAAGGTGGTTTCGGCGACGGACAAGCCGCCGTTCGGGACCGCGACGTTCCGCATCCCCGTTGACCTCCGGGGCAAGAAATGGGTTCGCTTCGCCGCCTGGGATTCCGCGGTGAACGGCGCGTTCACCCAGCCAGTGCATCTTGCGAGGCAGTGATGGGGGTTCCAAGAAAACAAGATCGTTTTCGACAGAAACGAAATGCTAAACTTGAAGTGCTCGGCTATGTTGACCGATTACATCGCCGCTTCCATGCGCCGCGCGAAATACGAGATTCTCAATGAGAATGAGGGGTATTTCGGGCGCATCCCCGGCTTTGATGGGGTTTGGGCAAATGCCCCGACTCTGGAGGCGTGCCGTGAGGAATTGGCCGAGGTCCTCGAAGAGTGGATACTGCTTGGTCTCTCGGAAGGCCATATTCTTCCGATCGTGGACGGGATTGATCTGGCGATCCGGGAATCGGCTTGATGCCTGCCTTCGGTCCGGTCTCGAGGACCGACTTCATTTACTATCTGAGAGAACTTGGCTTTGCAGGACCGAAATCCGGGGGCAAGCATCAGTTCATGATCCGGGACCGGCGAAAGCTCCGTATTCCGAACCCACACGCCGGAGACATCAGCCGCGACCTCCTCGGGAGAATCCTTCGTGAAGCCGCCATCTCGCGGGAAGAGTGGGAACGCCTGTAGCTCAAGCCGGCCGCGTCGTGGCACACACGATCAGGGCAGATCGCGTAGGCCAATCCTCCGGCATGCGCCCGTTGGATAGCTTCTGTCGCTGCTCCTCCTGAACCTATTGCCATGAAGCTCAAAGGTGGACAAAACCTCGGTTCGAACTCCGGACTGTGCATGGCGTAGAGAATTGCAGCGCTGCTGTTCGGAATCCGGACGAATGGGGCATTTGTTCCCAGTATGTCAAGAGGAAGCGTGCCACTCAATCGGGTCAGTCCGTTTGAAACCGCTTGAAATAGGATTTCACCAATCTTATTGCGCTCAACGCGGGTCGTGCGTCCCTCGAATGAACTGGCCACAATGAACGACACGCTCATACTTTGGCCGAGACGGCGATAAGCTGAGGAGAGCAGGCGAGGAATCCAACGTGTCATGCTGGCCGGGTCGATGCGCTTCCGGTGATCCCTGCCGTCGATTAGCTGTTGAATTAGAGCCGAGGCTGTCTCCACAGCGCCGACATATCCAATGGCTGTTCCCGGAGCAAATGGCAAGACTTTTAGCGCATTGTCCACATAGACCTTGGACCCATCTGGACGAGTGTAGGTGATCCGAGTGTCGGCCGTCAGTAGAACACCGTCAAGAAATAAACATCCGGCCACAACGCTCACGCCCTGCCTCTTCTATTACCCTCAAAGGTTCCCAAGGTAGTCCTCCCACTAAACCAGCCGCTTCAACGTGTACGTTCTGAAGAACGGGCGACATCTACAAATGGGCTTCTACTTTTCTATTATCCCGCGCCGAGAGTACCACCTGACCGGGGGCCAGCCTCGGGGCCTTCGTTCCGCATCTTTGAAAGAAAAAAGGTGTCGGCCTGGTCTGCGCAGTTTCTTCAGGCCTCCGGGACCGCTTGACCGCCGGATGCAGTTGTTCTGGGCTCCACCCGGGAGTATCATTTTACGAGCCTAACGAGAGGAGGCGAACGCGTATTGCTACCCAAGCTGTTCCACAACCAACCGGTCAAGACCCGGTCCGGGTCGATGCGCAACACTACACGGTTGAACTTGAAGACGAGAAAGTCCGGGTGCTGCGGATCCGGTACGGACCTGGTGAGAAATCGGTGATGCATGGACATCCGGACTTGGTGGGGATCATGCTCACCAACGGTACAATGCGGATGACGTACCCCGATGGCACGACCGAAGACATCATCACCACGGCCGGCCAAGTCACGAGGATGCCGGCAACGGAGCACCTGCCCCAGAATGCGAGCGGTCACGTCTTTGAAGCCATTCTCATTGAACTGAAGCCTTGAACGGCCGCGCGGGGCTTGTCGCAATCGCCGAGCGATCACCCGTCACCACACGTGTCGAGGATAGCGCAACACGCCACGAACGGCCCGTCGTCCGGGATACCATTCATCCATGGATGACGTTCAGTTTTCGGAAGCACTTCCGCCGCCCGGGTCGCGCCGCGTGTTGAAGTGCACGGGCCAGGAGTTCAGCTTTGATATCCTCGCGGTCCACGGAACGAGTCCAGGGCACGTGCTGTTGGTGACGGGCGGCATCCATGGAGATGAGTACGAGGGGCCAGCCGCGATTCACGAAACCTTTGACCGGTTGGAGCCGGACAAGCTTCGCGGCTGCTGGTTAGGCGTCCCCGTCGTCAACGAAGCGGCGATGCGGGTTGGGCAGCGCGCCAGTCCGATCGACGGAGTGGACCTGGCGCGCGTGTTCCCGGGCAATCCCACGGGAACCCTTACCGAACGCCTGGCCCACGGCTTCGGCCAGCGGGTGATGAAACTCGCGACGCACTACATCGACCTCCATAGCGGAGGCGCGGCGCTCCGCATTGTGTCGATGGCCGGCTATAAGACGGTGGCCGATCGCGCCGTCCTCGACATTCAGCGGCGGATGGCGATGGCGTTCGGAGCGGACCTCGTCTGGGGCACTCCACCTCTGTTGCGGCCCACCTTGTGGCAGGCTGAGCAGTTCGGCATTCCTGCCATCTACGCGGAAACGGGAGGCGACGGGAGATGGCGTCAGGACGTGGATGGCTATCGCACCGGGGTTGAATTCGTGATGCGTTCGCTGGGGATGCTGGACGGGGATTATCCGACGTCGCCCCGCCGCTACTTTCGGGAGGCCGGGCCGGGCAATGACACCGAAGGCCATTTCCAGGTCGATCACCCTTCGCCGTGCGAAGGTCTGTTTCAGCCGGATGTCGATCTTTGGGCTCCCGTTCACGAGGGTCAGGTCATCGCCCGCGTCGTCGACTTCGGCGGCCAGCGCGCGGCTCCCATCGCGGCGCGGCGTAAAGGGCAAGTCATCATGCTTCGACGCCCATCCACCGTAAAGGAGGGCGACGCGCTCGCGGTGGTCATCCAGGAGGACAAATAGGGCGAGAAGATCGATATCGCGGGTTTGCGGGCGGCGTACGACCAACCATAACCCGCCGATATGACGACGACTGAGCGTCTGCGGAGCTTTGAATGCGGGTCGAAAGGGGTATAATGCCTTTGCGCAGGCCCCTGATGCCGATCGTTTTGGAGGATTACCGTGACCGCAGGGCAGGTTTGGGACGTAGACCGGGCGCTATCTCGAATTCGTGAATTGGAGCATCTCCCCGGCGCCCTCCTACCCGTGCTGCACGCGCTCCAAACCGAGTTCGGGTACATCGACGTTCGCGCTGTTCCCGTCATCGCCAAACAACTGAATCTCTCCGAAGCCGAAGTGCATGGCGTCATCGGGTTCTATCATGATTTCCGCCACCTGCCGGCCGGTCGGCATGTCCTGCGCGTCTGCCGGGCGGAAGCGTGCCAATCGATGGGTTGCGACCGGTTGATTGCGCACCTGGAACAACGTACGGGTGTGAAGTTGGGCGCGACGGCGGCGGATCGGAGCCTCACGATCGAGCCCGTCTACTGCCTTGGGAATTGCGCGCTCTCTCCGGCGATCATGCTCGATGAAAAGCTGTACGGACGGGTTTCCCCGGCCGTGGCGGATGTGCTCATCGACGATGCGTTGGGGTCGGCGTGAGCAGGAAGATCTACATTCCCGGCGATGCGGGGGCGGTCTCCGTCGGAGCCGGCGCCGTCGCTCGAGCCGTGGCCGATCAGCTTTCCGCGCGAAGGCTGGAGGGAACCGTGGTCCGCAACGGCTCACGCGGACTGTTCTGGCTCGAGCCCCTGGTGGAGGTGGAAACGCCGCTTGGGCGCGTTGCGTACGGTCCGGTGCCGGTGGACGCGGTGGATAGCCTGTTTGAGAGCGGTTTTCTCGAGGGCAAACCGCACCCGCTATGTCTCGGCCTGACAGAAGAGATCCCGTACCTCAAGCGGCAGGACCGCCTGACCTTTGCCCGCTGCGGCATTGTGGATCCGCTTTCCCTGGCGGATTACATTACCCACGGTGGGTACCGGGGCATGGAACGCGCCTTGAGCCTCGGTCAGGAGGCGACGATTGAGGAGGTCGCGAATTCCGGGCTGCGCGGCCGGGGTGGAGCGGGTTTCCCCGCGGGAATCAAGTGGCGGACTGTGTTTACCGCCGCCGGAGAACAGAAGTATGTCGTCTGCAACGCCGACGAAGGCGACAGCGGTACCTACGCGGATCGCATGATCATGGAGGGTGATCCGTTCGTCCTGATTGAAGGCATGACCATCGCCGCCATCGCCGTCGGCGCCGATCGAGGCTACATCTACGTTCGCTCCGAGTATCCGCAAGCGTTCCGGACGATGCAGCAGGCGATCGCGATCGGCTACGAGAAGGGCTATCTCGGCGCGAACGTGATCGGCAGCGGAAAGACCTTCGATCTGGAGGCCAGGCTCGGCGCTGGCGCCTACATCTGCGGGGAGGAAACGGCGATGCTCGAGAGCCTGGAAGGCAGGCGCGGCCAGATCCGTCCCAAGCCCCCGCTTCCAGCCATCGAAGGGTTGTTTGGGAAGCCCACCCTGGTGCACAACGTCCTGTCGCTGGCGACCGTTCCCATCATCCTCGACAGGGGCGCGAAGCACTACCAGGACTTCGGCATGGGACGCTCGCGCGGAACCCTGACCCTGCAACTCTCGGGCAATATCCGTTATGGTGGGCTGGTGGAGACCGCATTCGGCCTCACGCTGCGGGAGGCGATCTACGATTTCGGCGGTGGCACGGCTTCCGGCCGTCCGCTGCGGGCGGTACAGGCGGGAGGTCCGCTGGGCGCCTATTTTCCCGAATCCCTTCTCGATACCCCGCTCGACTACGAAGCCTTCGCGGCACGCAAAGGAATCCTCGGGCATGGCGGTGTCGTGGTGTTCGACGATACGGTGGATCTGGCCCGGCAGGCGCGCTTTGCGATGGAGTTCTGCGCGATCGAAAGCTGCGGCAAGTGCACGCCGTGCCGCATCGGTTCGACGCGCGGCGTGGAGGTGTTGGATAAGATCATTGCTAACCAAGACAGGACCGGGAATCTTCGCGTGCTCGACGATCTCTGCGAATTGATGCTGGATGGTTCGCTGTGCGCGATGGGCGGGCTGACGCCGCTGCCGGTGTTAAGCGCGCTACGCTATTTTCCAGAGGATTTCCACAAACCCGAGGTGCCGCCATGTCCCTGATCCAGGAAATCGATTACGGAACGCCCGCGCGTGTCTCCGAGACTCAGGTCACGCTGGAAATCGACGGAAGCCGGGTGACCGTTCCTCGCGGAACCTCCATCATGCGCGCGGCCATCGATGCCGGCATCCAGGTGCCGAAGCTGTGCGCGACCGACAAGCTGGAGCCGTTCGGGTCCTGCCGCCTGTGCCTCGTCGAGATCGAAGGACGGAAGGGGACGCCCGCTTCCTGCACCACGCCCGCCGAGCCGGGGATGAAGGTGCGGACCCAGTCTCCGAAGCTCGCCAGAATGCGGCGCGGCATGATGGAGCTGTACATCTCGGATCATCCGCTGGACTGTCTGACGTGCGCCGCCAACGGCAATTGCGAGCTGCAGGATATGGCGGGTGTCGTGGGCCTGCGGGAGGTTCGCTACGGCTACGACGGCAGCAACCACCTGTCGGCGGTCAAGGATGAATCGAACCCTTACTTCACATTTGATCCGTCGAAGTGCATCGTCTGCTCGCGCTGCGTGCGGGCCTGCGAGGAGGTCCAGGGGACGTTTGCCCTGACCATCAGCGGGCGTGGGTTTGCTTCCACGGTGTCGGCCGGCGGCAAGGACTTTCTGAATTCCGAGTGCGTCTCCTGCGGCGCCTGCGTGCAGGCGTGCCCTACGGCGACCCTGATGGAGAAAACGGTCATCGAGAAGGGGCAGGCCGAGCACAGCGTCGTCACTACCTGCGCGTACTGCGGCGTGGGGTGCTCGTTCAAAGCGGAGTTGCAGGGCAACGAAGTGGTTCGCATGGTCCCGTACAAGGACGGCAAGGCGAACCATGGCCACTCGTGCGTCAAGGGGCGGTTCTCCTGGGGCTACGCCACCCACAACGACCGCATCCTGAAGCCGATGATCCGGTCGAAGATCGACGAGCCCTGGAAGACCGTTAGTTGGGAGGAGGCGATCGGCCACGCCGCCGGCGAGTTGATGCGCATCCAGGCGAAGTACGGGCGCGATTCGATCGGCGGGATCACCTCGTCGCGATGCACCAACGAGGAAACCTATCTCGTCCAGAAGATGGTGCGCGCGGCATTTCGCAATAACAACGTCGATACGTGCGCGCGCGTCTGCCATTCGCCGACGGGCTATGGATTGAAGTCGACGTTTGGAACGTCGGCGGGGACGCAGGATTTCGATTCCGTGGACGATGCCGATGTCATCGTGGTGATCGGCGCCAATCCCACCGATGCCCATCCCGTGTTCGCCTCGCAGATGAAGCGCCGGCTTCGCCAGGGCGCGCGATTGATTGTGATCGATCCGCGCCGCATCGATCTCGTCCGCTCGCCGCACGTTCAGGCGGACTTCCATCTGCCGTTGCTGCCCGGGACCAATGTCGCAATCATTAATGCGATCGCGCACGTCGTGGTGACGGAGAACCTGGTAAATGAGCAGTATGTCAAGGAGCGCTGCGAGCCTGAGGCGTTCGAGCGTTGGCGCAGCTTCATCGCCCAGGAGCGCAACTCGCCCGAAACCGTGGAAGTGATCACCGGAGTGTCCGCGGTGGACGTGCGTGCGGCCGCGCGGCTGTATGCCACGGGAGGGCGCGCCGCGATCTACTACGGTCTGGGCGTGACCGAACACAGCCAGGGCTCGACGATGGTGATGGGAATGGCCAACCTAGCCATGGCGACCGGGAACATCGGCCGCCGCGGCGCGGGCGTCAATCCGCTCCGCGGCCAGAATAACGTCCAGGGCTCCTGCGACATGGGCTCGTTCCCGCACGAGTTCTCGGGTTACCGGCATGTCTCCGACGACGCGGTCCGCGAGATGTTTGAGGAAGCCTGGAAGGTAACGCTCGAAGGCGAGCCTGGCCTCCGGATTCCCAACATGCTCGACGCCGCCGTCGACGGCAGCTTCAAAGGTCTCTACATCCAGGGCGAAGACATCGCGCAGTCGGATCCCAATACGCGGCACGTCACTGCCGGGTTGGCCGCGATGGAATGCGTGGTGGTCCAGGATCTCTTCCTCAACGAGACCGCGAGCTTCGCTCATGTCTTCCTGCCGGGTTCGTCGTTTCTCGAGAAGGACGGGACGTTCACCAACGCCGAGCGCCGCATCAGCCGCGTGCGCAAAGTGATGCCGCCCATCGCCGGCATGGCCGACTGGGAGGTCACTTTAGCTCTCTCAAAGGCGCTGGGCTATCCGATGAACTACGGCCACCCATCCGAGATCATGGACGAGATCGCGCGGCTGACACCGACTTTTGCCGGCGTTTCGTATGCGAGGATCGACGCCCTTGGCAGCATCCAGTGGCCCTGTAACGACAAGGCTCCTACGGGGACTCCCATCATGCACGTCGACGGTTTTGTGCGCGGCAAGGGCAAGTTCATGATCACCGAGTTCGTTCCGACCGACGAACGCACCACGTCACGCTTCCCGCTCATCCTCACGACGGGCCGGATTCTGTCGCAGTACAATGTCGGCGCCCAGACCCGCCGTACGGCCAACAACATCTGGCACGACCAGGATGTCCTCGATATCCATCCGTTCGACGCCGAGAACCGCGGCATCCGCGATGGCGACCTGGTGTCGCTCGCGAGCCGTGCCGGCGAGACCTCGCTGCGCGCGCGGCTGTCCGAACGCATCCAGCCGGGCGTGGTCTACACGACGTTCCACCATGCCGTCACCGGCGCCAACGTCGTCACGACGGAGTTTTCCGATTGGGCCACCAACTGCCCGGAGTACAAGGTGACCGCTGTGGAAGTACGTCCGGTCGAACGTCTCTCCGCGTGGCAACAGGAGTACAGCCGGAGCCGGCGTCAGACCACGCAGATTCTCCACACCATCGCCGCCGCGAAAGAGCCATGAAATCGGAACAGATGATTCACATGGCGAACCAGATCGCCCTGTTCTTTGCGAGCTATCCACACGAGGAAGCGGTCGGCGGCGTCGCCGATCATCTCAAGAAGTTCTGGGAGCGGCGGATGCAGCAGCAGATCGTCCGGTATGTGGATGAAGGCGGAAGCGGGCTGCACGACCTTGTCATTGAGGCCGTACGCCGCCTGCATCCGCGTTCTTGATGAAGCCTAGTCGGTGTGGCGTAGGGGCCGCACGAGAATCGAAAGCACGAAGCCAACCGCCAATAGCACCGCGAGGATCTGGAGCGGGCTGTCGTAGATGTGGATCTTGCTCGCCCCGGACGCCAAGGCCGCCCGGCTGCGGGCGGACAGTTCGGTGATGATCATGGGCCCCGCGATCGCGGCGGCACTCCAGGCGGTGAGAACGGCGCCGTGAATCGCGCCGACATTCTCCGGTCCGAACATGTCGGCCAGAAACGCGGGGATGGTCGCGAACCCGCCCCCATACATGCTGAAGATGACGAACAGCGCGGCTTGGAAGGCGAGCCAGTCGCCTTGGGTGGCGAGGCCGGGGATCAGCAGAAACAATCCGAACTGCGTCAGAAAGAACAGCACATACGTGTTGCGGCGGCCGATGTAGTCCGACAACGACGCCCAGAAGAACCGCCCGCCCGCGTTGAACAGGCTGATAAACGAGACCACCGCCGCGGCCTGCGCGGGCGTCTTGAAGAACATGTCCTGCATCATCGGCGACGCCTGTGCGAGGATTCCGATACCGGCCGTGACGTTGATGAAAAGAATTCCCCACAGCAAATAGAACTGGACGGTTTGGATCGCCCGGTCGCGGCTGATGCTGCGGTCCGTGATCATCTTGTTCTTCTGGACCGGCGGCGTCCAGCCTTCCGGTTTCCAATTGCGCGGAGGCCGCCGGATGATGCCCGCGCCAATCATCATCACGCAGAAGTACATCGCGCCCAGGGCGATGATGCTATTGGCGACGCCCAGCGACTTCATCAGCGACAGATTCAGGTAGCCGGCCAAAAACGCGCCTCCTCCGAATCCCATGATCGCCATGCCGGTGGCCATCCCGCGGCGGTCCGGAAACCATTTCACGAGCGTGCTGACCGGGGAAATATAGCCGAGCCCGCACCCCATGCCGCTAATCACGCCCATCCCCAGAAACACCAGCACCGATTGCTTAGCGGCGAGTCCGATTCCGCCGAGGATCAGTCCCGATCCGAACAGCACCGCGGCAGCGCTTGCGGCGGCGCGCGGGCCGTGCCGTTCCACCCACGTGCCGCCGAACGCGGCGCTGAGGCCGAGAAAGACCAACGCTGTGCTGAACGTTGTGTAGGGAGGGCTGAACCACCAGGGCTGGCCGGGCAGCAGCGCCAGGATCGGCCGGTTGAAAATGCTCCAGCTATACACGGAGCCGATGCAAATATGGACCGCAACCGCGGCGACCGGAATCAGCCACCGGTTGAAGTGGGCCGCGACCGCGGGCTCCGCGATTTCCGCCTGGCGTCCGGTCATGGTTCCCTCGCACGTTCCGGGAGCATTCCTGCAAGTTTATCGCGTGCGCCGGCGGCCGGGTGGCCCCTTCGCGCTCTGATCCAGCCTCGTGGCGACTGGTTTGACAGGCCCGACTGCGCGTCTTGGAACGCGTTCCGAGCACGTTGGTCGCCGACGAAACATCACTGGTCCACCTGCGCCGTCTGCCATTCCAACGAAGCGTATTCCGCGCAGTTCAATTCGTCCTTGAGTTCGTCAAAGGCAAACGTGATCCGGTGAGAGCCCTCCCGATCACTGGTATGACGGTTCTCGACGAGCCAACGCCTGATGGAAGGCAGCGCTTCTGCGATGATCTTGTTCTGAATCGGGTGACGTTGAGACCGTGGAACGGCCTCAACACCGATCGTCCATCGTCGACTGAAGTAGCCCGATTCCTCCATACGCTTCGATGAGGAGAAGGACCGCAGCGGCCCGGTGAACTCAAGCTTTGATGACATCGTAGGGCGCGGCGGCGCCCGGACGACTGGCCAGACGGTTCCAGAAATGGAACTCAACCCTCAACTCGGCAAACTGAGGGACACCGGCAAGCGCCTGAGAAATGATCTTTGCGCCGACTGGATAGGAGAGAGCGCGAGGGATCTTCCTTTTGTATCGAGTCGGAATAATCAGTTCGCGCTCCATTGGCCACAACCGGCAAGTGGCTTCCGCCACACTGTCCTTTAGTTTAGTGGTTTCAAAGGCCACTACTGATTACGCAGCTTCGATTGCCGCGCCGTACCCCTTGCAAAACCTTCGGGGGGTTCTGCTATTTCTAAGCCGTTGCCTCAAGCTCTCGTAGACATCCGGGCAATAAATCGTGCTTCACCTGACAGGCTTTGGTGTATACTACTCCCACCTCGGGGTCACGGCACTCGTCAGCGGAGACGGGCTCCAGGGACGCTGGCCATGCCAGATCACTTGCGTCGTGGAATATGGAACTCAATCAGACACCACGTGGTGATTGCGCGGGCCTTCGGCCTGGCTCCGGCTTCTGAATCCAAGGAGGGCGCATGTCAACCAGACGAAACATTGTGGTCGGTTTTTCAGCGATTTGTCTCAGCCTCTGCACGGCTCCGCTTTCGGGGCAGCAGGAAAGCGCCAGCATCACGGGCCAGATCACGGACGCGTCCGGCGGTGTGGTTCCCGGGGCGGTCGTCACGATCAGGAACCAGGCATCCGGCATCTCCTTTGTCAGTACGTCCGACGCGGACGGGTTCTACCGCGCGCCCCAATTGCGCCCAGCCGTGTACACCCTCTCGGTGACGGCGGCCGGCTTCAGCACCGCCGTGCGGGAGGGAATCGAGGCGCGTGTCAACGACCGGCTCCGGGTCGATCTGGCCCTGCAGACCGGCACGGTGAATGAGAGCATCCAGGTGACCGGGGCGCCGCCCCTGCTCCAGACGGAGGACGCCACCATGGGGCAGGTGATCGACAACCAGAAGATCGTGGAACTCCCCCTCAACGGGCGGAGTTGGCTTCAGTTGGCCCTCCTGTCTCCCGGAGCCGTCACCTACGGCACCTACGACTCCTACAACCCGCAGTCGCAGGTGATGAACCTCGGCGGCAACCGGACCGCACAGACGGATTTTCTGATTGACGGCGCCGACAACAACAGCTTCGTGATTGCCGGCGGCGCGCAAGCGCATCCTCCGGTCGATTCCCTGCAGGAATTCAAGGTACAGACGAATAACTACACGGCCGACACGGGCCGTCTCGGCGGGGCGGTGGTCAACGCGACCATCAAATCCGGTACGAACAATTTCCACGGGACTGCCTATGACTTCCTGAGGAACCGGGAATTAAACGCACGAAACTTCTTCGCCTCTCCCACGGCTTCGAAGCCGCAGTTCACACGGAACCAGTTCGGCGCCAGTTTGGGCGGACCAGTGGTGCGGAATCAGTTCTTCTTTTTTGCGAACTATGAAGGAAACCGCAACCGGCAGGATTCCGTGTTGACCCGGCAGGTGTTCACCGACGAGCAAAAGGCCGGGGATTTCTCGTCCCTGCTGCGGGCCCAGGTCGGCACCGACGCCCTCGGACGCCCCGTATTGGGTGGAGCCGTCTTCGACCCAAACTCACTCCAGACCCTACCCAACGGGTCCCTGGTTCGGAATCCGTTCCCCAATAACATCATCCCGGCCGACCGGATCAGACCGGCCTCCCGGACCATGATCAACCTCGTGCCCAAACCCAATGTGTCAGGCTCTCCCAACTTCGTCCGCAATGCCGGCTCATCGAGGAACATCGATACCCTGCTGGCCAAGGTCGATTGGGTGCGATCCGTGAAAGACACGATCACTGGACGTTTCATTTATGCGGATACGACTCAACGGACAACCGCCGCGCTTGGCCTCCCGGCTGACGGAGTGCGCGACGGAGCCGCCGGAGGCTCCCTCGAGCCGAACCAGCGAACGGCTAACGCGGCCTGGACCCACATCTTCCGTCCGTCGGACCTCAACGAATTTCGCTTGGGATACTTGCGCAGCACAGCGCGCATTCTGAACCTGACTCCCGACCAGGACTTGAACTCGAAGTACGGAGTGGTTGCATTCCCGGACGCGGGCCCTCCCGCCGGCGGCCTCGCGGTTCTGTCGGTTGCCGGCTTTACCCCGATCGGGAGCGGCGGCACCGGCTCGCAGCCGATCGTCAAGTATGAACTGTCGGACAGCTACACGGCAATCCGCGGTGCTCACAACCTGAAGTTCGGCTTCCGCATTGGAAGGAAGATCTTCTACAACCAGCTCGTCTGCACCAACTGTCGCGGAACCATGAGCTTCAACGGCGTCTACACCAACCAGCCTGGTTTTGGCGGAGTTGGCAACGCGGTTGCCGATTTTCTTCTCGGCATCGGTTCCGGCGGCCAGTGGCGTAACCGGGCCAGCGCGTACGAGCATAGTCAGGACGTACTGGCCTACGCCCAGGACCAGTGGCGAATCAGTTCGAAACTGACAGTGACGGCCGGGATCATGTACGCCTACAACCCCGCCAGCTATGAGGTCTACGGGAATTCCAGCAACGTGCTGTTCGATCTGGCTACCCGAAAGGCGGAGATCGTAGTGCCCTCCCGTCAGAGCGAGGCGGCCTTCAATGCGATGCGGAACGTCCTGTTCCCGTTTATGACGGTGCGGAGGGATCCGGAGCTGTCGCGCGGCGGCGTGCGCGATCCTAAACTGAACCTCGCGCCGCGGCTGGGCATTGCCTGGCAGTTGAACCGCAAGACCGTCGTGCGCACCGGATATGGGATTTTCCATGGGTTTCCGGACGTGGTCAATGCGGTACCGTCACTCAATCCGCCAACTCGCGTCTGGCTGAACCTGACGGCAAACAACGTCAACCCCACCCTGATTCTCGATCGCCCGCTGGTGTCCGCCAATCCCTTCAGCACTACTCTCGTCTCGCCGGTCATGACCGCGCGCGACCCGAATACCCGGCCCAACCTCACTCAGATGTACAACGTGAGCATCCAGCGCGAGGTGGCGAGCCATTTATTGCTGGAAGTCGGCTACATGGGGAATCGCAGCTCCCGAATTCTGATCAACGCGCCGGTCAATGAGGCCGCGCCGGCGCTGCCGAACGACACCTCGTCGCCCCAGTCGCGCCGCCGGGTTACGAGCCTGCTGGGAGCGATCAACTACATGTCCCCGCAGGGGTACTCCAACTACAACGCGTTGAGCTTCAGTACGGAGAGGCGTTTTTCGCAGGGGCTGAGCGTGCTCGCCAGTTTCACCTGGTCGCGCGCGCTGGGCGTAGCGCCGGCGATCACGGAAGGAATCAACGGAGTCGCCATTCAGGATCCGACGAACCTGGCACGCGAATACGGGCCTCTGGAGTTCGACGTCGTGCGCCGCTTCGTGGCCAGCTACCTTTATGAGTTGCCCTTTGGCCGCGGCAAACACTTCCTGAGCAAATCGCCGCGCGCCGTGGACCTGGTTCTTGGCGGATGGCAAATCAACGGCATCACCACCATGCAGGGAGGATTCCCTCTGACACCGACTCTTTCCTATTCCCTCGGAAAAACCGATACGGTCAGCCGCCCGAACCTCATCGGTGACCCGACCCAGTCCTCCCGTCAGCCCCACAACTGGATCACCGCTGCGGCCTTTGCCATTCCGACCAACGCGGAGATCGCCGCGGGAAACTTCTTCGGCACTCAGGGGGTGGGCGTGGTCCGCGCCCCCGGCCTGGTGAATTTCGACTTTTCGTTGTTCAAGAGCGTCGACGTGCGCGAGGGGATGAGGGTCCAGTTCCGGGCGGAGTGTTTCAACGCCACCAACACCCCGTATTTCGGCAGCCCCGGATCGGTCGGCCTTACCCTCGGCACTCCGACCTTCGGTCGAGTGACTTCGGCGACCGACCCGCGCGTCGTCCAGTTCGGGTTGAAGTTCATCTTTTGACGAACTGGCCTCCAATGTGGGGCGGCCATTCAGGCCGCGGCGCGCTTTAGCGCGCCCCTTGGGTGTTCCGTAGTGCCGGTCTCCGACCGGCCCTGCGGATCGAAGATCCGCTTTGCACGCACGAGTGCCTGCGCCACATCGGCCGGCGTGCAAATGTGATGTTATTCTTGCGCCGCCGCTAAGGCCGCGTGCGCGAGCTTGGCTCGCACGGGAGCCTCAGTCCCCCAAGCGCGGTTCAACTCCCACGCTAGGAACCTGCACCCCGGCGCTCTATCCTGGGGGAGTGATGAGACACTCATTCGCTTTGGCCGCAGCTTTGGCTACGGTTCTTCACGCGGCGCCAGGCCCCCGGGTCGTCGAACACCTGGTCGTCTACGAACAACCGGGCCGTTTCGGCGGATGGCCCGCAAATAACGGGTTGTGGGCGTGGGGCAACGAGATCCTGGTCGGCTTCACCGCCGCCCACTACCTCAAGCAGGACATCGACAAACATCAGATTGACCGGTCGAAGCCGGGCGTGGCTACCTTCGGCCGCAGCCGCGATGGGGGAAAGACTTGGTCCCTGGAGCAGCCGGCGGAATTTCGCGCCGGAGCGGCGGCCGCCTCCGATCTTCGTGAGCCGCTCGATTTCTCGAGTCCCGGCTTTGCCATGACTATCCGTTCCGGGAGGCCCAATTCTCTCCTCTACCACTCCTCCGACCGCGGCCATACGTGGAAGGGCCCCTACCGCTTTCCCCTGTTTGGCCAACCCGGCATCGATGCCCGCACCGACTACCTCGTCAACGGAAGGCGCGACTGCCTCGCGTTTCTCACCGCGTCCAAGGCGAACGGCAAGGAAGGCCGCGTGATCTGCGTCCGAACCCGAGATGGCGGGCTCACCTGGGAGATGCTTTCCTTCATCGGTCCCGAGCCCGACGGCTTTTCCATCATGCCTTCAACCCTCCGCCTTGGACCTCAATCGCTCCTGACCGCCATTCGCCGCAAAGAGAAATCGGGGACATGGATCGAGGCCTATACGTCAAATGACGACGGCGCTTCCTGGCAGTTTCTCAATAAGCCCGTCCCCGATACCGGCGCCCATAGCGGGAATCCGCCCAGCTTGTTCCGGCTCAAGGACGGGCGCTTGGCCCTCACGTACGGAGTCCGTTCGGAACCCTACCGGATTTGCGCCAGGCTCAGCCCCGACCACGGCAGAACCTGGGGAGATGAGATTATTCTTCACGGCAATGCGGCGGCGTGGGATCTGGGCTACACCCGCTCCGTCCAGCGGCCCGACGGAAAGATTGTCACGGTCTATTACTTTATGCGCGAGGCGCTGGCCGAGCGATACATTGCGGCGACTCTCTGGGATCCGGGTCGGTAGGAGACGCTTCTCTACTCCTCCGCAACCCCTCCGCCTGTCCCGATAAAGTGCTGGATGTTGAGTAGCAGCGCCGGAGCTGCAATCAGAAAGCAGACAATCGGGAACCACGCTCCGTGGCGCGTATAGAAGGTCTCCTCATCGACGTATGAAAAGGGCAGCCGCCCAGCGCTCTGTGCGAACGAGGGCATCCGCTTCACGACCCGCCCCGCCGGATCCACCGCGGCTGTGATACCGTCGTTGGTCGCCCGCAGAATCCACCGCCGGTTTTCCGCCGCCCTCATCCGCACCAGCAGCAAATGCTGGCCGCGCGCGGAAGGACTGCGCCCGAAGTAACCGTCGTTCGACAGATTGAACAGCACTTCGGCGCCCTCGTGAACGAACGATCGAACCAGGCCGGGAAACGCGGATTCGTAGCAGATGAACGACGCCGCCTGCCGCCTGCCGACTCTCGACACCACGATTGACGTGCCTGCCTCGAAGTCCCCGACTTCGCCCGAAATCTTTTCCGTAACCGCCGCCAGCGGCCAAGGCACAAACTCCCCGAAAGGAACCAGGTGGATCTTGTCGTATCGCGACACCTGCGTCCCGTGCGGCGAGTACAGAAACGCCGAGTTCAGGGGAGCGCCTTTGCTGGTATGCGCGACGCCTCCGAATAACACGGGAAGCCCCGTGTTCATCGCGAGCGCCTCGATATGACGGCGGAACAGCGCATCGTCGTCGGGATACAGGGGCGCGGGTACCTCCGGCCACACCACCAGATCGGGTTTGACATGGCCAGGTTCGAAGATCGACTGCAGTGACAACGCCACCATGCGGCGATGAAAAACGTCCGTCGACTCGCGGGTCCAACCGGTTTCCTCGTCGACGTTCGGCTGCACGACGGCGGCTTCCGCCTGCGGTTCGGCGGGAGCCGGCAACTCCGGCAGCAGCCACAGCAGCGGTAAGGGCAACAGCCACGCCAGATGGAGTCTCGGACGGCGAAGAACCAGCAGCGCGCAGGCGGTCGCCATCATCATGAAGACGAACGACAGTGCGTGCACACCGGCCAGCGGAGCCAGCCGAAGCGGCACGCTCATGTCGGCGCCCGCGTTACCGAACGTGACCCAGACATACATCCACTGGCCGGCGGTCACGTCCACCGACACCCACAGCGCCGCGATGGCCGGAATCGCCCAACTGATGCGCAGCAACGGTCCGGCCAGCCACGCGAACAGCCCGAAATACAGGCCTTTGGCGGCGCAGTACAGAAGAAAGACAGGCCAGCCCGCGGCGTCTGTCAGCTTGCCGTGGAACGTGATCACGAAGCGGATCCAGTCGGTGATGCCGGCCAGGCAGGAGGCGCCCGTCAGCCAGCCCAGCAGAAAGCGCCGCGTCCCCCGCGGCTCACGCGCCGCCGCAATTAGCAGTGGCGTCAAGGCAACTGTGATCAGGTAGGGGAAATCAAAACGCGGGAACGTCAGGATCAGCAGGATCCCGCTGGCCAGCGCAAGCAACAGGTTCAGCACGACTCGTGATGCGCGGCACGCGCCCGCTCGTTCACCACGTCCGCCATGTACGAACTCCGCACCAACGGACCGCTGAACACTGCCTGAAAACCAATCGACAGGCCGTAGTCGCGCCAGGTGTCGAATTGGCCCGGTTCGATAAACGCGGCCACGGGCAGGTTGCGCCGGGTGGGTTGCAGATAT
This sequence comes from Bryobacteraceae bacterium, assembly GCA_046160045.1. GTDB lineage: Bacteria > Acidobacteriota > Terriglobia > Bryobacterales > Bryobacteraceae > CAZGUX01. The sequence goes on from JBJXGR010000532.1 coordinate 20,914, forward strand.
TGCCCGATCGTCGCCACCTGAACGCCGGCGCTGCGCAGGTCGCGCAGTAATTGGCGAACCTCTTCGTCCGTTTCACCTAACCCGGCCATGAAGCCGGACTTGGTCATCGCGTCCGGCCGATGCCGCCGCGCGAACTGGAGCACCTCCAGAGACTGCCGGTAGCTTGCCTGAGGACGGACCCGCCGGTAGAGTCTCGGCACGGTTTCCATGTTGTGATTGAACACGTGCGGTTCCGCGTCCAGCACCCGCTCCACCGCGGTGAGATCTCCGCAGAAGTCCGGCGTCAGCACTTCCACCTTGGCCTCCGGCAGGGCCCGCCGGACCTGCCGCACCGTCTCGGCGAAATGTTCCGACCCGCCATCCGCCAGGTCGTCGCGGTTGACGCTCGTGATCACCACGTAATCGAGACGCATCTCCGCGGCCATCCGCGCCACATTCGCCGGCTCGCGGGCATCCAATTGCATGTCGTGCTTCTCCGGCGAGCCTTTGGGCACCGAGCAGAAACCGCATCCGCGCGTGCAGCGATTGCCCAGGATCATGAACGTCGCCGCGCCTCGGTGAAAGCATTCGTGAATGTTCGGGCAGCGCGCCGATTCGCACACCGTGTGCAGGTTCAAACGGCGGAGACCGCTCTTCAGCGTCTGTATCGACTGGAAATGCGTGCGGCTGGTTCGCGCCCACTCGGGCAGACGAGGGCGCACACTCACGCCTTCCGGCTGGCGAACGCCGGAGATCTGGACCAGGGAGTCGTTCAACTCAATATTTTCGCATGAACGGCTTGAAACCCGCGCCTTCCAGTTTCGCCCGCTCGGCCGGGATGTCGGCAGGCACCAGCGGCCCCACCAGCACGCGTACCGTGGCATCATCGGGCCCCGCGGCCACGACGGACTTAATGCCCTTCTTCCGAAGCGTTTCAACGACCGATGACGCGGCCGCTACCGCCGGCGCCGAAACTTGAAGGAAGATCTCACCCGCGGCCGGCGTTACTTTCTGCAGGCCGCCCGCCGCGACAGGAGCCGGTTTAGGCTCCGGTTTCCGTGCCGGCTCAGCCACTGGCGGAGCCTTGGTCTCCGCTGCCACCGGTTTGGGAGGCGCCGGCGGCGCTGTCACCGGTTGCGTCGTGACCGGCTTCTTCACTTCCTCGGCGGTGACCAGCGTTGCCCTTCCGGGTTCCGGTGGCGTCGTCGAGGCTGGCATCGCCGCGTCCGGCGCTGTCGAACTTGTCGATGCGGGCGTTGCCGCCGGGGGAGTCGAGGCTGCGCTGATATTCGACGGTGTCGAATGGCGTCCCACAAAGTACCCCATCGTGAAGAAGACGCCGAACATGACTACCACGATGAAGAATCCGCTGAGCAACTGTCGATTGCCGAGTACCAGCTCGTATTCGCCGTCATCGTTCCTTGGCATGGGGCGATCTACTCTCCTTTTCTTCCTTGCGCCGGACACGCCGGCCTTCCTGACTGCGAGCCCTCACTCCGAAAGGTCCGGGCTCCCCAATTCAAATCGGTCTCTCACTCGTCATTATATCGGGGGACTGCGAGGATACAAGCCAGGGATTTACCTGAGAAGCGACTGAGTCGACTTAAGTTGCGTACCTCGCACCGCGATCATCCACAGGTACCCACCCAGGCAGGCAATCGGTCCGCCCACTCCCGCCGCCAGCATCGGATGAATGCGAATCGGGGGAGACAGCAGCCACGCGAGTCCCAGGCAGCAGGCCAAGACGCCGGCGCAGGTGGTGCCGTCTGCGAGACTTTGGGATGCACGCGCACTGAAAGGAGCCGCCAGCAGCAACGCAATTCCCACGCCCAGCAGCGTCAGTCCGGAAACGCGCACGGCCTGTTGGCTCAATCCAAAGACTCCAATCAGCAGCAGGACACCGCCGGTGGCGCCCGGCAGTACTCGCCCGGGAGCGCAGAGTTCCCAATAGACGCCCAGCACTCCAATCGCCGCGAGCAGAAATGACACGTTGGGATCGGCGGTCGCCTCGAGCACCCAAGGCCGCATCGTCAGGCTCCGACCGCTGCCGAGTAGTGGGACTCGACGTATCCGCTGAGGATCTCGATGAACTCCGCCACGATGCGCTCGCCGCGCAGGGTCTTGAGCAGTTTGCCGTCCACGTAAACAGGGGCCACCGGTTCCTCGAAGGTTCCCGGCAGCGAAATGCCGATGTGCGAGTGCTTCGACTCGCCCGGCCCGTTGACGATGCAGCCCATCACCGCGACCTTCATTTCTTCCACGCCGGGATACTGCTCTTTCCACACGGGCATCTGGTCGCGCAGATAGTCCTGAATCTGCGCCGCCATCTCCTGGAAGAAGGTGCTCGTCGTCCGTCCGCAGCCGGGGCACGCCGTCACTTGAGGTGTGAAACTGCGGATGCCAAGCGATTGCAGTACCTGCTGGCAGACCTTGACCTCTTCGGTGCGGTCCCCGCCGGGCATCGGTGTCAGCGAGCAGCGGATTGTGTCGCCGATGCCCTCCTCGAGCAGTATCGACAAGGCTGCGGCGCTGGCGACGATGCCTTTCATACCCAGGCCGGCCTCGGTCAGGCCCAGGTGGAGAGGGTATTCGCTGCGGGCCGCCAGTTCACGGTAAATGGCGACCAGGTCTTCGACCCCGCTCACTTTGGCGCTGAGGATGATCTTGTCGCGGCCAAGCCCATACCGCTCGGCGGCTTCGGCCGAACGCAGCGCGCTCACGACGATCGCCTCGTGCATCACCTCTTCGGCCGTCTTCGGTTGAGCTTGCCGCCCGTTCTCGTCCATCATCTCCGTCAGCAACTGCTGATCGAGCGAGCCCCAGTTCACGCCGATCCGCACCGGCCTGTCATACTCGATCGCCGCCTCGATCATCGTGCGAAAGTTGTCGTCGTGCTTCCTGCCGATATTCACGTTGCCGGGATTGATGCGGTATTTGGCCAGCGCTCGGGCACACTGGGGATACTTCTTCAGCAGGATGTGGCCGTTATAGTGAAAGTCGCCCACGATCGGCGCATCGCAGCCGAAGGTTCGCAAGATGTCGACGATCTTCGGGACCGCCGCTGCCGCCTTCTCCGTGTTGACCGTGATGCGAACCAGTTCCGAACCCGCGCGCCATAGCTCCTGTACCTGATTGACGGTGGACGCGACATCTTCGGTGTCGGTGTTCGTCATGGATTGCACCACCACCGGGTGATCGCCTCCCACTTGAACTCCGCCCACGTTCACGGCGACGGTTCGATGGCGTACAATCTCCGGCATAGTGGTTCCGATAGGCCTCCTGAGCTGAATTCTTTAGTGTATCAGGGGGCTGATGAAGTCCCGCCTCTCGGCCGTTCGGACGCGCCGTGAACAGGCCCAGGGCGTTATTCGAGACGCCTACCTCTCACAAGGTCGTCCACCACCGAAATCAGCGCGTTCATCCGCTCGTCGGTGTGCTTCTGGGCTTCCCTCAACTCACCGATTTCCTTTGCCAACTGTTGCACTGTGTCCACGGTCACCACTTGCGCTTTGAGCAGGCGCGAAAATTCATCTTCAATCAAGGCCTGCCGGTTGGCCAGGGCCTCAATGATGGCTTCAATGCGGTCCAGCCGTCCCGGGCTGTTACCGCCGTTATCCGCTTCGGCTGCCATTGTTGCTACTGTAGCATTCCGGCCGGAATCGCCCTGACCCATCTCAAAGTTCGATCCGTTCCCTTCCCGTTTGCATATTTGACATAGGCCGCGTGCTCCGATAGCGTTGACGCTAAGCGTGTGTCCGAAGAGGTGTACTGTCGACACATTACGACTGCTAAAGGAGGTTTGTCTCAAATGACCATTTCACGATGGCTCACCCTGACTCTGGCATTGACCGGCATTCTGCTGGTGGCCCAGGTTGAAACATCCACCAGCATTCGCGGTCTGATCACCGACCCGACCGGCGCCGCCGTACCGAACGGGAAAGTCACGATTCGCAACGTGGCCACGGGCGAAGAGCGGACTTCGGAGTCCGGCCCCTCGGGCGCTTACTCCTTCCCCTCAGTGGTCCCCGGCACGTACGACATCACGGTCCAGCATCCCGGCTTCAAGAAGTCGGAAGTGAAGAACCGCGTGGCGCAGGTCACCCAGCCGGCCCAAGTTGACTTCGCGCTCCAGGTTGGCGATACCGCCGAGTCGGTGACGGTCTCGGCCGAGGGCGCGGAACTGATCAACACCGCGTCGGCGGAAATCGCCGGCACCATCGTCAACAAACTGGTTCAGGATATCCCGCTCAATGGCCGCAACTTCTTCGACCTCGCCGTCACGCTGCCGCACGTGTCCCTACAGAACATCGCTCCCCAGGCTTCGTTCGCTGCGTTCTCGCAAAACGGGGTACTGGGCGCGAATCAGGCGAATCCGCTCTTCCGCTCGTCGGGAATCTTCGCCGCGGGCAACCGTGATTCGGCCACCAACGTCTCGATCGACGGCGTCAACATTCAGAGTTCCGTCTACCGCCAGGCCACGCCGCAACAGCCGCCTTCGGCGATTCAGGAAGTGAAGATCCACGTTTCCAGCCTTGCGGCCGAGTTCGGCAACGGCGTGGCGTTCGTCAACGTCATCACCAAGAGCGGATCCAACTCGTTCCACGGCGAAGCCTACGAGTATCTCCGCAACGAAAAGTCGGACGCCAACACGTTCTTCAACAACCTGGCGCTCGACCCTCTGAACCCCGCGAAATCGCGCGGCAAGAATCCTTTCCGCCAAAACCAGTTCGGCGCCGCGGCGGGCGGCCCGGTGCTGAAGAACAAACTGTTCTTCTTCGCCGCCTATGAAGGCCTCCGCGTGCGGCAGTCGACGCTGTCGATCATCACCGTCCCTCCCAACGATCTACGGGCCGGCGACTTCTCCACCTACACGCCTCCCGGCACCGGGCAGAACGTGTTCCTGCCGACGCCCATCATCTACAACCCGTACGACTACAACCCGGCGAACGGCCTGCGCCGGCCATTCCCCGGCAACCGCATCCCCTTAGGTCAGTCCGGACTTTGCGCGCCCCGGTCGGCCTGCGTCGATCCGGTCACGCTCAAGTTCCTTCAGGATTTCGTGCGGCCCCCCAACGGGTTCATCGACGGCATTCCCCGGTACATCGATTTCTCCAAGCAGCGACTCGATAGCGATCAGGGCCTGATCCGGATCGACTGGGCGAAGAGCGAAAAGGATCGCGTGTACGGCCGTTATGGAAAGACCGAAGCTCCAACCATCAACCAGTCCGTCGAGTCCCTCGCGGGTCTTTCGCAGAACTCGAGGGATCAAAGCGCCACCGTCCATTGGACGCGAGTGGTGTCGCCGGCCATGGTCAATGACCTCACTGTCGGCTACGCTCGGCCCTATTGGCTCTACGGTAAGGACTTGAACGTTCCCGATGCCTCCGCCCAGATTGGCTTGCGCAACACCTCCGGCCTCCCGGGGGGACCGGGATTCTCCACCGGCTTCAGCATGAACTCCTCGCTGAGCTTCCTGCTCGAGGGCACCGACAATATCTACCAGTTAGGCGACGATCTCACCTATATTCGCGGCCGCCACAACATCAAGATTGGTTTCCAGGCCGTCGAACGGCGCTTCTTTTACCCGAGTCAATCGAACGATAAAGGTTTCTTTAATTTCACGCCGGCCTACACGCAGGTTTGCCCCGATGGTCCAGCCACCTCCGCCTGCAACCAGGCGCGCGTGGCCGCCGGCATCGGCTCGCAAGGTGGTCTCGCCTTCGCCAGCTATCTGCTCGGTACGCCGTTGAACGGTCTATTCCAGCTCAACAATGCCGTTTATCGCGGCCACAAGCGCTACTACGGCGCGTACATTCAGGATTCGTGGCGCGTCAACCAGAAGCTGACCTTGAACTACGGTCTCCGTTACGAGCATTGGTCGCCGTGGCTGGTACCCCGCAACACCGTCGACACGTTCAATGAACGCACCGGAGAGATCCTGTACGTCCTGCAAAACCCCCTCGATTATCTCGATCCGTCCAAGGGGTACGGCCGCAGCGCTCCTCTCAATTCCAACCTGCCGCGCGAGGGCCATCGCACGTCGAACCTGGACTTCGCCCCGCGGCTCGGTGTGGCGTATACGGTGACCTCCCGCACGGTGTTCCGCGCCGGCGCCGGCATCTATTACGACGGCAACTCGAACACCAACCAGTTCTCCGACATCAGTTCTGCGGTCGGTCCCTTCCGCTTGCGGTTCGAACCCGTTGCCGCCTCCAATGAGCAGGTGCCCAGCCTGCGGGTCGATGGCAGCTACCCGTTCCCCGGACCCACCGCAATCCCGAGACCCAACTCCAGTCCGCTCGGCACCTTCCGGTTCGTGCCGCAGGATTACCCGGTCTCGCGCGTCCTGGAGTGGTCGGCCAGCATCCAGCAGCGCCTGGGCACCGATTGGGCGGCCGAGGTCAGCTACCAGGGAACCAAGGCGATTCGTCTGCCGATGTTCGTCGACGTCAACGCGCCGGAACTGCCGCAGGGGCCGCTGGCCAACGTGGGGATCAATGACCGCCGCCGCTTCCCCTTTTGGGGCGTCGTCGGCACGTGGGCGCCCATCGGCTTCTCCGCCTATCACGGCGGCAGCGCCAGCATCCGCAACAACAGTTGGAAGGGTCTCACGTTGCTCTCGAGCTTCACCTTCGCCAAAAATCTCGCCAGTTCGGTCCTCGGCAACTCCGACCTGGGCAACAATCACTACAAGTACGCCTACATGTGGAAAGGTCCCGCCGAACTCACTCCCCGCCTCCGGTTTGTGAACAGCTTTGCCTACGACCTGCCCTTCGGTCCGGGCAAGCAGTTCGCCGGCGGTGTCAACGGGCCGGCGGCGGCGATCGTCCGCGGGTGGACCTTCTCTGGTCTGGTTGACATGACCACCGGCGCCTGGCGCCGCGTCACCACCAATGACGTTTCGGGTACCAACTACGGCGCTATGCCCGATCGCATCTGCGATCCTCGCAACGTTCCCGGCGGCAGGAGCCGCTTCCAGTGGTTCAATACCTCCTGCTTTGTCAATCCGGCCTTCGGCACCTGGGGCAACTCCCACATCGGCGTGTACGAGGACCCGGGCATCAACAACTGGAACCTCGCCTTTACCAAGGTCACTCCGATTAAGGAAATGGCCCGCATTCAGTTCCGCGTGGAGATGTTCAATGCCTGGAACCACACGCAGTGGGGCGGTGCGTCCAACTCCACCCTGGTGTCGGGCAACGTTAACTCGGGCCGCATCACTTCGACGCGCCCGCCGCGTCAGATGCAGTTCTCGCTCAGCGTCGAGTTCTAGCTTAGCTAAGCTAGGCGTCCGCCTTCGCGGAACTGTGGGCGGCGACACCGGCGTGATTTCGGACCGACGGCGCGGCGTAATTGGAATGGGGGCTGTTGCCACGGCCAACGGTGGGCCTGCTGACCTCGCGTGCCGCTTTTATCTGTTCGGGCGTTCTGACGTCAGGCTCCGACACGTTGACCTGCTCTTTCGCCCGCGAAACCTGACGCTTGTGCCTCTTCAGCAATCGCTTGTCCATTTCGTAGTCCTTTCCCCCGGCCGCCGGTCCCGCACTCACTTAGCTGTCGACTTCGTCCGGCACCGCGCAGATCATCGCCTCGGTCGTGAGCATGAGGGAGGCGATGGAAGCCGCATTCTGCAAGGCCGTGCGGGTTACCTTCGTAGGATCGATGACTCCGGCCTTCACCAGGTCTTCGTACTGCTCGGTGGAAGCGTTGAATCCGAAGTTGGGATCCTTGAAATCCTTGATCTTCCCCGCGACGACGGCACCCTCGGTGCCGCAGTTGACGACGATCTGCCGGACCGGTTCCTCGCAAGCCCGACGCACGATCGTCACGCCGAACTGCTCGTCGCCCTCGAGCGTCAAGTTCTGGAGCGCCATCGATGCCCGCAAGAGCGCAACGCCTCCGCCCGGCACGATCCCTTCCTCCACCGCCGCGCGGGTGGCGTGGAGCGCGTCCTCGACACGGGCCTTCTTCTCTTTCATCTCGGTCTCGGTGGCGGCGCCGACTTTGATGATCGCCACGCCACCGGCCAACTTGGCCAGCCGTTCCTGCAGCTTCTCCCGATCGTAGTCAGAGGTCGTCTCCTCAATCTGGTTACGGAGCTGCTTGATCCGGCCCTGGATGCTCTTCTGCTCGCCCGCGCCGTCGATGATGGTGGTGTTGTCCTTATCCACCGTAACGCGCTTCGCACGGCCGAGATCCTCCAGATGGACACCGTCGAGCCTGATGCCCGTCTCTTCCATGAGCGCTTTTCCGCCGGTCAGGATGGAAATGTCTTCCAACATGGCTTTGCGGCGGTCGCCAAAACCCGGGGCTTTGATTGCGCACGCACTGAGGGAGCCGCGGAGCTTGTTGACCACGAGCATGGCCAGGGCTTCGCCTTCCACATCCTCGGCAATCACCAGAAGCGGCTTCCCAACGCGGGCAATCTGCTCGAGAATCGGCAAGAGGTCCTTCATGCTGTTGATTTTCTTGTCGTAAATCAGGATATAGGGATCCTCGAAAACGCATTCCATGCGCTCGGCATCGCTCACGAAATAGGGTGAGAGGTAACCGCGATCGAATTGCATGCCGTCCACGGTCTGCAACTCCGTGGTCATGGTCTTGGATTCCTCAACCGTGATCACACCATCCTTGCCGACCTTCCCCATCGCCTCGGCAATGATGTTGCCGATGGTGGAATCACTATTCGCGGAAATGCTGCCGACCTGGGCGATCATGTCGCCGGTTACGGGCTTGGAGAGCTTCTGGACTTCCTCAACGACGATCGCTACGGCTTTGTCGATGCCTCGCTTGATCGCCATTGGATTGGCCCCCGCCGCGACGGCTTTGACGCCCTCGCGGAAGATTGCCTGGGCCAGAATCGTGGCCGTCGTGGTGCCGTCGCCGGCCACGTCGGAAGTCTTCGATGCCACTTCGCGCACCATCTGGGCGCCCATGTTTTCCAGCGGATCCTTCAACTCGATCTCTTTGGCGACCGTCACACCATCTTTGGTGACGGTGGGCCCGCCGAACTTTTTCTCGAGAACGACATTGCGTCCGCGGGGCCCGAGGGTCACCTTCACCGCCTCGGCCAGTTGGTTGACACCGCGCAGGATCGCCTGACGGGAGTGGTCACTATAAATAATCTGTTTTGCCATGAGTTGTTCCTTGTTGTCGAATGTGAGTTATTTGGCTTTCGTGGCCGCTTTGGCGGCCGCATCCAGAACGCCGAGGACGTCGTCCTCGCGCATGATGAGGTACTCGGTGCCCTCCAGCGTGGTCTCGCTGCCGGAGTACTTCCCGAACAGGATCCGATCGCCGGCTTTGACGCTGAGGGGGACTACCTGGCCGTCCTCGAGTCTCTTGCCGCGACCCACCGCCATCACTTCGCCCTCCTGGGGCTTTTCTTTGGCCGAGTCGGGGATAATCAGGCCGTTGCGCGTGGTTTCCTGTTCCTCAATCCGCTTCACCACGATGCGGTCGTATAACGGTCGAATGTTCATGATGTTGTTCGTCTCCAATTACCTTGAAAATCGGCGGCGCGCCCGGCGATTTGCCGGGCTGACCCGCTCATTTGCCGCCGTGCCGCCCTGCTGCTCTTGATCGCCTGGTAGCGGGCATCCCGAGCGATCATCAGCCGGACCTGGTCACTGATCTCCTGCCAATCGTGAATGAAATAACCAGCCTGGTCTCGGCGCATGACCTCGGCCCGCTTGTCTTCGAGAATCGCGATCACGGTCTGGGTGTCGGCGCGTTTCAATCCATCCTGTTTGGCGGCGATCGCGCGGAAGGATGCCGCCACACGGTCGAACTCCGCATTGACCTGGCGCCTGATGCGCTCCGCCCACTCCACCTGCGCTTCACTGCCGGACAGCGAGACGGCCGGGACGTCGAGGAGCGCGGGTGTCGCGCCGCCCTCGTCTTCCCACACGTCGAGGCCTCTGGCCGTAAGGCCGTTCATTTTGTAGCTCCGTCTTGCATCTGCCGATGCCCCGGCGATCAATTGGCGGAATCCGGGGAGGGCACGGCACGGGCGAGCCATACGACCGGATGGCAGCGGATGACGCCATTGCGCTCGGTGATGTCCGCCCAATTGACGTCTTCGTGCAGCCGAAGAAAGATACCAGGAGTGCCCTGGTAGGTACCCTCCGCCAGCATGACTTCGTCGCCTTCGCGGAATTGAGGAGCAACCCGTCTGGTGCTAATCACGTTCGTGTACCCCCTTTTGCCGGCTACAGCCGGAACTTCGGCTTGTTGACAAGCCTCGCCTTCTCCAACTTGTCCTTCGCCGCTGCTTCTTCACCCGCAATCCGGGCGGCATCCCGTTGCGGCGCTTCCTGGTCGTCGAGGCGCCTGGCTTCCAGAACGGCGGCCTGGGCCGTCACTTCCACGTCTCTCAGAACGCCAACCAGCCTGAAACTGGGCCCGTACGAGGATCGGATCAGGTCGAAGCGGTACCGGGGATCCTGCCATCGTGCCAGGATCTCCTGTTGGTCGCCGTAAAGCCCTTGTGCGGCCTTGGCCGGAGCGGCGGGCTTCGAGGCCATTCCAAAGGTCGTGGAGATTGCGTCGACGAGGTCGTCCGTCGTCAGGCCCTCCGTCTCGTACCGGTCGTAGTTGACCACGATCCGGAACAGTTCGCCGTTGCAGAAGCTGAAGACCACATCGAGCGCGGCTTCCGCCATGGACGACGAGCCAAGCGGTTGGGGGCGCCACTCGAGATCCTGGATCAGAGCCGGGCGGCGATGAATCGTCTTCGCTTCGGAAGGGCTCACGCCCGTCTGTTTCGCGACGGTGGGCAGGTCCGTTCCGAGTCGGAAATCCCGGTACCGGGAAAGATCTCCGGCCAGTGCCGCCGCAGACATCACGCCGGCCACCAGCATCGATGCGAGAGCCGATCTCCACACCCTCACCCCCAGGTTGCTCATTCGCTGACCATCCTCGAATTGTCCTGGGCCAGTGACGCGACGAACGGGACGGCGCTCATGACCACAACCGCCCGCTGCCAGTCGCCTGACAGGCTGAACACGGGCGCGATCGGGTTGAACAGCAGCGCCAACGCTCCGAACACAGCGGCAAAGGCGTAACGGCGCGCGCGGAATGACTGGAACATCACGAAGATGGCGCCCCAGGCCACCAGGAACCTGACCACCACCTCGTACGCCGCGAACTGGGACCACAGTCCCGCGACGGCCAGGAGTCCTCCAACCAGGATCAATTTCACCGCCCTCACCCGTGCAGCGCTACTTCGCCGCTCGAGCGCGCGGCCCTTTGCGGTCCATGCGTGCCATCGTGCTTCGTCCAACGGCTTTACCAACGGCAGTTGCTGCTCGCTTGGCGATTCCCGCGATCCAACCAGGGTAGACATGCCTTCTCCTCTTTCCTCGACCATTCCAGAACGAAGGCCAGTGGTTCCTCCGTGCCGCACCCACCCGGGGCACTCGAGACCTTTGGCTTGGGCGCGCTTTGCTTTCCACGGCCCCTTCGTTGCACTCATTGCTACCGCACGAGTGGCACCAACGCCGTTTTCTGTTGAGCCAACTCGCTTGGTGAACGCTGAGCCCGTGGTAGGGACGGCCCGCGGCCCGGTGCCAGTAACGACATATGGTCAAATGACCACGGGCGGTCAGCAGCGTTTAGGCGGCGGCCCTTTCGGGTGCCGGCGTCGATCTCAGACGGCGTTGAGGAGCGATTCGTCCTTCACTGCCCGGGGGTGCCTCCAAATGCCATCCGTTGCCTCCTGGCACTCAAGGCATGTCGCCGTCCAGGGCAAGGCGGCCAGCCTCGCCATGCTGATCGCGTTTTCGCAGTTGAGGCAGATGCCGAACGTGCCGAGCTGAATTCGACGGAGTGCGTCGCGCACCTCGCCCAGCCGGACGGACTCGCGTTCGAAATTGCCCATCGCCATGTCGCTTTCCGAGGCGTGCTGGATTTGGTCGAGCATATCCGCGCTCCAATCGACTCCAATGGCTTCGCGGTGGCGGCGTCCGTTCTCCAACGCAACCAGCCGGGCATTGAGAACAACCAGCAGTTGCGCGTGCGTTGTCGTCGTCATGATCATGTCTCCTATCTTCTGGGTGCGGTCGCCCAGGTTTGTGACCCAGCGCGACCAGGCCTCTAACGTAGAACCCCGCGGATGTACACCCGCGGGGTCAAGTTTTTCGACACTAGGCCGAAGGCCGGCCGGTGGGCCAAGTCCGGCAAACCGCCCTACCATCGTTGGGGCGGCTGAGTCATTCGCTTCAAACTCCCGCCTTGCCGGCGTCCTTGAGCGCGCTCGACCATTCATTGGCCTGGGTCTCGGCCAAGTCCCTCGCGATTCCGTATCGCTCCTGAAGCTTGCCGATGAGGTGTTCCCGCTTGCCGGCGATCTTGTCCCAATCGTCATCCGTGAGTTTGCCCCACCGTTCCCGGGCGGAGCCAGTAAACTGCTTCCACTTGCCTTCGATCTGATCCCAGTTCATTTCTGTGTTCCTCCTGTTTTGATGTCCATTGAAGGACTACCTGGCCGCGAGGGGCGACCCGATCACCATCCCAATCACTTCGCCGGAGATCACCAACTCTACACGTCGATTCTGCTGCCGGCCGCTGGCGGTGTCATTGGAGGCCACCGGCTGAGTTTTACCAAAGCCCTTCGACGTCACCGAACCCACCGCCATCCCTTCGTGCGTCAGGTAATCGAGCACGGCCGCGCCGCGCTGTTCGGAAAGGCGCTGGTTGTACTCGTCGCCGCCGACGCTGTCGGTGTGGCCTTCCACATCCAGCCGCAGACCCGGATGCCCTGAGACAATACCGGCCACCTTGGCAAGCTTTTCACGCGCAACCGGCCGCAAGGAAAACTTGGCCGTGTCGAAAAGAACATCCGACATGTTCACGATGAGGCCGCGGGCGGTATCGCGAGTCTGGAGGATCGCGTTGAATTGCTTCAAGAGTTGTGCTCTCAGTTCCGCTTTCTCTGCCTCCGCCTGCGCTTTCTCCCTGGCAGCGCGGGCAATGTCGGCCTGAGAAGCGGCCCGTTGGGCGTCATTTTCCGCCTTCAGACGGTTCGCTTCCACTTCAGCCGCGGCCGTCCGGGCATCAGCTTCGCGCTTCAGACGATCTGCCTCGGCAGCCGCACCCGCCGCCCGCGCATCGTTGTCCCGCTTCAGCCGGTCGGCTTCGGCGAGAGCAGCCGCGGCTTGGGAGTTCGTCTCCCGGGCCAGGCGTTCGGCTTCGGTTTTGGCCGCGAGCCGCGCCGCCTCCGCTTCCCGTGTGACCCGCTCGGTCTCGGACTGCGCGGCAGCCCGTTCGTTCCCAGCCCGGGCCTCACGCTCCGCCGACTGTTGCCGTTCGGCGGTCAGCGCTTCCTCTTCCTGACGCTTCACGGCAATCGCCCGCGAGTCTTCCGCCGTTTGCACGGCTTCGCGCGCGGTCATGGTCACCGGCTTCTTACCCGCGTTGCGCGCCTGGTAGGCTTCCGCCTGCTGCAGGCTTTTCTCGGCTTTCTGGAACGTGTCCGCGGCATACTTGTCCGCACCCACGGAGCGCGCGATCTGCACGGCATTGCGTGCTTCGTAGAGCTCCAGGGGCAGCTTGTCGTCGAGCTTCAACGCCAGCGGGTTGGCCAGGCGCAGATACTGCCCGCGCTGCAATAATTCGTACTTTGCGTCGATCTGCTCGATCTTGCCGCTGGTGTCGGCGCGAACCACGTTTTCCATCACAATCACATCGCTCGGCCGGGTGACCGAGAAGTAGGGTTCCGCGGTCACCACGAGGCCGAACACTTGCAGTTCGGTGGTGACGTTCAGCTTGCTCTTGGTGCCATTCAGCAGGATCTCGCCCAGGTTGGCCGTCCGGCCTTCGGGCGTAATCGCCCACAGAACATAAGTAAGATATTCGGCCCCTTGTCCGGTCGCCGGCTTCAGATCGTCGAATTCCACTTCGATCTCCATGTAGCCCTGCTTACTTTCGACCTTGGCCTCGCCGCGGGCCTTAGGCATGAACTCCGTGCCCCGGAAATCGATCTTGGTCGCACCGCTGCGGTGCTGGTAGTTGATTGCCTTGGCCGTCCGCTCGGTCACGGTGACGCGATAAATCGGCATCGTTCCGGCAGCCATCCTGGCCGCATTCTCGTTCTGAGTCTGAGGCGTCTGCGCCGACAAAAGTCCGCACACCGCCACGACTGCACTGATCGTCGTCTTCATTTGATTTACCTTTCGCTCTTTCGCCCCCAGTTACTGCCCGGAGGTATCTGTCGCACTCTTGTTTTCTCGCGCCGAGTGCTTGTTGAGCAGACGAATCAGCTTCGCGGCCGCCTTGGGTGCGCGCACACCCTTGGTCACGATCTGCCGGTTCTCCAGTTTCTTGCCATAGAGGGTGGCGTTGTCATCGAGATCCTGGCGCAGGGTGGCTCCTTCCAGAGCGAGGCCGGCGAACAGTCCCTGGGACCGCGACCAGGAAAGGATCTCAGCGCGCATTTGGGCGTCGGTTTGAGCCGTTGCCGTGCGTCCTACAGGGCCAGCGGCAACGGAGCCTTCCGCGCCGAGAGTGAACTTGCTCGAAAGCAGTTTGTCCGCTCCGCGCTCGTTCATCACGAGCATGATCAGGTCGGTTGTCGATCCGCCGATCTGGAAGCCCACGCTACCGCCCTCAATCCGAACGGTACCGGGCGCCGACCAGCCGGGGCCGGCCTTCTTTCGGCAGGAAACATAGCCTTTCCCATATTTGCCGCCAACAATGAAGGCGGCGGTCTTGAGCCCGGGAACGATTACGATGCAGTGTGCATTCCCGAGCAGTTCTTCCGGAATGCCTTTGTCTGGCGTCGACATGATCTCCGAGAACACTGCGGCGGCTTCGTCCAGCCGCTTTGCAGGTTCGCTGTCTTTGGCCAGCAGGGGCGCAAGGGCAAAAGGCGCAAGCACTAGAGTCGTTGTCAGAATCAGTCTCATTCTCCACCTCATCAGTCGGCCCGCGGAACCCCGTCAGGGGTCTTGGGCGACACGGTTCGTGGTGCACGGGTCGGGCCACCTTCGTCTTTTGTTGAGCCGACTCGGCATAAAGAGGTTGCGGTGTTGACTCGAGGGGAAAACGCATTCAAGAAGTGACCGAGTATGGTCAAGTGACGGGGCGCGGACAGATCCGCTCAGATTTGCCCGGTCAGACGCAGTCAGTTCGCGGGGAGCGAGGGTAGTCGTAGTCGAGCCACGTACGTGTTCCAACCGGATGCGCGACCGCTCACAGGCCCGGTGGGCTGTACCGGTTTCATCCAGCGCGTGGATGAACCCTTCGACGTCCTTACCCTCACAGTTGAATCGATCCGGCGGCGGCCAGGCCGGCAAGTACCGCCGCCACGGTGAGCGCGAGCGCGATCCACGCAAACATCAGAGCAAAGCTCTTCAGCCACTTGCGGAATCCGATGTCGCGCCGTGCTTTTTCCACGCGCAACTGGTGTTCCCAGAGCAGGTCAAGGGTTGCCGGGGAGTTTTGCATAGTTACCCTCCAGATCCGGCTACCGCACGATTCGTGCCAATGCCAACCCGGTCGACGCGCCGATCGCGGTCAGAGATCCTTGCGGGAGACGCCGAGCTTCCGCATGAGTGCGTTCAATGTCGTCCGGGGCATTCCGAGACGGTTGGCGGCCTTGGTGACCACGCCACCGGTCGCCCGGAGAACACGGATGATGTGCTCTCTCTCCACTTGTTCCAACGTGCTGTCGCCAGAGGGTTCCGATGCATCGGGCCGTATTTCGCCCAGAGGAGCGCGGAGGTTGGGCCCCCGCGAGAGGATGACCGCCCGTTCAATGAAGTTCTCGAGTTCCCGCACATTGCCCGGCCATGGCCAGCCCACCAGCGCCCGCATGGTCTCCGACGGGATGGTTTCAATCTGCTTGTTCATTTCCCGGGCGTACTTCTGGGTGAAGTGGCGGGCCAGGACGGGGATGTCTTCCGGATGATCGCGCAACGGAGGGGTAGTGATGGGGAAGACCTTCAGCCGGTAGTAAAGATCGCTTCGGAAGAGCTTGTCGCCCATCATCTGGGTTAGATTGCGGTTAGTCGCGGCGACCAGGCGGACATCGATGGGAATCGTGCGCGTGCCTCCCAGCCGCTCGAAGGACTTCTCCTGCAGCGCGCGGAGCAGCTTGGGCTGCAGGTCCAACGGGATGTCGCCCACTTCATCCAGGAACAGAGTGCCCCGGTGGGCCATCTCGAAGCGGCCGATCTTCTGTGACAAGGCCCCCGTAAACGCTCCTTTCTCGTAGCCGAACAGCTCGCTTTCGAGTAGCCCCGTAGGAATCGCGGCGCAATTTAAGGTCACGAAGGGGAAGCTTCTGCGAGGACTCAGCCGGTGGATCGAGCGCGCCACCAACTCCTTTCCCGTGCCGGTTTCGCCGAGGATCAGGACGTTCGCGTCGGTGGGTGCAACCACTTCCACCTGCCGCAGCATCCGGCGGAGCGTGGCGCTGTTCCCGACGATATCCTCGAAATTCTCCTTGCCCTCGACGTCTTCCTCGCCGACATTCTCGATCTGGTCGCGCTCACGGAGGTCCTGAACAAAGGTGATCCATCGAAAAGGTGAAAGCTTCAAAACCGCCGTGGCTACCAGAACCGGGACACGGCTTTCATCCTTACGAAGCAACTCCTTTTCATAGGGCGTGCAAGCTCCGAACCTCAAGCCCTCTTCGTGCGCCAGATCGTCCAGGGCGGAGTATTCCGGGGGAGTGAGATCGGGCCAGTGCAAGCGGCCCGCCAGCAGATCTTCACGGCTGTACCCCACGAGTTTGAGGAAGGCATCATTGGCTTCGGGGATCCGGTCGAACTCGCCGGAAACGATGCCGGCAATCTTCGATCCCGATGGGATTGGGCGAACGCGCGCCCGGCTGCGGCGCAGCTTTTCATCCAGTTCGTGACGAGCGCTGAAGTCGCGGACCACCCTGGCAAAGCCTTGCAGTTCACCGCGACTGTCGCGCAGGGCCATGGTGATGACATTGGCCCAGAATCGCGAACCGTCCTTCCTCACCTGCCAGCCTTCATTGCCGAAATGGCCTTCGGCGGCGGACCGGTTCAGTTCCTGTTGGGGCTCCGCGCCTGGAGTCTCGCCGACGGGATCGAGAAACGATACGTGTTCGCCCACGGCCTCCTCTTCGTCGTAGCCGTAAATGCGCGCGGCTCCCGAGTACCAACCGGCGACACGGCCGTCTACGTCCAACAGGAACAACGCATAGTCCCGCACCCACGGCGGAATTTCCTGGTCCGTTTGCCCGGAAGTTGTCCGGTCGCGCAAGACCAGGAGGTGGCGCACCGGCAGGACGTTTTTCTTGGCCGTATACTCTACGTTCCAAGGGGTTCCCTCCGGACCAGCCAGGGCAAGGGTACCTTCCTGGTGGCCCTGTCCGAGAAAGGCCCGCCACATTTCTGAAATCTGGGGCTTGAATC
>JBJXGR010000533.1:0-4393 GCA_046160045.1 Bryobacteraceae bacterium
CATCCTGCTGGTGTGCTGAATCTCGCAAAGGCAGATCGCGTTCTGTCCTCCGGGAGAGTATTGAAATATAAACGTTTCATTGACGACTTTTCCATTTTCCCAATTGTGAACAATTGGCGGGACACTGGCACGGGTGGCTCCTCGTCTGAGCCGCGAATCTATGTGGTTCAAACGGTCGCAAAGGTTGTAGAACGCTGTATCCTCATGACCACCGACCCCGGTGACCTCGTCCTCGATCCCACCTGCGGCTCCGGCACCACGGCTTATGTCGCCGAGCAATGGGGCCGCCGCTGGATCACCATCGACACCTCACGCGTGGCCTTAGCGCTCGCCCGCGCCCGTATTATGGGTGCCCGCTATCCATACTACCTGCTTGCCGACAGCCGCGACGGCCAGTTCAAGGAAGCTGAAGTCACCCGCACCACCCCGTCAAGCCAACCCACACGCGGCGATATCCGCCAGGGCTTCGTCTACGAGCGTGTGCCGCACATCACCCTGAAGTCTATCGCCAACAACGCCGAGATCGACGTGATCTGGGAGCAGTGGCAGGCGAAGTTAGAACCGCTACGGGAAATGTTGAATAGTGAATTGGGCCGAGTCAAAGAGGAAAAAGGCAAAGAGCCCTGGCAGGAATGGGAAATCCCACGCGATCCCGATGGCAAGTGGTCAGCCAGGGCGAAGCAACTGCACGCCGACTGGTGGCAAGCGCGTATTGCGCGCCAGAAAGAGATCGACGCCTCCATCGCCGCCAAAGCCGAATTCGAATACCTCTACGACAAACCCTACGACGACAAGAAGCGCGTGCGCGTGGCCGGGCCGTTCACCGTAGAAAGCCTGTCGCCGCACCGCGTGCTGGGAGTGGATGAGAACGACGAGCTAATCGACGGCATTGCCGAATCACCAGACGACTACAGCGAGGAGCAAAGTTTCGTCCGGATGATTCTGGAGCACCTCAAAACCGCCGGGGTGCAGCAGGCGCACAAAGACGACAAAATCACCTTCACCGCGCTCACCCCCTGGCCCGGCGATCGGGTCTGCGCCGAAGGCCGCTATATCGAAGGCAACGCCGCGTCCGGGAGCGAAAAACGCGCCGCCATTTTCATCGGCCCGGAGTTCGGCACCGTCTCCCGTCCCGATCTGGTGGCCGCCGCCCGCGAGGCCGGCGATGCGGACTTCGATGTGCTCATCACCTGCGCCTTCAACTATGACGCCCACTCCTCGGAATTCGACAAACTTGGCCGCATCCCCGTACTCAAAGCGCGCATGAATGCCGACCTGCACATGGCCGATGATCTGAAGAACACCGGCAAGGGCAACCTGTTTGTGATTTTTGGCGAGCCGGATATCGATATTCTAGACGCCGAGGACGGACAAATCCGTGTGAAGATCAACGGCGTGGATGTGTTTCACCCCAACACCGGCGAGGTGCGTAGCGACGGCGCCGACGGCATCGCCTGCTGGTTCATCGACACGGACTACAACGAAGAAAGCTTCTTCGTCCGTCACGCCTATTTTCTGGGTGCCAACGATCCCTACAAAGCGCTCAAGACCACCCTCAAGGCTGAGATCAACGAAGACGCCTGGGCCACGCTCAATAGCGACACGTCACGCCCGTTCGACAAACCCGGGTCGGGGCGTATTGCGGTAAAAGTGATCAATCACCTGGGTGATGAAGTAATGAAAGTATTCAAGGTGCGATAGAGGAGCAACGCATGCGGGAACAAACGATGCACAATACACCCCCACCGCTCTATAGCGCGAGGCAACCGTACTGAAAGATCGTTCTACCATTTTTGATGGCAAAACATTCAAGAATCCCTCTCGCGTGGACAAGTAGGTGAATGAGGAACGTTGCGGATATTCCCTTGTAACCTATCGGCTAAGCGCTAGAGAAAACCCTGCCAGATGGTGAGAAACGTGTCGTCAGCGATGCGTCCTAGATGTCCATTTCCTACATACGCTGCCAGTCAAAGTAAGGGCGACCGGCCGGTCGCCCCTACGGGCGAGAACCTTGCACTCCCTCAATACACTGGCACAGGACTTACGAAACAGACATCCAGCATGGCACGGCGCTTTCTCCCCATCTCAGAGAGCCGTATCATCTCGTCCCTTTACGATCAGGAGCAAACCAATGCCGGATGTGGAGACCAAAACACGCGCCACGATCGCAGACCTGTACAAAGTGGAGGGCAAGGCCGAACTGGTGCATGGGGAGATCGTACACCTGGCGCCAACGGGAGATGAGCCAGGCTACGCCAGCGGTGAAATTTTCGTGCACTTACGAGCCTATGTGAAAAGTACCCAGCGCGGCCGTGCCTATGGTGACGGCGTCGGCTTCCATGTGCATCTTCCCCACCGAGAAGCCTTCAGTCCGCATGCTGCCTACCATATCGGTCCACGGACAGGGATGCGATTCCCCGCAGGCGCCCCAGTATTCGCCGTTGAAGTCCGCAGCGAACATGACTACGGACGTGCGGCGGAACGAGACATGGCCGCCAAACGCGCCGACTACTTCGCCTGCGGCACCCTTGTGGTCTGGGACGTAGACTTGCTCAGCGAGGATGTGATCAAGTCCTACAAGGCGAGCAATCCCGATCATCCGGTGATCTTCCGCAGGGGAGAAACGGCAGACGCGGAACCTGCCGTACCCGGATGGCGGATGGCCGTCAATGATCTGTTCGAGTAACCAGGGAATCATCGGGGGCCGGTGCCAGCGTGCCGGCTCCCCCAAAACTCGGAGCTTTGAGAATGCCGCTTCCAAATGGGAGATCCACTCGGAAACCCATGTGGTTGGCGGTTAACATCGACATACGGAAAAGTCAGAAACGTATTGATGTAAAAAAAGTGATGCGTCACTCTCGCAAACACCGAGCAGCAGTACCGCACATTGACAAATAGGGATGGTACCTTATGCTCTACACATTCTGACGACTTCCCTGCTGCGGAAGAACAAAAGAAGGAAAACCGTGATGCATGAGACAATTCGTGCCCGTGTGAAGCATGGCATGCTTGAGTTGCTCGACAAGATCGATCTCGCCGAAGGCGCCGAGCTGACGGTCACGATTCTGCATGTCCCCTCAGGCGCAGATCGGGAGGCGTTTCGTCATGCGGCAGGTGGATGGAAAGGGACCGTTGATGCGGAAACCCTGATCAACAATATCTATGCCGATCGTCTGATTTTGACGCGGCCAGCGCCCCGGCTCTGACTAGGCGCTATCTCATATCGCGCAGGCGTATCGGGAGCACCAGCGTTTCATCACTGCCCAGGAGATAGCGACTCGGCTGCTCGAAAATGCTGAAGGCCGTCACTTGGTTGAGGTGGCGCGAGAGCGACAGGAAAACCAGCAGTCCTTGGAATGGCTGGCCAGCAACACGGTATCATGGTTCAGTCAGCGTATCACTGTCGGTACATCTGATTGGGCGCGAGCGTTCGAGCGGACCAAGAGTAACGGCCTCTGGGCGTACAAGCCCTCTACGCCGGGGAAGGGCTAGGTCCTGCCTGTTGTAGCGACCGACCGACGAACCGCATGGGTGTAGAATGACAATAGCCCTCACGAGGTACCCGAGGTGACCGATGAAAAGCTTGGCTGACGACCTGCCCCCCGAAATTGCTCAACAAATCCATCCTGACTGGCGCAAGAATGAAGCGGTGTACTGGGCTGTCCGCGATCAACTCCTCGGTCAATA
This sequence comes from Bryobacteraceae bacterium, assembly GCA_046160045.1. Taxonomy (GTDB): domain Bacteria; phylum Acidobacteriota; class Terriglobia; order Bryobacterales; family Bryobacteraceae; genus CAZGUX01. The sequence goes on from JBJXGR010000533.1 coordinate 3,688, forward strand.
CCAAGACCAGTGGATCGGCTTTGCCGATGGCCTCGTGATCGCGTATGGCCCCAGCCCTGTTGCCGTGTTCCACACGGCCGAGGCATCGGGACGGAACCCCTTTGTCACCTGCGTCGGGCGCGAAGACGAGCCGTGTCGGATGCGCCGTGTCAGCTTTGCCTACGATGCTTCCTACCCGGGCGAACCGTTACCGATCCTCACTCTGGAGTTCCGTCCAGTGAGCGGATTACCAGGGCTGACCTTGGATCGAGTCATTGCCGACACAGGGGCCGACGCCAGTGCACTCCCCTGGGCGGATTGTCAAGGACTCCAACTCACCCCTGCTCAGGGCAGGCCGGGACGGATGGGTGGCGTCGCGGGCGGTACCGCACCAACTTTGCTCTTTCGTGTCTGGGTCTATCTGGATGGACAAGAACATCCGTGTCGATTGCAAGCGGACTTCCTTGGCAATGAACGCCTCCTCGGCCGAGACGTATTGAACCGTTTGGAGAGGCTGTTCCGAGGTCCGGCTGGTGAAGTGATCGTCAATCCATGATGGTTGCTGGGGCATGCTACCAAAACTGCCGAACCATCGCTTGCAAGCGACCGCCAATAGCCTTGTATCTTTGAGGGGTGATGTGGGAGTTCCCTTTGCTGCAGTTGCCCTTGTTGAGCTACGCACAGGTTTGCTGGGTTTATCAGTCTCATCCTCAGGCCAGGAATTGCG
>JBJXGR010000534.1:0-5457 GCA_046160045.1 Bryobacteraceae bacterium
ATGGCGTTGCGGCTCGCGGGCGGATCCAAGGACGCCGAGGATGAGCTGACGGCGAACCTGCAGGCGGTCGATGCAGACGACGTGCAGCGGATGGCCGAGCAGCCGACGCTGATCAACCTCGTGAACCTGATCATTCTTGAGGCCATCAAGGAGCGGGCGAGTGACATCCATGTCGAGCCGTTTGAGAAGGCGTTGAGCGTCAAGTATCGGGTGGATGGTCTCTTGCGGCAGCGGAACTCGCCGCCCAAGGCGCTGCAGCCGGCGATCACCAGCCGAATCAAGATCATGGCGGGGATGAACATCGCCGAGCGGTATGTGCCGCAGGACGGGCACATCACGCTGAGATTCGAGGGGCGCAAGGTCGACATCCGCGTGTCGACGGTGCCAACGATTTATGGCGAGAGTGTGGTGATGCGTCTTCTGGACAAGGAGGCGATCAAGCTCGATCTGGTGGCGCTGGGTTTCCGCACGCCGGATCAGGTGAACATCCAGCGGCTGATCGATCTGCCGCACGGCATGGTGCTGGTGACGGGGCCGACGGGCTCGGGCAAGACGACGACGCTCTACGCCGCGCTGACCAAGCTGTATGACCCGTCGCTGAAGATCATCACGATCGAAGACCCGGTGGAGTACGAACTGCCGGGCGTGAACCAGATGCCGGTGAACCCGAAGCGCGGGCTGACGTTCGCCACTGGGCTGCGCTCGATCCTGCGGCAGGACCCGGACGTGATCATGGTGGGCGAGATCCGCGACCGCGAGACGGCGGACATCGCCATCCGTGCCGCGCTCACCGGGCACCTCGTGTTCTCGACGCTTCACACCAACGACGCTCCCAGCGCCATCACGCGGCTGACGGACATGGGGGTGGAGAATTACCTCATCACCTCCTCGGTCGTGGCCGTTCTCGCGCAGCGCCTGGTGCGGTTGATTTGCGGGAACTGCCGCGTCGATGACGGCACTCGCCTCGCGCCGGACGGACGAACGGTCCCAGCCTTTCGCGGCTCGGGTTGTGATGTCTGCGCTGGCAGCGGCTACCGCGGCCGGATGGGCATCTTCGAGATGATGGAACTCAACGACGAACTGCGTTCGCGGATCATGGCCAATGAGGATGCTTCCCGCCTGACGGAGTGCGCGCGCAAGTACGGGATGCGCAGCCTGCGCGAGGACGGCTGGGAGAAAGTCGCGACCGGAATGACCACCGCGGACGAAGTGATGCGCGTCACGCAGGAGTTCTGATTCCTGTATCTTTAGAGCTCCAGTTTCTCGGGCGGTCCCCCTGGACCGAGGCGCAAATGCAAGCCGGCTGGCCCGAGTCTTCGAGAGAGGGGCCGCCGGATTCTGCGGAAATGGGGACACATATAATGGGAAACACTCATGCACGTCTATCCGTTGCTCGAGAAGTTCCATGCCGTCTTCGCCCGCCGCGAGAAGCTGAAGCTGGTCTTCCCGGAGAACCGCGGCCGAAAGCAGCCGCTGAACGTCGAGCTGGCCCTTGACTCCTCGGGCGAGATCAGCGGAATTGCCGAATCGGCTTTCTCTTCACCGCGCGATCTTGGGGCGGTGCTGGCGCGGAACCGGCAATGCCAGGAGTGCGTGATCAAACAATTCTTTCGCTGCGGCTCCGGCCGCCAGGAGACGTCGGCGGACCGGCCCGCGCTCCAGGCCGTGTTCGCCCGATTCAAAGACTCCCGATTCAAACTGAAGGAAGCGCTGGTTGCCATGGCCGCCACGTCGGCGGGCTTCGCGCCAGGCCGCTCAAATTGATGATGACCCTGTCCCGTATTCTGCCTATCGTTCTCGCGGCGGCCCTGGCTGCCGCCTGTGGAAAGAAACCCCCGCCCGAGACCGCGCGATTCAAAGTGCCGGAAGGCTTCGCCGTGGAGGTCGTCGCCCCCGCATCGCAAACGGGCTCGCTGATTGGAATCACGTTCGACAGCCTGGGCCGGCCGGTGGTGTCGAAGGAGCGGGGCCACCCCACGATCCTTTTCGATCGCAATGGCGACGGCGTCTACGAGGCGGAGAAGGTCTTCTCGACCAGGATCCGGCACACCCACGGCATGTGGTTCGACGGGCGGGTGCTCTATGCCACGGCGAACGACGAAAACAAACAGGCCGGTCTCTATCGACTGGAGGACAAGGACGAAGACGATGTCGCCGACACGTTCGAGAAGGTGAACGACTTCAAGATGAGCATGGGGGAGCACGGTCCGCACGACATCCGCCGCGGCCCGGACGGCCTGCCGACCATCATGCTCGGCAATCACACCGGGGTGCCGGATGCGCTGATCGAACCAGGATCGCCCCTGGCCAACTACAACGAAGGACAACTGCTCGACCGGTACATGGATGCCCGCGGCCATGCCGCGAACATCTGGGCCCCGGGCGGAGTGGTGGCTCGCCTGAATCCGGCAAGCGGGCGCTACACCCTGGTGGTGGGTGGCTTCCGCAACGCGTTCAACCACGCCTATGACGCCGAGGGCGAAATGTTCACGTTCGACAGCGACATGGAATGGGACATTAACCTTCCCTGGTATCGCGCGATCCGGACCCTGCACCTGGTTCCGGGCGGCGACTACGGCTGGCGGACCGGATCCGGAAAGCTGCCCGCGTACGACATGGACACGTTGCCGCCGCTCGAAGACCAGGGCCGAGGCTCGCCGGTCGGCATCGAGTTCTATCAGCACACCGCCTACCCGCGGGAGTATCGCGGCGCCTTGCTGGAGGCGGACTGGTCTCGCGGCCGGATCCTGCTCGTTAACCTCGTCCGGGACGGAGGCACGTACCGGCCAGGCCGCAAGACGTTTGACTTTGTCTATGGCGAACCGCTCAATGTCACCGACATCGAGGTAGGCCCGGACGGCCTGGTGTATTTCACGCTCGGCGGACGGGATACGGAAGGCGGCTTGTACCGGATTCGCTACACGCGGGGTTTCTTTGCCTCGCTGTTCGGTGGCGAGAGGAAGCCGGAGGGTCTGCTCGCCGCGGTGCGCCAGCCGCAGCCGTTCTCGAGTTGGGGTCATGCGGCCCTGCTGAAGATGAAGGAGGCGATGGGCGACAAGTGGGGTACGGATCTGGCTGCCCTCGCGCAGGACTCGAAGGCCGCCGTCGACGATCGCGTGCAGGCGCTGCTCCTGCTGCAGCGCCTGGGGCCCAAGCCGCGGGCCGATCTGCTGCGTCCTCTGTTGGCCGACCCGCATGCGCAGGTTCGCGCCGCCGCGACGCTGGTAGTCGGAATGCACGGAAGCGATCGCGCAAAAGCCCTGGCTGCGAGCGCATTGAAAGACGCCGACCCGTTTGTCCGGCGCCGCGCGGCGGAGGCGGTGGTGCGGATGGGGCTATCGCCGGAACAGCCGAGCTTCGTCAACCTCGACGATGTCTACGCGCTGCTGGGGAATCCGGACCGGTTTGTCCGTTATTCCGGACGGCTGGCGCTGGAGCGCATCGCGCGGGATTCCTGGAAGGACGGAGTCCTCGCCGAAACCAGGCCTATCGCCGCCGGCGAAGGTCTTTACGCCCTGGCGCGTACGGCCAGGAGCGACGGCGACATCGAGCCCGTCCTTTCGCGCGCGGCGACGCTCCTGGCCACGCCGGGCATCTCGGCCGACGATACGCTACGCCTTCTGCGCGTCTGGCAACTGGGGTCGATCCGCATGAAGAACGGCGCCGCCCCGGCTGCCCGCAAGCAGATGCACGATTTGTTGATGGCGCGATTCCCGGCAGGCGATGAGCCGCTCAACCGGGAGTTTGCCCGGACCCTGGCCTACTGCGGTCAACCGGAGGCGATCGCGAAGATCCTCGGCGCGATGCCTACGGGCGAAGAGAACCAGCCTCTGCAAATCCACTATGTCTGTTGTCTTCGGGCCATGAAGCAGGGCTGGACCCCGGAGCAGAAGACGGCGCTCGCCAACTGGTTCGCCAAGGCCGTTGAATGGCGGGGCGGGGCCAGCTTTACCGGCTACCTGAATCTCATGTTCGACTCGGCGCTCGAATCGTACGACGCCGGTGAGAAGAAGATGGCGTACACTCGGGTGCCGGCCTTTGCGCCGCTGGAAGAAAGTGCTCAGACTTCCAAGACCAAGGGCGGCCTGGTCCTGCCGCGCGTACTGGCTCGGCAGAAGGGTTCGAAGACCGTCAGCGCTCAGGAGATCTTCGAATTCCAGATGTACGATCCGATGACACAGCGCGGCGAGGCGGAAAAGGGCAAGGAGATCTTCGAGAAGGAATGCGCCTCCTGCCACCGCTTCTCCAATGCCGGCAAGGACTTTGGCCCGGACCTGACGACCGTCACGCGGCGGTTCAAGAAGAAGGACATTCTCGAAGCAGTGCTGTGGCCCTCCAAGACGATTTCGGATCAGTACGGCAGTATCATCGTGGAGACTAAGGAAGGCGACGTGATCAACGCGCTCCTGGTACGGGAGGACGCGCAAAAGCTTGTCCTCAAGACCGCCGAGGTGGAGCGCCCGATCGAAGTACCGAAAGCGAAGGTGCGCGACCGCCGTCCTTCGAAGATCTCGATCATGCCGGAAGGAATGCTGGATGGCTACTCGCTCGACCAGATCAGCCACTTGTTTGCGTTCCTGCTGGGCGGGCAGGAAAAGACAGGTCCGTAACTCGCGGCGGGTTTTCCGGTAGAATCGGCTGAATCAGGAGATGAACTTCGTGCGCCACACACTTGTCTGTCTGCTCGCCTCCGCGGCCTGCCTTCTGGGGCAGAGCACCAAGAAGATCGTCACGATGGGGGGCGATCCCGCGCTCATCCGCGAACTCGAAAGCGCTTCGCCGAAGGCCAGGATCGTCACCGCGACGCCCGACACCGTGCTCCGCGAACTGGCGGATGCGGACGCCTACATTGGGGAGATCAAGCCGGAGCAGGTCCGCGCGGGAAAGAACTTGCAGTGGGTCCAAACCATGAGCGCCGGCGTGGAGCGGGTGCTCCACCTTTCCGGCAGCAACGACCTTCGCGACAGCAGCATCACCCTGACCAACAACAAAGTGGTGCAGGGACCGGAGATTGCCGACCATGCGATGGCGATGCTGCTGACCCTTTCGCGCGAGATTCCCAAGTTCATCGCGAACCGCCAGCAGGAAGTCTGGCAAGGCCGGCCGTACGGCGGCATCGAGTTGAACGGCCGCAAGGCGCTGGTCATCGGCCTCGGCGGCATCGGCACCCAGATTGCCCTTAGAGCCAACGCCTTCGGCATGGAGGTGACAGGACTCGATCCGGAGGATAAGCCGTTCCTGTCGTTCGTCAAGAGAGTGATCAAGCCGGATCAGATCGATTCGGTGCTCCCGGAAATGGACGTCGTGTTCATCTCGGCGCCCTGGACGCCGGAGAGCTATCGCCTGATGGGCTCTCGCCAGTTCGACCTTGTGAAAAAGGGCTCGTACTTCATCGCCGTCAGCCGAGGCGGCATTTATGACCTGAACGGATTGGTGCGGGCGCTCGACAGCAAGCGG
>JBJXGR010000535.1:0-5116 GCA_046160045.1 Bryobacteraceae bacterium
AGCCCGGCGAACACCACCGTCGCGGTAATGCCGCCGATTTGGACTACAGGAAGCGGAAAGAGATTGCCCGATTGCACGTCCGATCCGCTGATCACCGGAACCGAGGTCGGCCCGAATCCATTCGCGTACAGAGTGACCGTCTCGCCCGGTTTCGCTGGGGTCGTGAAACCGGGATAGAGGGTCGTCGGTCCGAGCAAGGTTCCATTGATGTGCGTCGCAGCCACGTAGCCGCCAGGAAAAGTGAAAAACGATGGTGAAACTGTTTGCGTTGGCACGGTGTACGCCGCGGTAGTGGATCCGTTGTTGGTCACTACAACCTGTATCGAGCCAGTCATCGAATCGGGTGGCGTGAGAATGTTCACCTGCGTGGGACTGATGTAGTAGATGTAGGCACTCTTACCGTTCACCGTTGCGCTGACACCGTCGAGTTGCGTGGGCATCTGATGGTTCACAAAATCTGAGCCCCGCCAGATGCGCGTAACACCTGCTGGAGCAAGGTTCGTTCCTTTGATCTCCACCCAGGTGTTTGGCGCAATGGCGGCACTTTCACCTGCCGCATTGGCCACCAGCCCGATCACGGGCGCTGTCTGGGTCGCGCTCTGAATCGTGGTCTTCATGATGACTTGGATATACGGGTTCCAGGTGGACAGCAGGTAGTAGAAGGTCGAAGTGCCGGACGCCGCGGCGCCGGTGGTGAAGCGGGACAGAAAGGCGGGTCCGTAGGCGCCGCCTTCCGTGTCGGCACGGCCAGGACCGCTGAGCTGGTCGCATGCCGGACTGGTGGCTGTGACGGCACGGTGAATGAAGAAGCAAGTTCCGCGGTCGCGTCGACCATTGAAGATGGTCTGCGGAGCGCCCCACGGGCCCCAGGGCTGCTGCGCGAAGCGCATGTAGACGCCGTTCACGTTGGCCGAGGTTCTATTCCCACAGTTATAAAGCATCACCCAGCGCTGGAGGAACGTGTTGTAGTCGACGCCTAACTCGCCGGTACAGTTTTTGGGCACGGGGGGCGTGCCGTCGACATCCTGAAACAACTGCACCGCATTGGATTCGGCCGGAGACCAGTTGGGCGTGACCCCGTCCGTGGCCAAACCGCTGAAATACTGCATGCCACCTGCCCGGGCCATGGCGGTAGCCAGCTTTCGCGCAAGGAATACGGAGCTATTGCGGTAGCCCGTGCCGCCTTGGGATCCCCAGAAGTAGAGATAGCCATCCTTCAGGCTAGATGCTGCGCTAACGATGGCGACGTTGACGAACTTGGCCCCATCGCAGCCGGCACACGAAGGGGCGGAGAAATCGTAGAGGTATCGATAGGTATTCCCGTCGTCATCGGAGACGGCCACCACGGAGCGCGTGGCAAAGGTGGTCTGTTTGTTGGTCGCAAAAACCACGAACATCCGGCCGGCGACGTCGATGCCCGCGACGGGTACTTCGAAATCGCGCAGCGTGATTGCGGGCTGGCCTTGCGGGTTCAGCACCACTGGGTTCTGGTAGGCGCCGATGGAGTTGCGGACGAAGTCAAGCTTGAGGCATTGGTCGATATCGGTGCCAGAGGTGAACGCGACCGCGTCATTGTTGGAGGGCGTTCGGGGCCAATCGCTTGGCCCGTTGGGCTTGCCGTTGAAGGCAGCAGTAGGCAGGGTGTCACCGAACAGGAGCCACAGCTTGCCGTTGTGCTCGAAGGATGCGCCGAGATCGCTTCCGACGAGGCCGTAGTTGGTCTGGGTCTGGCTGACGGTAGGCTTTTGGGTCTGGTAGTCGTTCTCACCGTTAGGCTGGCAGACTTTTTGCGATGACCCCGGCACCCAGATAGGATCTGATTGTGCCATCGTGCTCATGGGGAGCAGTACCGCGACAGATAAGAGAATGAACTTCACTCGCATCTTTCAACGCATTCTACCCCAGGTAGACCGCAAAGTCCTCGATTACGGCGCATCCTTCCACTACTTTTGGTTTGGCGCAGAGCCGAGTTCCCCGGAAAAGTAGAGTGGAAGGGTTGCCGCGATAAACGAACTTGCCGGACCCGGTCAACTGCAACTGATGGTTCGGCCCGGTTTTCATGCATTAGCCAGTGTCTTGATCATCTCTTGATAGCATCCCTCGCAAATCCCATGGGTTATGGACGGCAGAAACGTCCGATGGAAAAGCCGCAACTGATCAACGGCATCCTCTACTTCCGTCCAGGTTCCGTCGAAAAACACTTTCTTGCACCATCCGCACATGCGCAACAATTCGCCTGACCCGGCTGCGCCGGACTCCTGGAGCACGAGAGGTTGCCTGGACTCTTCCGACACCGTACGAGTACGAAACTCAACGGTGCCGTCCTCCCTACTGTGCACGTCCATCTCAAGCAGTCGGCGGCACGAAGGCGAGTCACAGCGGAAGGTGAACCGGAGGGAACGGCCATCACGTATCCGCAGCAGTACCTGCCGGTAAAGCTCTCGCGTGGTCGAGTCACTGATGAAATCCCATAGACGGCGCTGAAGAACTTGCGATGCCGTAACCGCTTCCCCGGCGTTGGCGGCCGCCAACTGATCCCATTTCGCGTTCACAAAGACGATTTTGTCCTGGTCGTTGACTCGGTAGATAATGCCTGCGCTGTCCGCCATTACGCTTCCCACCAGACAGAATCCTTCTACTTGGCCGAACTCCTGTCTAGGCTGACCTGGATAAAACCGATCCTGGTCGGCCTAAGACGAAATCGCCAGTGGCAGCCCCGGGCCGACAACCATTGTGTTTGCAATCGCTTATGGCATATCCCAGAATCTGCCCTCCCGCCTTTAGGCCGACCGGCCGGTCGGCCCCATCCCGCCGTCGCTGGCTTCATGATCCAACTCTATACCACGTCAGATGGGCGAGAAGTCATCTCGCACAGGTGCTCTCTCCGGATTGCTGCTCGATGACGGCGCATCCGGAAGTTGACCTAGAAGATCGGGCAAAAGGGGTGTCTCTCCCACGCTATCAGTGGTCCGCAAACCCTTGCTTTTCCAGGGCCCTTGATCGGACGAAAGGGTATGGGCGAAAAGGCCGGACGGGTACAGTGTAGGCGCGGGAACGGAGGTTGCACAAACGAGGGGTTTCGCAACCTCGGCCAACTCATCGATGTACGGGGGGTATGAGCGTTGCGAAACCGTATTGCAAAACGTTCAGCCATGGCGACAGGTTTGCAGCAACGCCCGGCATCCTCCAACCCAATTGCGCCAAATAGCGTGCAAAGTTTTGCGCCAGACAATTTGCAAAGTGACAGCCCGAGCGTCGAGCGGTAGAGCGATGCGCCAGGTGACGGCGTGCCCTCATGGCAATTCTAGTGCTCGAACCAGAAGGAATACAGATCCGCGTTGCGCAGACGGAATCGCAATCGCACCGTCCTGCCGTGCAGTGCCGAAATATCAGGACGCCCCGACCATTCCAGCACGGCGGCCAGGTGATTACCGTTGACCGGCCGCGAGTGGCTGACCTCCCAGCCGGCGAGCACCTGGCGGCCCCGTTCGTCAACTACCTCGGCCCGGATGTCCCCTTGCGCTGCATCCGCATTCACCAGCAGGCGGCTTCCAGTAAACCGGATCGGCCGCGTTTCGACAAAACCGCCACGCGGCCCGGCATGAAAGGAGGCAAAGCCATCTCGCCGGAGTTTCGCAAGGTGAATCGCCCCATTATGAGAGTCATCCGGCCGATACCGGGCGTCCAGGCCGGAATAGTAGAACCACAGTTCATCTCCCATCACAATCGGCCTGGAGGCAGCCAGGATCTGCACGGAATCGAGGATGCCCTCTCGATACTCGGAGATCGGAATGAAGTACTCCCGCTTTCCGACCTTGGTCCAATGCCGGAGATCGCGGCTGACGGCCAATTTCACCGAGTTGATCCCGTCTTGGTTGTTTTGCGGCGGCGGCGTGCGCCCGCTTGCTTCGAAGAAATTCGGCAAGCCGATGTAGAGACCCTCATACGGAAACACCGGCATGTTATAGATCTCCACGTTGTACTCGGACGGATGGTTGACAAACGGGTGATAAAGGCTCGCGCTTCGCGCCAATTGTTGAATACGCAACGCGCCGTTCTCCTGGTCGAGTGCATCGGCGTGAAAGATGAGTTCCGGTTCGGTCCATCGCTCGAAGTCCTTGCTGAGCGACAGGTAGACCGAGCGGCCAAACGGACCGCGCAGCTTGACGGTGGCGATCCACTGCTTGCCGAGATGATCGTAATTGAGATGCGATTCATCCTGGCTGGGGACCGGCGTCACGGGGAGTCTGTGGAACGTGTAGCCATCAGCGGAGATCACGGGGTGGCGGCCCCGCGGTCCTACCAGGCCCTTGTAACGGCGCCCGGCAGGCGCGTCGGGATCGAGAACGACGTGTTGCACCAAAGTGTCACGCTCACCTTCGACGCCGATGATGTTGTTCGCCTTTGAACCCTGATACTCGAAGCGGTTCAGGGCGGGCTTGTCCCAGCTCAGACCGTCGGCCGAGCGGGCAAACAGGGGGCGGTTATCCTGCGAGAAATACCACATCTTCCAGACGCGCTCGCTCGCGTCCCAGCAAGGGGCGCTGCGGATCTCGATCCAGGCGCTCTCACGGCCGCCTTTTGCCGTGGCCGGACGTATCTCCCAGGGGCGGTCGGCCTTGACGACGGGATTCCGCCCGTACTTGCGAGGTTGATGCACGCGGCGCTCGACACCATTGAGATCGCCCAGCAGGAAATCGTCGAGAAAAAGTTGGCGGACTCCGGTAGGAATCTGCAGATATTCGTGAGATGGGCCGTCCCCGGCAACGGGCAGAACGGTAAGACAGAGGCAAAAACCGAAGCGCCACATGGCTCTTCTTCATAACACAACTGGGACCAACGATTCGCGGTAGGAGCAAACTGGGAGCAAACTGAGACAAGCAAACTGGGACGGTCACAGATTCCCGCCGGGCGACTGAAGCGTCCGGAAACCGCTGAGAATACGGAGCCGCGACCGGAAGTGAGTGCCCCATGGGCCTGCGGCCGACCAAAGGTGATGAAAGGTGGGCGAGAGCGTGACGCGACCCTCCAGTGGCGCCGGGCGATGATTTTTGTCGCCCGGCGCAGCCGGGTCCCTGCCGTACGCGCCCGCCCGGCGACAAAAAACGTCGCCCGG
>JBJXGR010000536.1:0-3734 GCA_046160045.1 Bryobacteraceae bacterium
AAATAGTACATTCTGCCCGCAGAATGGACACGCATCGGGGGCTTGTTCGAGCAGTTGGCAGTGGGTTGCCGTCCAGGTCACCCTTCCGGATCCAGGACCAGATTGGCGGAAGCCAGTGGGAGTCGAACCCACCCGCGATACGAGGTACCGCACGCTGGTTTTGAAGACCAGGCCCAGCACCGGCCAAGAGTGGCTTCCGCCGCTGATTGTAGCAGGCGGCGCTGAAGACATTAGGTTTGTTACCCGATTCCGTCCACCACTCTGAACACCGGCGGGATCCCTCTTCCTTCTTGGCGACCGCCAAGAGTACACTACATGCCAAGCCAAAAGGAATTTCTTTTCGGGTGTGACTCATAGAAGCGCAATCAGTACGGCGGCACCATCGGCGGGCCGGTTCTGTTGCCAGGCTTATACAACGGCAAGGACAAGTCGTTCTTCTTCTTTTCCTATCGGGGCACCAAACAGCGCGTGGCTCCCATCGATCGCACGATCCTCTCCGAGCCGTCACTTCTGACTCCCGGCGAGAATCGAAGGCAACATCTCTTCCAGACGGTTGTAGCCGGCCGCCATCCCGTGCTCCATCCCCGACCGGCGAGCGGTGTCGCGGGCTTCCTTCGATTCGTAGAGCAACGTGATCGTCGTCCGGGTGACGCCGCCTTCCTCCACGAAGACGGTGGTGTTCAGCGCTTCGCCGGGATACCAGCACTCATCGAATTTCTCCGTGGCGACGATCCGCCCGGGCGAGACGACTTCGCGGAACACGCCGCCCATCCCCATATCGTTGACGGCTTCCTGGCGCCACACATAACGGTAGAGGCCGCCGGCTCTCAGGTCGATCTCGCAAACGGGCATGGTCCAGCCCGAAGGACCCAGCAGCCAGCGTCGTACCAGTTCCGGTTTGGTGAACGCGTCAAACACCAGAGAGCGCGGCGCGTGGAAGTCTCGGGCGATCAGGATCTCACGATCCGTGGGTGTCGTGACCTTGAAACTTTCGGGATAGAACATGTGGGCTCCTTTATGTCTTCCTTCTACCGGTTCGTTTGGGTTTCCCATGCGCCGCCTTCATCTCATTGAGGAGGCCGTCGAGGCGCTGGAAGCTGGTCTCCCAGAATTGACGATAGCCCTCGAGCCACTGGCTGGCTTCCGCCAAGGGCCTGGCTTCCAGGCGGCGCGGACGGCGCTGCGCATCCTGGCGCCGGGAGATCAAGCCGGCTCGCTCCAGCACCTTGAGGTGTCTGGAGACGGCGGGTTGGCTGATCGCGAAGGGCCGGGCAAGCTCGAGCACTGAAGCCTCGCCGCGATGGAGACCGCGGCCGTCAGAACAGGTACGGCGGCCCGGGGCCGGAAGAGAGGTCCCGGCACTGGCGGCGGCAATACCAGCAGGCTAAGGCAACCGCCGTCACCAGGTCATCGTGCAGGCCGGCCCGGGCGGCGAAGACGGGATGGCCGGAGGGTTTCACCCCGGCCTCGAATCCGGATAACTCCTGGAGCAGGACTTCGGCCAGCGGCAGTTGTGCCGCGACCTGAAGCTTACGCTGCTCGATGAGGACGGCGAGCGTTTCCACGAACTGCTGCTTGGGGACGTGCCAACGGCCGTCGTGCCAGGCGGCGCGGTCGCCTGCGGTGATCGAGACCGGAACCAGCGGCAAGGCCGAGCCTTTCAGCAAGTCAAACATGACCTCACCGACCCCGGTGACATCGATCACCAGGGGCGTGTCGATTCCGAAGGCCGGAGTGCGCATCTGGTGTTCGATGAGGGTGAGCAGTTCGCGGTAGGAGGTCCCGAGCGGGAAGCGGGTGAGACGGCGGACGCGCAGATCCCAACGGACGACGTGGGCCCAAGTTACCGGATCGCGGCCAAGGACGGTGCGGTGGCACTCGATGACGGCGAAGGCGGTGTAGTCCTGGCGTTTGCCAAGATCGAGGCCGGCGAAGAAGGCAGGCGGGTTCATAGGGGCAATACCTCGTGGGAGAGGAGTCCGGCGAGGTCGCGGGGGTCGAACAGGCCGGCGGACAGGGGCACGAAGTCGCACATGTACTCCTGGCGAAACCACCATTCGGACAGGACGCGGCGTTCCTCGTCGAGGAAGGCCGGGGGGATGCGCGGGCAGGCGGTGGCCGGGACAGTGAAGACCTCCCAGAGGCCGTCTGCGGCGGTGCAGGCCTGATGGAAGAATCCGCGGCACCCGGCGGGCGTGCTCATGGCGAGGATGACGCCAGAGGAGGCGGCGAGCATGGGGCGGACCGAGTAGTAGAGGGAGTTAGGGATGCGGGCGGCCTCGTCGAGCAGGAGGAGGTCGACGGCGGAAAAGCCGCGGATGGTGTCTTCGGTGCCGGGCACCGCGACGATGCGGGAGCGGTTGGGCAGAGCGAGGGATTGGGCATTGTGGCCGTCGCCGCGCGGGGAGAAGTCGAGGCGGCGGCGGAAGGACACGGCCTTGCGGATCAACTCGGAGGACTGACGCAGGGTGGGGGCGACGATCAGGGTGAGGTTGCCGGGCGGGCCGAAGACAAGGCGATGGACGGCGAGGACGGCCGAGAGAGTCGACTTGCCCCAAACAGACCGATGCTCCGAGAGACGTAGCCGTTTCCTCCGTCAGGTAGGATTGGAAGACAGAAGACGAAGAAAAGGTGGAAACGCGTTGCGGACGTCCCGGGGTTCCCCGTGGTTCCTCGGGGTTCCCCCCAAAAGGTGGAAACGCGTTGGACGTCCCGATTATATTGGGCTGCGCCCGGCAAGGCGTCGAGACGAGTCTAGCAGCCCGTGGTAGAAGCCGAAAATGCCCGCTCCCTTCCGGTCGCGGCTCTGTTGTTTCAACAACTTACGGGAGAGTCTTGCCTGCGGACGGACATTTACCACGGGCTGCTAGTCTCGACGCTGCAGACACGAGTGTCTGCGCCAGAAATCGGCCCGCATGTTCTTAAGTTGGCGCCTATGGGGGCCCGCCCCATAAGAACGCAAAGGGCGATCGCAATGTTCAGGCCGGACCTTTACTTTTGGGCCGCGCCGCGAGTCTCTCGATCGCCTCCCCCGTCAGCCTGTACCTCGTCCACTTATCCTGAGGGACTGCGCCCAGCTTCTTGTAGAACTGAATGGCTTGCTGGTTCCAATCCAGCACCCCCCATTCCACCCTGCCGCAGCCTCGTTCAACGGCGATTCTGGCCACGCGAACCAACAGCGCCAACCCGATTCCCTTCCCCCGTAAATGAGGCTTCACATACAGGTCCTCCAAGTAGATGCCTGGTTGGGCCAGAAACGTCGAATAGTTGGGGAAGAACAAGGCGAAACCGGCACACTCAGGTTCACAGTGCGCCAACAGCACTTCGGCCGCGGGATTGATGCCGAACAGTGTATTGCGGAGGCCCTCTTCGGTCGCGGTCACGAGGTGAGTGAGCTTCTCGTACTCGGCAAGTCCCCGAATCATCTCCAGGATGAGCGGGACGTCGGGTTGAGTGGCCGGAACGATCCGTATTTTTTGCACAAGCGTGTGAGTCGCTGAAATCGCGGAGCCGCGACCGGGAGGGAGCGGACATTCGACTTCTCCCTCCTGACAATATGCGACGCCCGCCAGGACTATTTCAACACGACCGGCTTGCCCGTCCTGATCGACTGCTTCGCCGCATCGATGATCTCATTGACACCCACCGTGTAGTCGAGCGAGACTAGTCCCTCGACCGGCCGGTTGTTCTTCAGGCAGTACGCCATGTACCCGATGGGATTCGAGCGCTCCGGC
>JBJXGR010000537.1:0-25645 GCA_046160045.1 Bryobacteraceae bacterium
GGGGTTAGATGCGCCGGACCGGCGCCGCTGGGCGCGGCACGGTAGTACCCGGTATCTGTGGAACCGCGAGCAGATCCAGCGAGCCATCCACTATGTGGCCGACCTCCAAGGCCCACCGATGGCGCTCTATGTGTCGGCGGAGGTCCGGGGCGGGGGTCCCTAGCTAGCTATAGCTAAGCTAGGGCGCGCGAAGGCCGGGGTTCGGATGAGAGCAGCCGGGGGGGAACGCTGGTCCCCGGCCTTCCGGCCGGGGTTCGGATGGGACCAGAGCCAAACACTGCCGGGGGGGGACGCTGGTCCCCGGCCTTCCGGCCGGGGTTCGGATGAGAGCAAGTCGAGGGTGCCGGGGGGGGAACGCTGGTCCCCGGCCTTCCGGCCGGGGTTCGGATGGGACCAGAGCCGAACACTGCCGGGGGGAACGCTGGTCCCCGGCCTTCCGGCCGGGGTTCGGATGGGACTAAAGCCGAACACCCGGCCGCGGTGCCCCGATGTGTGATAGAGAAGAATACATGCGTTGGCTCATCGTGTTGGCAGCGGCGCCGCTTCTGTGGGCGGCAGAGCCTCGGATCGTGGGCGAGGGACCGTTGGCGGGCAGTTCCCTGGCGGTGATGGTTCCCGGAGGCTCCCTGGCGCACACGGCGCAAATGTGGGTCGCGACCGGCGACAACCGGTCCCAGGTGGAAGGCACGCTCAAGAAACTCGACAACGCGTTGAAAGAAGCCGGCACGAGCATCAAAGAGGCGGTCAAACTGAACTTCGTCATGACCGACGACAGCGTCGGCAAATGGGTGCAGGAGGTGTTGAAAACGCGCTACCGCAAGCACAAGCCGGCGATCAGCCTGGTCACCGGGAGATTGGCATCGGGAGGCGCGGTCGTGGCGATCGACGCGGTGGCCGTCACCAAAGGGACCAAACCCCGGAATCCGCGTGTGGCGGTGCTGCCGGCCGGGCGGCGCGTCTACATTTCCGGCCAGTCCGATACCGGTACCATCGCCCAGGCCACCCGCGGAACGCTCGACAAGTTGAAGGCCGCCCTCACCCACATGGGGCTCGACCTGTCACACGTCGTGCAGGTGAAATCATTCCTCGACCCGATCTCGTCAACGGCCGACGTGCGGCAGCAGATCGATGAGTACTTCGGACCCAACCCGCCGCCCCAGGTGTTTGTGGAGTGGACCTCCAAGGACCGCATCGAGATCGAGATGATCGCGGCTGATCCGTCCAAGCCCGCGGGTGAGCCGATCGAATACCTGACGCCGCCGGGCGAAAAGTCATCGCCTGTGTACAGCAAGGTGGCGCGCATCTCGTCCCCCGCGACGATCTACGTTTCCAGCCTCTACGGCAAAACAGACAACAACGGGCCGAAGGAGATCAACGATATCTTCGCGAAGTTGAAAGAGGCCGTGGTGGGATTCGGCGGGGACCTCGAGCATCTGGCGAAGGCCACCTACTACGTCTCGAACGATGCCGTCAGCCGTGAACTGAACGAGATTCGTCCGAAATACTACGACCCGAAAACGCCGCCCGCGGCCTCCAAGGCGGGAGTGAAAGCGGTGGGCGTGGCGGGCAAGACAGTATCCCTCGACATGATCGGCGTCCCGGCGCGCTAGACGTTCGCCAACACCTTGCAGTGTTTTGCGCCAATGAGATTCCGATCGGCGGTGACCAGGACGAGGTCGAGCACGCGGGCTGTGGCGACGAGGAAGCGGTCAGCGGGATCGCGATGGGGAAACTCGAATCGCAGGGTCTCCAGTGCGATCTCATGCGTAAAGGGTGCTTCCAGAATCGAGAGAGTCTTGAGTGCGTTTTTCACCCACTTATCGGGCGGACCGCCGACCGACACGCGGCCTTTGGAGCAGAGCAGTACTACTTCCCACACGCTGATGGGGGAAAGCCAAAGCTCATTCGAAGGGTCATCAATCGCCTTTGAAACCCGCCTGGAGAGGCGATCCGGCTCGATCAAGCTCCAAAGCCAGATATGAGTGTCGAGAAGCAGTTTCATCGGCGAAGGACGTCCCAGTCGTTCTCGTCGGAAACAGGCGACACGATGTCCCCCACAATTCGGGCGGTACCGGCGAGGGCGCCCAAACCCCTACCTGCTCGCTTGGGGGGGCGCGGCGGCACGATCTCGGCGACCGGCTCGCCGAATCGGGTCACCAGAACCGGCCGCCGCGTCTTGCGTACGTTTTCAAGTACAGAGAGGCATGTGGCCTTGAACTTCGAGATAGCGATTTCCTGCATCATCTCGAACATACCATGGTCCATGACTATGGTCAGATCGCGCCGGGCGATCCCTGCGTCCACTCTGATACGCTGAACGATTCCATGCCGGACTCCCTGGTCACTTGGGCACTGTTGTGCGGTTCCGCCTTCCTCGGCGGGGCCGTGAATTCGATTGCAGGCGGCGGGACGTTGCTGACGTTCCCCACCCTGCTCTCCGTGCTGAGTCCCGTATTGGCGAACGCCACCAGCACGCTCGCGCTCGTGCCGGGATCGCTCGCCGGGGCGTGGGGCTACCGGCGTGAATTGGCCGAATGCCGTCATCATCTCCTGCGTCTATGGCCGCCGAGTCTCCTCGGAGGCATTGTGGGGTCGTTGCTCGTGATCCGCCTCCCGGAGAAGGTGTTCGCGAATCTGGTGCCCTGGCTGCTGGTCGCCGCCTCCACCCTGTTGCTGCTGCAGCGGCCGCTGCAGCGCTGGATTGGCGCGCATCCGCACAAGCCTCCGACAGGAGCCACCGTCGGCGTGGTGGTGTTTTTTCAGTTTCTGGTCGGCGTCTACGGCGGGTATTTCGGCGCCGGCATCGGCATCCTGATGCTGAGTTCGCTGGCGTTCATGGGGATTCCCAACATCCACCAGATGAACTCGATCAAGACGGTGCTGGCCGCCACGATCAACGGCATCACGGTGGTGATTTTCGCGCTGGCCGGAGTCATCGTCTGGAAGTATGCGGTGGCGATGGCCGTGACGGCGATGATCGGGGGCTACCTGGGGGCGCGGGTGGCGCGGAAGATGCCGGTCGAGTACGTGCGCGCCATCGTCGTCGTGATCGGCTTCGGTGTGGCGGCGTACTCGTGGTTCAAACGCTAGGGGCCTGGCGAAATCGAAGATGTCCGCTCCCTTCCGGTCGCGGCTCTGTCGTTTCAGCGCGGCTAGGCGCCGCTTACGGCACAATCTCAAACGCGAACGACAGTGTGAGAAAAGGCTCCATGCGCTCGCGACGCGAGGGCGCCGCGTCGAGCGTCAGCCAGACCGCGGCGACCGTGTAGCGGCCTGGCGCCAGGTCCGCGGGTAGCGGCACCACCGCCAGCGGGCGCGCGGGCTTCGACGGCGTGGCGATCTTCTTTCCTTCGCGCACCACCGTGCGGGCGATCCGTAGTTCGATCTCCGAGCGCGCCCGAAGCACTTCCTTCACCTCGCAGGAGTCGCCCTCGTCGATCACCGGACCCAGCGCCAGCGCCACCAGCCGGGTCCCCTGACGATACTTCGGCGACTGCAGCGTCAGGGCCTTCCGGTACCGCTGGGCCGCGTCCGGTGTGGCGAACTCCGGCACCACGGCCACGTTTTTGGGGCGCTGGTCGCCGGCATTGTCTGTCGCGGCCAAAGGCACGCGCACGATCTGGGTTTTCGGGTCGCTCACAACTCCGCCTGAACGCGATTGTAGTCCTAAACGGCGGCGGGCACAGCCGTCGCGGTCGCGTCGGCGGCGTGGTAGGAGCTGCGAACGAGCGGTCCGGACTCGACATGCGCGAATCCCATCGACTGCCCCAGCGCCTTCAACTCCGCAAACTCCGCCGGCGAAACATACCTCACGATCGGCAGGTGCTTCGCGGACGGACGCAGATACTGACCGAGCGTCAGGCTGTCCACCTGGTGCGCCCGAAGGTCCCGCATCACCTGGGTGACTTCCTCCATCGTCTCCCCCAGGCCAAGCATCAGGCCGGACTTGGTCGGGATTTCCGGCCGCAGTTGTTTGGCGTACTCGAGCATCTCGAGCGACCGCGGGTACCGCGCGCCCAGCCTCACCTGGCGATAGAGCCGGGGCACGGTTTCCGTATTGTGGTTCAGCACGTCCGGCCTCGCCTCCATCACGATCTTCATGGCATCCCGGCTTCCCTGGAAATCGGGGACAAGCACTTCCACACCGCACCCGGGCACACGCTCGCGGATGGCGCGGATGGTCTGGGCGAACAACTCCGCGCCTCCGTCCTTTCGGTCGTCGCGATTCACGCTCGTTACCACCGCGAAACGCAATCCCAAGGCTGCCACGGCTTCGGCCACCCGGCGGGGCTCGTCCTGGTCGACCTCGAGAGGAATGCCCTTCTGCACGGCGCAGAACCCACAGCGCCGGGTGCAGACGTTCCCCAGGATCATGAAGGTCGCGGTACGGTGATTCCAGCACTCGCCGACGTTGGGGCACGCGGCGCTCTCACACACCGTGTGGAGCTTCAGGCGCGTCACCAGGTCCTTCAGCGCCTGGTAGTTGGCGCCGGCGGGCGCGGGCGCACGCAGCCACCCCGGACGCTTCACGGTCGTGGAAAGTTGAATCAGCACGAATCCTCATTGTATCGCGGGGTCCTCCCGAAGCCTCCGAAGCCGGACCTCGAGGATCGAATCCTCGCTGAAGTTCTCCACCGTCGGCAGCCATTCGGAAGAGCGGTCGAGCGCCCGGCGCGGAATCAAACCAATCAATTCACTCGCGGCGATGCGAGCGCCGCGTGCTTCTGCTTCCCGCCGAACCGCGGCGAACACTTCATCAACCGGGGTCACCTCGAAGTCGGTGAGGTTTATGGTCACCTGCGCCTGGTTGCGTGAGCGAAGCAGCACGCCCAGCGCTTTCACGTGCGGCAGGCCTCCTGAAGACGCCCGGATGGACACGGCGATCTGGCGTGCGATCTCGACGTCGGGCGTATCGAGGTCGATGTTGTAAGCGATCAGGAATTTCCGCGCCCCGATGACCGTTGCCCCAGCCGTGGGGTGAAGCACCGCGTCCCCGATATCGGGGCGGCGCGACGGGTCCGTGCGGATCTCGGTGCGAAGGCGCTCCCAACCGCCGCGGCGGACCACTTCCAGGCGTTTGCGCTCCGGGAGGAGCGCCGCTTCCTCGTACAGATAGACGGGAACGCCAAGTTCGCGCCATACCCGCCGCCCGGTCTCGACTGCCAGGGAGACGCACTGGGCCATGGTGACCCCGCTCAACGGGACGAACGGCACGACATCGGCCGCTCCAATGCGCGGGTGAACGCCCGAGTGCCGGTTGAGGTCGATCAGGTCCGCCGCGCGCGCGATTCCGTGAAACGCTCCGTCCGCGATGGTCTCGGGAGGGCCGGCAAAGGTAATGACCGAGCGATGATGGTCGGCATCCATGGTCAGGTCGAGCACGGTGATGCCGGGAGAGGCTGCGATCGCGTCGCGAATGGCGTTGACGACGGCCGGGTCCCGGCCTTCCGAGAAGTTGGCCACGCACTCTACGAGGGTTTCTTCCATTGATGCGCCCGGTCGGCTCTCCACACTACCGTTCCCCCCTTCATCACCAGGTGGATGCGGTTCACTCCGTGATGATAGGCCATTTCCCGGTAGTCCGAGCAGTCGAGCGCGACCAGATCGGCGGATTTCCCCGGCTCCAACGAACCGGTGCGCTGGCCGATGCCAAGGGCGTGAGCGGCGTTGAGGGTCGAGGCCGAAATCGCCTCCTCCAGCGACAGCCCAAGCCGGACGCCCGCGCGCTCGATCACCGTTTGCGGGCTGTAGGTGGCGGGCCAGGACTGGCCATAGCCGCTTCCAAGGGCGATGGCGACGTCCCTGTCCACCAGGGCCCGCGCGAACGTGGAGGGCATGGGGGCGAAATGTGTGGCCAGCAGAACCGCGACGGTCCCCGAGGAGGTCAGCAGGCGTGCCAGGTCCTCGCCAGCCGCCGCCAGTCCATCGACCACACGCGCACCGGCTTCAATCGCCAAGATCAGGGACTGATCCGGGGGACGGCCACGAGCCCAGACCCGCACCGGAAGGCGGGCCGCCCGGCAGAACGCCGCCGGATCCTGAGAGTGCCCGGGATCGAGGACCAGCCAGCCGTCCTCACGCCGCCGTGCGCGATCCGGCAACTCCGGAGACGCCAGGGGCACGATCCCAAAGGGACCCTTGCTGAGCCGCTTCCACACGCGAGCCGCCTTGGCCTCGTCGGCCGCGCACGGCGTAAACCCCGCAAACGCTCCGAACGACGTAACACCGTGCGCGAGCGCACGCTGTGCAAAGCGGCCGGCGAGCCATTCCAGGCGCGTCGACGTGAGGGCATGAAGGCGACTGGCGGCCCCGTCCGGCCCAGGTTGGGCCAAAGGCTCGACGATTGGGTCGATGAACGCGGGCATCACCACCCGTCCGCCCAGGTCGATCTCCCGGGCCGCGCGCGCCGCCTTCAGGTTCTCGATCCGCCGGGAAGGGCCGGCTTCGCGGATCACGCCGTCCTGTATCAGCAGCGCGCCGTTAGAAATGGAATTGAGTTCGGAAAGGGCCGCGCCGCGCCGGGGCCCGGGGGTGCCGCGCAGGGTTAACAACTGCCGGGCGCCGGAAACGATCCACGTTTGCGCCAAGCCTCCTTTGACGATAGCAGGACTGTGGCTTAGACGCGGAAGAAATCCCGGCGCAGTTGCTCGAGGACCGGGGAGCCGCTGAGCAGGTGGCGGATCATCCGGCTTCGCGCCTCCCACTCGTCTCCCCGCAGAATGGCGTCGGCCACCGGCCCATGCGCGCAGTCATCGCCTGCCACTTCCATCGCGCGGATTCGCGCCGACTCCTCTTCCACCGTCCGGAATGGGGCAATCATCTGTTGCACTGGCAGCGCCAGCAGCGGCAGCACAATCTGATGGATCTGGTGGGGCAGCCAGTCGCCGCCGGTAGCCGTCCAGATCGCCCGGTGAAAGTCCAGCTCCGAACGGATCAGCTCGTCATACGTCAGCGCCGCAATGTTCTGATAGCGATCCAGCGCGCTTCGCAGGCTCTTTCGGCCTGTGTCATCAATCAGGCGGGCGGCCCAGAAGGCAGCCTGCGCTTCCTGGCTGGCGCGCATCAGCATCATCTCCGGGAGTTGATGGGCCGTGATCGTGAACACGGTGCGGCCCCGATACGGCGTAGTCATCACCAGACCGTCGCCTTCCAGCTTTTGAAACGCCTCCCGGATCACGATGTTGGTGACGTCGTACCGGCGCCCCAAATCGGATTCCTTCAGACGCTGGCCGAGTTCGAACTGACCGCGAAGAATGGCGTCGCGGTTGGAATCCGCAGCGGTTCCGGCCATGGTCCTTCGCGGAAGAGGCTGAAGAGCGGCAAGTGAAGGGGCCACGATCAGGTTCCTGGCAAAAGAAAACTTGCAATCGTCCCAAAAATAGAATATACAAAAAATGCTTTACGGAATGACTGTGCGCCTTGTCCATTGCAGTCTCGCGGTGCTGCTGGTTGCGGCTTCCCAGAGGGCCGAGCCACCCGTTCGGATCCACTGGGAGCTTGGCCCCGACTATCCGTTCGGTATTCAGGACTCGGCCATGGGAATTGTAGGCGGCGCCCTGATCTCGGCGGGAGGATTTACTCGGCATCCTCTCCAGATCGTCGCGAAGTATCCAGGCGCCTTTGGCGGGCAAAAGAGCGGATTTACCGCTCTCACGTTCGCGTTGTCCCTGCAGGAACCCGGTCGCGGGTGGGAGAGAATCGCCGACGTGCCCGGCCCGCCGAGGCAGGCGGCGGCAGCAGCTGTCGTCGGAGACGCCCTGTACGTCGTTGGGGGTTTCAACTACACCGCTCCTCATACCTATCGTGAGGTCTACCGGCTCCGAAAAGTCAGCGGGCAATGGAGGTGGGACCGCATTTCGGCAGACCTGCCATGGCCCGTGTCCGAGCCTGGAGTGGCCGTCCTGGACAAACGGATCTACCTGGTGGGCGGCGCCGATTTCTATCGCCTTCCCAGCGAGAAGAGCGAGGACTTCGCCTCCGAACGCGGCCGTACCGGCCAACCGGTCGGCAAGGCCCTGCTCATGCTCGACACCGAAAAGCTCGCCGCCGGATGGCAGCGCCTGCCGGACCTTCCGGGAACCTCGCGCTTTGATACGGCGGTGGCGGCCGCGCGAGGAAAGATCTATTCGCTGGGAGGCGTGCACCGAACGGGCGGCGCCGGTTACCGGAACGCAGTCGACAGTTGGGCGTTCGACCCGGCGACTGGAAAATGGTCGCGGCTGCCGGATGCGCCGCAGGGCTCGAACCGCCGGGCGGTTGCGTGGCGGGACCGATACCTGGTGCTGCTGGCTGGCTACCGCTACAACCTGACCCAATACCCGGATGGCAAAGTGACCGACGTGTACTCGGCCGAAGACCGGAAGCGCAAATCCGCGGATTTCTTTGAAGACACGGTGCTCGTATACGACACGGTGATACAAAAGTGGAGCCAGGCGGACGGCCTGCGCGAGCGGACTTCGTGGCCGATGGCCGACGTCGCCGGAGACCGGATCTACGCGCTGGGCGGCGAGGGTGGACCGAGGCTGTTCCATCCGGCGACCCTGCAAATCGGAACGATTCAAACCCTGAGGGCAGGCGGGAGGTGAAAGGTGCTCATCACGCTGAAAAGGCTGTTGGCAACGGGCCTGATCGCCGCGGCGGTGCTGCCGGCGCAGGTCTACTACTCCACATTGCTCGGGACGCTTCGAGACTCGAGCTCGGGTCTGATTCCGGGAGCGAAGGTGACGGCCACGGAAATCCGCACGGGTGTCTTGTCCAGTGCAACGACTGACGAGAACGGAGACTATCGGATTCCGACCCTCCGCCCAGGCGTCTATAGCGTGACGGCCGAGAAGGACAGTTTCAAATCGAAGACGATTCAAGGCATCCAGTTGCTTGTCGGCAGAACGACCCGCGTCGACTTCGCGCTCGAGATCGGTGACATCCAGCAGCGAGTCACGGTGGAAGGCGAGCCTCCGCTGGTCCAGACCGATACTGCCGAGCGGGGAGCGACCATGGGACGGCGGGAGGTGGAAGCCCTGCCGCTCAATTCGCGCAACATCACCGAGCTGACTTACTTGATCCCAGGCGCGGTCAAAAGCTCTACTCAGGGAGAGCCGGTGCCGGACGTCAACGGGCTCGGAGCGGCGCGGAACCAATACTACGTCGACGGCGGCGGCTCCACCAGCATGTACGCCGGCCAGCCGGTGGAGCGCGTTTCCATCGACACTGTGCAGGAATTCAAGGTAGAGACCGCACTGATGAGCGCCGATCGGGGAATCCACGCCGGCTCGATCATTTCCGTCGCGACGCGGCAGGGCACGAATCAACTGCACGGGGTGGCGTTCGAGTTCTTCCGCAACAACGCTCTCAATGCACGTAATTTCTTCGCGCCCACCCCGCCGCCCCTTCGGTACAACCAGTTCGGCGCGGCGCTTGGCGGGCCCATCGTCAAGAACAAGGCGTTCTTCCAGGTGAACTACGAAGGCTCGCGCGAGCGCCGCGCCAGGACCTTCAACGTGACCATGCCCACGACCGCGGAAAAGCAAGGCAATTTCACGCCGGGGACCGGCGTCAGGAACGCGGCAATCTTCGATCCTCTTGCGACCGACCCCTCGACGAATCAGCGCCTGCCTTTTCCTAACAACCAGGTCCCTCAGTCGCGAATCAACCCGATTTCGCTAAAGTATCTGGCCCTGTGGCCGGACGCGAAGACTTCGGGCGCCCCGAACTACATCTTCAACGCGCCTGGCCAGAACGACTTCAACCGGTTCGCGACACGGCTCGATTACAACCTGAGCGACAAGGACCGCTTCCTGTTCCGCTACGGTTGGCAGCAGAATCCCATCCTGAACCCGGGTCCGGTGCCGGGAGCGGCGACCGGCGTCACGGGCGACGCGGCCACGGGACGCGCACTGGCGGTCTCCTGGAACCACATGCTGAGCCCGCGCCTGTTCAACGAAGCCCGCTTCTCGTATGCGCATAATGACATCGGTTCGGTGCCTACCGACTTCTACGGACGCAACGTCACGAAGGAATACGGCTTTACCAACGGCGACCGGGTGCCGGAGCGGCTTTGGAGTCTGCCTCAAGTGGGCTTTGGCGGAGTGCCGACCGCGAGCGTCGGAGGAGGCTCCGTGGCCCTTTACCCCAATCAAACCTACTACATTCAGGACGACCTCTCGCTGATTCGCGGACGCCACACCTTCAAGACGGGATTCCAGCATATTCGCTTCCGGACGCAGGGTTTCTTCGCGTCCGCCGGGGGCGTGCTGCAGAGTTTTAGCGGCAACTACACCACCCAGATCAACAACCTTGGGGGCGGGCAGCCGTTTGCCGACTTTCTGCTGGGGACACTCGGAGGCATGTCTATCGTCGAGAGCGCCGAAGCCGCCTCGTTCAACCGGAACTTCTGGCAGATGTATTTCATGGACGACTGGAAGGTCAGCTCGCGCCTCGTGCTGCAACTCGGCGTCCGGTACGACATCAACCTGCCGGCTACGTCGGCCAACGGGCAATCGCTCGCCTGGATCGACGGCCTCGACAAGCGCGAAGGGCAGGTCGCTGTCTTTCCGGCCAACGCCAAGCAGCCCCTGGAGGAAGCTCTGCGGGGGCAGCCGCTGGGCTTCCCATACCGCTTCTCTGACAACAACTGGCTGAACCAGCCCAACTGGAAGAACGTGCAACCGCGGATCGGCGTGGTCTACCGGCCGTTCAACGACACGCGGACCGTGATTCGAGGCGGTTACGGGCTGTTCTATGACGCCAATATCAACACCTCCACCACCAGCCTGAACTTCGGCCGGCCATTCTACGTGTTCAGCGCGACGCCGGCGAGGCCCGTAGTGTTCGAACCGCCGCCGTACACGTTCGGCCAGGTGCCGAGGCTGACGGCTGGCTTCGCGCCCGGCGAGCAGTTCCGCAGCGGGTACGTCAGCCAGCCCAACTGGCCCGACCCACACATCCACCAATGGAACATCACCTTCCAGCGGAGCATCGGTCACGGGATCGCCGTGGAAGCCG
Organism: Bryobacteraceae bacterium; assembly: GCA_046160045.1. Taxonomy (GTDB): domain Bacteria; phylum Acidobacteriota; class Terriglobia; order Bryobacterales; family Bryobacteraceae; genus CAZGUX01. The sequence continues at coordinate 11,002 of JBJXGR010000537.1, forward strand.
CCTATGTGGGAAATCGCTTGCAGAACGGTCAAATCGCTTCGGTCTGGAACCGGCGCTATCCGGTGGGCTGGACGTTTCAGTATGACGACGGCAGCACCTACACCGTACAGGAAAGCACGACTCTCCTCCAGCGCAACAAGTATCCGCAACTGGCTCGCGGGACCAGCGCGGTCTCATGGACGCATCAGAACTACCAGGCCGCGCAGTTTTATGTGACCAAGGAGATGTCGCACGGCGTGCAGTTCCGGGCCGGCTACACCCGCATGCGCCTTCAGGGCGCGGACGGCAACTGGCAGGACGAGTGGAAGTCCCGCGACCTGAACTACACCTTGAGCACGGACCAGCCCAACAACTTCTTTGCCACCTACGTCTGGGAATTACCGGGACAGAAGCTGAAGGGCTTCACCGGGGCCCTCCTCGGAGGCTGGCGGACGTCGGGTATCATCAACGTGCTCAGTGGCCCGCGCACCTTCATTAATGAGGGAGTGGTCCTGACCGCCGGCAAGTCGGGCTTCGAGGTCATGCCAATTATGGTTCGCGATCCCAATCTGCCTTCGTCGCAGCGCACGCTCGACCGCTGGTTCGACACCGGCGCGTTCCAACAGACTCCCGCCAACCAGTTCGGCACCCAGGAAGCGGTGTGGGCGGTCAAGGGCGACGGACTGCAGAACTTCGACATCGCGCTCTCCAAGTTCTTCCGCGTCATGGAAGGCCACCGGTTGCAGTTCCGCGGCGAGTTCTTCAACCTGTTCAACCACCCGCAATTCGGTGGGCCGGCCGGCGCCCGCGGCCAGGCGACTTTCGGCAAGGTGACCAGCGCGGGCCCGGCCCGCGAAATTCAGTTCGGCCTGAAATACGAGTTCTGAACATGACAAAAGCCCTCGCGCTGGCCCTGCTCCTTGCGGGACCGGCTTCGACCGAAGTCGTCACGCACCTGCTGATCAACTGGTCTCGCGTCGATGCCGGAGACACGGTCTTCCCGGTCGACCAGACGAAGATCACGCCCGAAAACCGCGAGATCATCGAGAAGGTCAAGGACTACTACAGCATCCGCCTCAGCGAGGGTCCGAGCGCTCCGGAACGAGTCAACGCGCCGGCCAACGTGCGGCTCCGGCCGGAAATGGCGCGCAAGACCGCTCCCTTCCTCACAGGCGACAAACCCTGGGAAACCGCTGGGGTGGCGGCGGGCAGCCTGCTGCACGAGAACGGCAAATTCCGGTTTTGGTATAGCTGTTCCTACGCCGGGCGCGACAAAGTGATCGTCGCGCCCAACGGCCGCTTGAAACTGGGCACCGAAGGCGGTGGCGGCGGCATGTGCTACGCCGAATCCACGGACGGCTTTCACTGGACCAAGCCTCCTCTCGGACTCGTCGAATTCGAAGGCAGCAAACAGAACAATATCGTCTCCTCGCACCCTTTGGTCTCGGGCGGCCTGTCCTCGATCTTCGTCGATCCGCTCGCGCCTCCGGGGGAGAAGTACAAGCTGATGACGATGGCAAGCATGTCGTCGATCAAGCCGGATTCGAAGGTGCGCGGAAGCGTGCTGGCCGGCGCGTCGTCCCCTGACGGCATCCACTGGACGCCGTTCTCCGAACCTCTGCTGGCCGAGAGCTTCAACAACGACGGCACGCCTTCCGTCTCCTACGATCCGAAATTACGCCGGTACGTCGGCTATTTCCGGATGAATTATCCGCGCCGCCGCAGCATCGGCCGCGCCGAGACCGAGGATTTCCGCCGCTGGCCTCTGCCCCGCCTGATCCTCACTCCCACGATCGACGAAGATCCCTCCAATGACTTTTACACGAATCCGTATTTTCAGTACCCGGGTGCGGAGAACGGGCACCTGATGCTGGTCTCCATCTACCATCGCGACCTCAGCACGGTGGATATGCGGCTGGCGTCGAGCATGGACGGCATCGCCTGGAACTGGCTCGGCAAGGAGGCGATCGTGCCCCTCGGCGCGAAGGGCGAGTGGGACGGCGGCTCACTGTATGCGGGCTCGAACATGGTGCTGCTGGCGGACGGGAGGGCCGCCATCCCCTTCACCGGTCAAAGCTGGGGCCACAACGAATGGTGGCGGGTGAAGTATGAGAGCGACTATCCGAAACGCAGCGGCATCGGGTGGGCGGTATGGGAGAACGGCAGAGTCGCGGGCATCGAGTCCGGCCAGCAGGGCGAGTTCACCACGCTGCCGCTGAAGTTCTCGGGCGGCCCGATCGAAGTCAACGTCCGGACAGGCTTCTCCGGTTCGGCGCGCGTCGACCTGATCCCGGACAAGGAACCGCCCATTCCGTCCAGGCAGATCGTCGGCGACCACCTTTGGACGGCGGTGCGCTGGCAGGACGATCCGGATATTTCGAAGGTCAAGGGGAAGACCGTGAGGCTCCGCTTCCGGTTATACGACGCCAAGGTCTTCGGATTTCGTGGCGAGGGGCTGGAGAGCGTCAGCAGCTACAACATCAAATGACTGTGACTCTAAGCTAGGGCGTCCGACTCCTTACAAACGGAGGGTTCCGGTCAGATCGCGGACGTGGGGGATCTTTTCCTGCTTCAGGAAGCGATCGAGTTCCTCCGCGATGCGGACAGGAGCGCGAGGATCCCAGAAGGTCGCGGTCCCTACTTCCACGGCCGACGCTCCGGCGACCAGGAACTCCGCCGCGTCCTCGCCGCTGGCGATGCCGCCCAATCCGATCACCGGAATCTTCACCGCCTTTGCGGCGAGATACACAAAGCGCAGGGCCAGGGGTTTGATGGCCGGCCCGGAGAGCCCGCCGAAGCCGGCGCCGATGCGGGACCGGCGGGTCCGCGCGTCCACCGGCAGCGCGATAAACGTATTCACCAGCGATAGCGCGTCCGCGCCCGCCTCTTCGGCGGCCCGGGCGAGCGGCTCAATCTGCCCTACGTTGGGCGAGAGCTTGACGATCACCGGACGCCTGGCGACGTGCTTCACCGCGGAGACGACTTCGGCCAGCAGTGCCGGATCACTCGAAAAAAAGATGCCGCCGTGTTTCGTATTCGGGCAGGAAACGTTCAGTTCATAGCCGGCGATTCCGGGATGGTCCTCCAGCACCTGGACGACCTCGCGATAATCCCCGGATTCGTGGCCGAAGACGTTGGCGAAGACCGCGGTTTCGAGTTTCGCGAGCGCCGGAAGCTTCTCCGCGACAAAGGCGCGGACCCCGATGTTCTGGAGGCCGACGGAGTTGATCATGCCGGCTTCCGCTTCCCAGATGCGAGGCGGAGGGTTGCCCGCGATCGGCTGGCGGGAGAGTCCCTTGACGACGATGCCGCCAAGGGCATTCAGATCAACCAGGGGAGCAAACTCGACACCGTAAGCGAACGTGCCGGACGCGGCGATGACCGGATTGCGGAGGGGGATGCCGCACAGTGAGATCGCGAGCCGGCTCATTTGCGCGGCATTTCGACCGCGAAGACGCTTTCGAGCACTTCGCCCACGCTCGCGGCCGGGGGCGCAACATTCATCAGGCGCGCCAGCGTCGGGACGATATCGACGGACTCGATTCTGTTCTGATGGGAGCCGGCGCGTATGGCGCGTCCGAAGAACAACGCCGGTACGCGGACGTCGTAGTTGTAGAGCGAGCCGTAGGAGACGCCGCGCGCGCCGAAGGCTTCAATCGCCCCGGGTTCGTAGGCGAGCATCACGTCCCCGGAGCGGGAGGCGTGAAAACTGTTGCGGAAGCGGTCCAGCCAGACGCCACCACGGGAACAATCGCCGTCGGCGGTGAAATACGCGGCGACACCCGGCACTCGTAGCGCGGCCTCGGCGGCGATATGCCGCACGGAGCGGGCGTTATATCGTTTGAGCGGCTCGGCGCGGAGATAGAGAAACGGATAGACGTAGCGCTCGACGTAGCGCGTCCGCGTATTCGGCGCATCGTACTGGGCGGAAAGGGTGTCGTTGACCACCTTGGCGACGGCGTCGCTGGACACGGCCAGCGATGGCCGGATCGCGGCATCGGGCAGCGGGGGCGCGCCATGCGCCGCCGTGAACGCGAGAGCGTAGTTGCCCGCGCCCGGCTCGCGCTCCAGGAACTCGATCAGTTTTTCGATTTCGACATCGAGGTGAAGGACGAGGTCGCGCATCAGGGCGGAGTCGCCGCCCTGTTCGTAACCGAGCCACGCCGTTGACGACAGAACGACCGGCGCCAGAGTGATGCCTTCGCCGAGCCCGAGGCGTTCCTCCGTCACCATCGCGCGCAACATCTCGAACTGAGCGCTCTGGGCAAATGGGGACGAGCGGAAGAGTGCACGGAACTCTTCCGGCCGGCCGGGATCTTCGAGCAGAACTCGAAGGGGCTGGGAGTCCTCGGAAGCGCGGCAGGCCAGCCACTTCCCGCCGGAGACTCGCGCGGCGCCATGACTGGCGCGAACGGCGCTCAACCAGACGGGTTGGTCCACTTCCGAAGGCACGGCCTCCAGGCTGTAGACATGCGTCTTGCTTCCGGGACTGACGAGCGAAGCTGCCGGCCTGTCGAGACCCAGCGCCAGGACGCGGTTGGCCGGATCAGCCGCCAAAACCTCTTCGGAGAGGGCGGGCGCGCGCAGCAACTCCGGCGTTGCCTCGGTGACACGCTTCTCCGCCCGGTCGAACCAGCGGTCGGCGACGATCCCGTGAACATCGGGATACGCGCCGGTGGCCAGGGTGGCCAGCGAGGAGGCGGAGAAGGTGCTCGCGTTCACACGGCAGTCGGAGAAGCAGGCGCCCTCGGCCATCATTCGCCGGAAGCCGTTCCGGCCGAACAACGACGAGTAGCGATCCAGGTAGTCGCTGCGAAACTGTTCGGCGATCAGCCAGACCACCAGTTTCGGCGGCGCGGCCGCCGGGAGACGGCCTGCCGCCGCGATCGAGGCTAAGGAAGCCTGGGCGAACCGCCGTCGCGAAAGGCGCACAAGGGCGAGTGTAGCATTCAAGCTTCACTCGTATTCGACAACGGCGACTCCGTAGACGTCGAAACCAGGGGCCCGGAAATGGATTTGGCCGCCGCCGGCACTGGCCTCGAGGGATTGGGGTTCGGGCCGTTCCGGCGTGACGAACCAAACGCGGGTGGAACGTTTTCCGGGGGGCAGGTTCAACGCGACGGGAACCGGCGCCACGGGACGCGGGTTCTCGACGCCGGCAGCATCTTCGTCGCGGTCGTAGTTGACCAGGTGGACGATCAGGCGCCGCGCGGCGGGCTGATGCCAGGTCGTCATCTGAAGGGTCCAGGGAGCGTCGCACCCGGAGAGCGGGCTCGTGATGCGCTCCCGAAGCAGCGCCGCCAGGTCCGGTGCGGACTTCGAAAGAAGGATCCGGTCGGCGACTGGCGGCGCGTCGGCGACGCCCGGCAGCACGAGGCTGCCGCCGGATTCCCGAAACGCATTGAGCTGCTTTCGCTCCGCAGGCGACAGATACGCCATCGACGGCAGGATGACGGCGCGATACCGCGATAGATCTGTCTTTGCCAGATTCTGGTCGGTGATGACGTCGAACAGGCGGTGGTCTTCGAGCAGCGAGTGGCCGTATTGGTCGAAGGTCTGGAGGAAGGACGAATCGTTCTGATAGAAGCCGCGGCGTGGAAGCAGAAGGGCGAACTCGGTGTAGGGTTCGGAAGGATGGTACAGGTTCGCGTAGCGATGGATGAAGGAGTAATAGGGGAGAACGGCATTGCGTACCGCGGCCCGATTTCGCGGCGGCCACTTGGTTTCATCGAGCGCCAGACCGAGACCGCGATGGGCCCAGGACTCGGAAAGCCACAGGCGGGGCCGCGCGTCATCGTACTTGGACAGCACAAAGGGCTTGCCGCTGCCCATGTTGTACAGAAGCTTGGCGGTCAGCGACGCATCGCCGGCATCGTGCTGGCGTAAGTGGCTGGTCACGCCGCCGAGACAATACCAGAGGTAATCCTCGCCACGCCCCCACTGGTCAGGCGGCAGCAGCGCTCGTTCGTCGGCGAGATTGTAGCCGGCCTGGGAGTAGTCAACGCCGGGGATCAGGAAGTTGCGGTGGTGCATCCAGGTGGAGACGATCAGGTCGGGCTTGAGCGAGCGGCCGTACTGGAGGAATACCTCGTTGAGCGCGCTGCGCACCGATTCGTGCGTAAACTGATGGGCGGCCATGTCGAGCGGGCCCAGGCGATGTCCCGCCACGGCGGAGGGCGGGGCCAGACCCGCGGACTGCCCTCGAGTGGTATCGAGGAAGGCGGTCGCGATCTCGCCGATCCCCATGCGGTCGGCCAGCGCCCGCTGGCCGTAGTTCGCCGCCAGGAACTGCCGGAACCCGCGCAGGCAGTAGCGGCACTGGCAGTCGTAGCGATAGCTGAACTGCACCATGAAGCCGTCGAACCCCATGGCGATCCCCGCCTTGACCATCTGTTTCAGGAGTTGGCGCCAGTACGGATTGTTCGGACATCCCTGATAGCCGAAGACGTCCTTCATGTGATTCGACGGCCCGACAATCGGATTGCCGTCACGGTCGCGGTTCAGCAGTTCGATGGGGTTGGCCACGGGCTTGGGGCCGAGGATGTCGGTCTCCCAAAGGTCGTTGTAGTACTTGAAGAATCCCGCGTCGCGCGTTCTCCGGTCGAAGGAGAATGTCAGACTGAACGTCGATTGCACTTTGGCGCCGGCCTTGTGGGCCTCGTCGATGACCTTCTTCCAATAGTCGCGATAGCGGCGGACCGTGCCCAGATCGTTCGGCCGGATGTAGGTGACGCCGACCACCTGACCGTTCGTATGGACGCCACCGAGGAGTTCGGGACCCCAGACGGAAGCATGGATGAGGTCCGGCTTAATGACCTTCACCGTTTCGATGACCTTTTCGGCGGAGGTTTCGGCACGGTACCAATACTCGCCGCCCATCAGCACCTGGAAGCGCTGCTGCGGTTCTTTGCGCGGTTTCGGTTTCGGGGGCGCGGGCGGTGGCTCCTGTTCGGCGATGACGCGGCCGCGAGGCGGGGCGGCTTGCGCGCGGAGCACGTCGACGCCGACGGGGCGGGACTCCGGGTCGGCCGAGCCGATGCAGAAGGGGCATTTGCGGGAGCCGCCAGGCATGGTGGCGGCGAGCAAGACAAACAGGAGCATCCAACGAAGCTGTCGCATGGTCGTCTTCCGGATGAGCCTCACGCTATCACAACTGGCGAGAAATCTGAGAGAATCGCCACGTGCTCTTATTCAAAGACGGAATGATCGTGGATGGAACGGGCGCGCCGGCGTATCGCGGCGACGTGCTCGTCAAAGATGGCCGCATCGCGGAGGTGGGAACGTTTGAGCGGCCGGCGGAATCGGAGACCGTGGACTGCGCGGGGCTCTATGTCTCGCCGGGGTTCATCGATATGCACAGCCACTCAGATCTCCAGGTGCTGAGCGGCGAGCGGGTGAAGCCGGATCAGGGCGTGACCACCGAGGTCGTCGGCAACTGCGGATTCTCCGCGTATCCGTGCGGGCCCGATCCGAAGCCGATCCGCGACTTCGCCAACGGGATTTTCTGCGGCGACGACCAGTGGAGTTGGAAGGACGCGCGGTCGTACCTGGCCGATACGGCCGAGCGGGCGGCCCTTGTCAACGTGATCTCGCTGGTCGGCCACGGCACTCTGCGGATCGCTCACATGGGACCGCGGCAGGGCCCGCCCCAACCTGGTGAGATGGACGCGATGGAGCAAAGCCTTGCCGGTTCGCTCGAAGCGGGGTCGAGCGGCTTCTCGACAGGCCTGATGTACGCGCCGGGATCGAGCGCTCCCCGCGAAGAGTTGGTGGCGCTGTGCCGCGTCGTTGCCAGGCACGACAAGCTGTACGCCACGCACATGAGGAGCTATTCGTTCGAATTGCTCGAGTCGATTGACGAACAACTGGACCTGGTTCGGGCCAGCGGAGCACGGCTGCAGATCTCGCACCTGCAGGCCGTGGGACAGAAGAACTGGGCCAAGCAGGCGCTGGCGCTGGAGAAACTCGAACAGGCGCGGGACGAAGGAATCGATGTCGCCTTCGACATCTATCCGTACCAGGCAGGCAGCACGGTGCTGACCCAGTTGTTGCCGCAGTGGGCCCTGGATGGAGGGACTCCGGCGATGATGGCTCGCCTGACCGACCCGGACGAGCGGGCGCGGATCCGGAAGGCGACCCTCGCGCAAACCGCGCAGCAGTGGGAGAACATCTTCATTTCGGCCGTGGGCTCCGCGACGAATGAGTCCTTGGTCGGCAAGCACCTGAGCCAGATCGGGGACGAGCGGGGCGTGGAGCCGATCGACGCCGCGATCGATCTGTTGATCGAAGAGCAGGGAGCCGTGAACATGCTGTCGTTCAACCAGAGCGAAGACAATCTCCGGCGGTTGCTGACGCATCCGCTGTGCAGCGTGATCAGCGACGGGTTCTTCGTGAAGGGGCGGCCGCATCCCAGGCTGTACGGAACCTTCCCGTTCCTGTTAGGGGAGATCTGCCGCGAGCGGAAGTGGATGACTCTCGAAGACGCGGTCCATCGAATCACGGCCAAGCCCGCGGCGCGTTTCGGAATCAAGGACCGGGGACGTCTGGCGGCGGGATGTCACGCCGACTTGTGTGTGTTCGATTTCGAACATGTGGCGGGCACGGCGACATACGAGAATCCGGTGTCGGCTCCCGTGGGGATCCGGGGCGTGTACCGGGCGGGGAAAAGGATCGTGTAAGAGACGGGGACCGGCCGAGGCGCAGGATCGCTCCGAACCTTCGTGGGGCGGGCGTTCAGCCCGCGGCGCGCTTTAGCGCGCCTTTGGGCCGCATGTATGTGTACAGCCCCTACAATTGAAGCGCCGAGGGCGCGCTAAAGCGCGCCGAACCGCAGGCGGCCCCGCTCATTGGTTGTCCGATCAGGCGCTCGCGGCTTCCGTTGCCGGCATCTCGAACGGTTCGTCCGCGGAACCGCCATAGATCGATGGCACATGCGCGTTCATGGCGCGGAGGTAGGTGCTCAACTGTCCGCGATGGTGCAGCTGGTGATTGACCAGGAAGTTGAGGTAGATGCCCGCCGGCATGTTGTACATGTTGTAAAAGTTGATGGGCGTGGCCAATTGATCCGGCGTCATGGCGGAGACACGCGCGACACCCTTGGCGTATTCGGTCTCGTACCAGTCGACGATTTCCCTGACGGTTCCCGGCGCCTTAGGGCCCTCTTCCATCCCGAAACTCAAATCCGCAATCGAGTTCAGGAACCAGACATCGGCTACCGAGATATGCCACATCAGTTCCTTGGCCGTGCGGCCTTTCTCGCCCAGTTTGAAGCCGAGTTGTTCCTGCAGCGTGGCGGCCAGGAGCTTCCGGGTCGTCTTCTGTTCGTTCACCACGCCGGGCATCAGGAACATCACGATACCCTTGACTTGATCGGGGGTCATTTGCATGTTGGGAGAACCTCCACCCGTCATGGTACAAGCCGCCGGTAGAGTTGGGCGAATTGTAACAGCGGGAGTTGTTCGGCGCGCAGGCCGGCTTCGGGAAGTGCGTCAATGACGGTGCGGGGGAAGCGCACGGCCAGGTTGTTGCGCAAGGTCTTTCGCTTCTGGTGGAACGCGAGGCGGACAAATTGCAGAAACGCTTCCGGGTCGCCGACCTCGGGAGGGTGCGGGGTCAGGCGGACGACGCTCGATTCGACTTTGGGCGGCGGCTGAAAAGCGGAAGGGCGCACCCCGAACAGGAGTTCAACTCTGGCGAAGAGTTGGGCTTCGACCGAGAGAGCGCCGTAGTCGCGGCAGCCCGGTGCGGCCGCCAGCCGTTCCGCCACTTCCTTCTGGACGAGGAACACTGCCCGCGAAACCTGGGGCATGCGCCATACGCGCTCCATGATGGCAGTGGCGGCATAATACGGGAGATTGCCGGCGATGACCGCCGGACCCCACTGGGCAAGATCGATGCGGGTCGCGTCGCCTGCGACGATCTCGACGCGGGAATCGCCTCGGTACTTCTCCTGGAGGTGAGCGCCTAGGGCGTCATCCAGTTCGATGGCGATCAGGCGCGCCGCGCGGGGCAGCAAGTGCGCGGTGAGCGCACCCTTCCCCGGACCGATCTCCACGACCAGAGGAGCCGCATCGGGACACGCCGCCTTGGCGATCCGTTCGAGAATCGAGCCTTTGATGAGAAAATGCTGGCCGAGATGCTGCCGCGCCACCCGCGGCTATCCCTTGACGACGATCCGGCTGCGGCGCAACAGGATTCTCCCGCCCGTGGGCTGGCCGAACATCTTGGCCGGGGTGAACGTAGTGAAGAGGATCAGATTGCCGATTTCGCCGTTGATCTCGCCGTCGGAGACGTTGTAATCGACCACCCGTCCCTGGCTGTCGATCTCCACCTCGACCAGGATGTCGTCCACCGGTTGCACGCGCGGAATTGCGGGTACCGCGTAAATCCCCGCCTCCTGATAGAGCGGCGTCGAGACGTCATTCGCCACATTCCGCTGAAAGCCGAGGCTCGGCATCAGTGCGCTGAACAGGAAGACTGCGGAAACCAGGCCACCCGCAAAGGGCAGCGCCAGCGGCCTCATCATGTTCTCGAAAACCAGGCGCAGGCGCCACGTCATATATTCGACGCGGGAGGAAAAGCTTCGCTTCGCGAGCATCCTCAGCCTCTCGCGGGAGGCGATCAACTGCAAATCGACGCGCAGCCGTTTGGGTGGCTGAACTGCCGGCACGGCCCGCAGGGACTCGCACAAACGAACCATCTCATCGTGCCTGAAAGCGCAATGGCGGCATTCGCCCAGATGCGCCGCCACTTCGGCCCGCATTTCCTCGGTTAGTCGTTGGTCAACGTATTCGCACAGCGCCGATTTGATCGAATGACAACTCATAGAACGCCTCAATCCGCCGGTTGTGGCCGCCACTCGAATGCCGGCCGTGGCTGCAACCGGATTGCCAATTGCTGCCGCATCGCTTCACGGCCCCGCAAAATCCGAGATTTCACGGTGCCGATCGAGATGCCCAGAATTTCAGCGATCTCGTCGTAGCTCAACTCTTCCAGGTCGCGCAGCACCACCGCCGTCCGATAGACCGGCGTAATCTGGGCGAGCGCTTCCTCAATCAGAAAAAGCCGTTCCTGATCGAGCACGTGATCAAAAGGAGATGGTCCATCGTCGGGCAAAACGTCCACGAAGCCGGGCTGGCCCTCTGGATCGTCATCGAGCGGCACCTGCCTGCCCCGGTGACGGAACGTCCACCGCCGGTAGTTGTGCGCCTCGTTGACGGCGATGCGATAGACCCAGGTCTTCAGGCTGCTGTCGCTGCGAAAGTGCTCGACATTCCGAAAGACCTTCAGAAAGACTTCCTGAACGACATCGTAGGCGTCGCCCGGATCGCCCATCAACCGATAAATCAGGTTGTAGACCGGATTCTGAAAGCGCTCGACCAACTCCTCGTACGCGCTCTCCAGGCCGTCCTGAAGACCGCGAACCAGGTTCCCCTCTTCCCAGCTCATGTCGCCGGAAGCGCTGGCGTTCAACCCGAGGGTGAGAGGATCGGCCACAGGAGCCTCGTTTCTTCCAGTGTAATACTGCTCCACTGCTTTGGACACCGGGGAATCCCCAAAGGTTCCCAACCAGGACACCTGATTCCCCCTGCGATGTAGTATATATCGGCGTCCCGGCCGGAAATCGAGCGGGGGACGCCCGGCGTCAAACCTTGTACTTCGAGTAGTCGAAGGGCTCGTTGACCAGGTGGTATTCCGGTTCGCCCGCCATCTGCAGGTAGTAAGTCTTGAGGGGCGTGCGCTGGAAATCCGTCAGCTTGCGGGGTTCCGGCTTGCCGCCTTCCACCCACTCGTATACGGGAACTTCCCACGGATTGAACGTATCGCTCAACCCGCGCTCCACGGCCGTGCGGTAGAGGTTGACGTTTCCAGGTTCGTGGCCGGCCAGCCACAACCCGATCAGGTCCAGCCGGAACTTGTCCTTGGAGAACATCACGACGTTGGTCAGGTAGTCCTGGCCGATTCCGAATCCGTTGCCGCTGCGCCCGTAAATGCCCTCGATCATGGCGAGTCCGGTCTTGAGCACGCTCATGTTGTCGAGCGTCTTGTGGGCCCAGATCTCCTGATTCATCGGGCTCAGGGAATGCGGGCTCTGGTATCGCGAGTAGTTCAGCTTCAGGTGGCGTTCGAAGAACTTGTTGACGACCGGCTCGACGCGCGGATGAATGTCCGGCTTCATGAAGTCCGGCACGCCGGTCACCATGCTCCAGCCGGGACAGAAGCGGACGAACGGCAGCACGACCAAACCTTGTTCGTTCTTCACCGACTGCGTCATGCACATGCCGTGGGCCTTCCACTTGGCGATGTTCAGCATCCAGGTGTCGGGTTCGTTGACCGGCGCATAGTGCGGAATCCGGGAATAGACCACGGCATCGGGGACCTTGCTCCAGGTCATGTCGTAGCCTTCCTTGAAGTTCCGGACCCTGCGCGAGCACTCGTTCATCTCGATGCCGAGCCGTTCGTTGATGTCGACGAAGCCGCGGTAATTCCAGGCGTTGAAATTGTTCGCCTCGACGAAGTGGAACTTCTTCAGGCCCAGTTCCTTCAGGCCCATCACCATGCCCTCGTAAAACTGAGGGTCGGTGCCGGTGCCCCAATTCTCTTCGTTGGGCCGGTTTTTGGAGCGGACGCTGCAGACGTTGGGCTTGAGCACGATCCGGTGGGAGATCGGAATTCCGGAATCTTCCTTGGGGACGAAGATCTCCCGCGACAGTTGCAGTCCTTCGCGGCGCTTGGACTCTTCGTGCATTTTGTGGGGCACTTTGGTCCGGCGGATGAAGACCGCTTTCGGATTGGCCTCGATGAACGGGTGCAGTCCGAAGTAAGCCTGGGGCAGGCGGCTGGCGGCTGCCTGGACGTTCACTCCGGCGGCGGAACCCGCGGCCAGGAGCGATCCGGTGCGAAGGAAATCACGGCGGCTCAGGTCCATGGTGGTTTTAGTCTAGCACCGGTTTCGGGTGGCTTTCCGCTGCTACAATCCGTCTCCAATGAATCCGGCGCCGGCACTCCTGATCGCCCTCGTCCTGGCAGCCCCGGCAATGGAAGGCCGGCGGCGTCCCTTCTCCGTCGTCGAGGCCACCATCCCGCAGATGCAGGAGGCCCTCCGGAAGAAGCGGGTCACGTCTCGCGAACTGGTCGAACAATATCTCCAGCGCATCGCGATGTACGAGGACCGGCTCAACGCGACCATCTTCGTGAATCCCAAGGCGCTCGAGGAGGCCGGCCAACTCGACCGCGAGCGCGCGCGGCGGCGAATCCGCGGTCCGCTTCACGGGATTCCGATCGCACTCAAGGACAACATTCACACGACACACATGCCCACCACGGGCGGCGCGCTGGCGTTCGACGGGTTCGTGCCCCCATACGAGGCGACGCTGACGAAGAACCTGCGCGAGGCGGGAGCGATCATCCTCGCCAAGACCGGCATGACGGAGTTGGCCAACTGGATCGCGGGAGGGCCCACGCCGATGCCCGGCAATTACAATGCGGTGGCCGGGTACGGGTTCAATCCCTACGATCCGCGCCGCGATCCTCGCGAGAAGTTTGCCGACGGCCGGCCGGCGTTGAATCCCGGTGGTTCCAGTTCGGGCATTGGCACGGCCGCCAACTTCTGGGCCGCCAACGTCGGCACGGAAACTTCCGGCTCGATTCTCAGCCCGTCCAACCAGAACATGCTGGCGGGCATCAAGCCGACGGTGGGGCGGGTGAGCCGTCACGGCGTTATCCCGATCACCGCGGATCAGGACACTCCCGGCCCGATGGCGAAATCCGTTGCCGACGCGGCGATCCTGCTCGGCGCGATGGAGGGTGCAGCCGCTGATCCCAACGATCCGGCGACCCGTCGATGTACCGCTCCTCCCGGCCGCGACTATACGAAGTTCCTCAAGAAGAACGGCCTGAAGGGCGCGCGCATCGGAATCCCCCGGGCGTTCTACTACGACAAGTTCGCTCCGCCCGGCGACAACGAAGCGCGCGGCGGCCTGGACGACGACCAGAAGAAGGTGATGGCCGAGGCGATCGAGATCCTGAAGCGGGAAGGGGCGGTCGTCGTCGATCCCGCTGACATTCCGAGCGTGCTCGATCCCGTTGCCGCCAACAACCTCCTCGGCTGGAACACCTGTTCGGGAACCGGCAACGCGAAGGGTAAGGACGCCGACTGTTCGATTGTCTTCAAATACGGCATGAAGCGCGACTTCAACCTTTGGCTCCGCTCGCTGGGAGCGCTGGCGCCGGTGAAGTCGCTGACGGAGTTGCGCGAGTGGAACCTCGCTCACGCGAAAGGAGGAGCGATCCGGTACGGCCAGTCGAACCTGGACGTGTCGGATGAAATGAACGTCGAGGCCGACAAGTCTCGTTATGAAAGCGACCGCGCGCGGGACATCCGGCTCGCCGGCGAGCACGGGATCGATGAGGTGATGAAGGCACAGCGCCTGGACGCCCTGCTGTTCCCGGGGTCCGTAGGCGCCTCGATCGCCGCGAAGCCCGGGTATCCGACCGTGATCGTCCCGTTCGGCATGACGCCGAACGCGCCCAACCCGCCGTTTCCAGAGGGCTTCCAGGCCAAGCCTGCACCGTTCGGTGTCAGCTTCACGGCCATGGCATGTAGCGAACCCCGATTGATCGAGTTGGGCTACGCGTTCGAGCAGGCGACACGCCGGCGCGTTCC
>JBJXGR010000538.1:0-40136 GCA_046160045.1 Bryobacteraceae bacterium
GGCGCTCCCAAAATTGAAGCGATGAAGGCCGCTGCCCGCGAAGAAGGAATCCGGCGAGGGCCGTCGATGGGAGCGATCGGTTGGATGGCTCTCGACGGCCGTCTCGAGCTCTCGGTTGCCATTCGCACGGCATTTACCGATGCCGGACGAGTCTTCTATTCCGCCGGATGTGGAATCACAGCCGATTCCGAGCCCGTGCCGGAGTTGTTGGAAAGCCGGACGAAGACGTCGGCGTTCGCCAAGGCGCTTGGGCTTTCGGACGTTTAGAGCTTGTCAGGAAATAACGGTTCCACCGTCGCACTGTGGCGCAACGTCTGTTTTGTGAGACCAAGCGCTGCCTTCGGCAACTGCAACCCGCGCGCTTACCGCGCGCGTGAGCGCGCGGGTGCAGAGCCGCGATTGGCCGCGCGAGCCCATCAGAAATGGAATGGTTGTTTCTTGACAGTGCCTGAGGGTCGCCCGGCGTTTGCCTAAATACTGGACTTGTCGCCACCAAGCACGGAACGATTCGCCAGCGGATAGAGGCAACGACGAGGCCAGGCGGATTGGCGAAAACGCGCCCTGCGGGCGCACAGACGTAGAAGTTGGAATGGGCTTCGCATGTCATACTTAGGGCAGAGTCCCCGCGATGTCGGCACTGCCAATTGCCGTACCAAAGCAAGCCATTGAGGAGTTTTGTGTCCGGAACCACATCCGCAAGCTGTCGTTGTTCGGCTCGGTGTTGACGGATAGGTTCCGGGCGGACAGCGACGTCGATGTGCTGGTGGAGTTTGAAGTGGGACACACACCAGGCCTGATTCGGCTTGCACGGATGGAAGGTGAATTGTCGAAGATGTTAGGAGGCCGTTCCGTGGACGTCCGGACGCCGAAGGACCTGAGCCGGTACTTTCGTGATCGGGTCGTGGCCTCGGCGCTGGTTCAGTATGAGTATTGACGACCCTGTGCGCGTCCGGCACATGGTCGAAGCGGCCCGGGAGGCTTTGGCCTTCGCGGAAGGGCGCTTACGCGAAGATGTCGAGAGGGATCGCATGCTCCTGCTCGCTCTCTGCAAGTAAATCGAAATCCTTGGCGAAGCGGCGAGCCGCGTATCGACGGAACTCAAACAGCACGCACCGGAGATCCCCTGGCCGGAGATCGTCCGTATGAGGAACCGGCTAATCCATGGGTATTTCGACATTGACCCCGAGACGGTCTGGGATACGGTGGTAACTGACGTCCCTCCGCTGATTCCGCTGCTGGAATCGTTGCTGACTGAGTTGGAGAAGGCATCGGGCGGGTGATTCGCAGACCCGGCCCGGCCTCCGTGGCTGACTTGCACGGCTGAACGGTGGCCGTCGCGTCACGCGAAGATCTTTGTCGCGACAACGCCTGCCACGTCCGTCAGGCGGAAGTCGCGGCCGCTGTACCGGTAGGTCAGCCTCTGGTGGTCAAAGCCGAGCAGGTGCAGAACCGTGGCGTGGAAGTCGTGGATGTGCATCCGGTCCTCCACCGCGTGATAGCCGATGTCGTCGGTGGCGCCGTAAATGAATCCCGATTTCACGCCGCCCCCGGCCATCCAGATGGAGTAGCCGTAGGGGTTGTGATCGCGCCCGTCGCCGCCTTGCGAGACCGGCGTGCGGCCGAACTCGCCGGCCCAGATTACCAGCGTGTCCTTCAACAGACCGCGCGATTTGAGGTCCCGGATTAACCCCGCGATCGGCTTGTCGACCTCAGCCGCGTTTTCGGTGTGCTTCTGAAACAACTGGCCGTGCTGGTCCCATTTATAGCTGTGCGTGCACTGAACGTAGCGGACACCGCGTTCGGTGAGCCGCCGCGCGAGGAGGCACTGCCATCCGAAATCCGCCGTGGCCGGATTGTCGAGGCCGTAGAGCTTTTTGGTGGCTTCCGATTCCTTGTCCACTTCGAAGGATTCGGGCGCTTTCGATTGCATGCGAAACGCCAGCTCGAAGGCCTGGATGCGGGCCTCCAACTGAGGATCGTTCTGCCTCATCGACTGGTGCCGCCGGTTGATGTTTTGCAGCATGTCGAGTTCAAAGCGCTGCTCGTCGGCGGTGAAGCCCTTGTTCAGCAGGTACTCGATCGGCTCGCCCTTGAACTCGTCGATCTTGAGGCCGGAATGGCCGATGGCGGTTCCCTGATAGGCTCCGGGCAGGAAGGCGGAGGACCAGTTCTTGGCTCCTCCGTGCGAGAGGGCAGGCTTGATGGTGATGAAGCCCGGCAGGTTCTGGTTCTCGGTTCCGAGGCCGTACACCACCCAGGAGCCCATACTGGGACGTACAAAGGTGCTGGATCCGGTGAATGTCTGCAGCAGGGCGGCGCCGTGGTCGACGCCTTCGCCCACCATCGAACGAACCAGGCAGAGGTCGTCGACGACGCCGCGGACATGCGGGAACAGATCACTCACCGGGATGCCGCTCTGCCCGCCGGGTTTGAACGGCCAAGGCGACTTCATCAACGGTCCGGGCGGCGCATCGGAGAAGGCGAGCGGCCGTTTGAACGGGAGCGCCTTACCGTGATCTTTCTCCAGGCGCTCCTTCGGATCGAACGTATCCACCGCCGAAGGCCCGCCGTGCATGAACAGGAAGATCACGCGCTTGGCCTTGGGCTCGAAGTGCGGCGCCCGGGCGGCGAGCGGGCTGTCGAGGCGTGCCGCCGCGGATTCTTCCGCGAGCAACCCGGCCAGGCCCAGATAACCGAATCCGCAGCCCGCGGCGCGCAAGGCGGCGCGGCGCGTCATCGGCTTTTCGTTGCTGCGATAGAAATGCGAGAGATCCATAGCGGTCCTCAATCGACGTAGATGAATTCGTTCGAAGCAAGCAGAATGCGGCAGAAACTGCTCCAGGCCTTCGACCGCGCGGCCTCGCCGCCAAATCGTTTCTCAAAGCTCGAGAGATAACTGAGGCTGGCGTCGATTTCCTCGGCGGCCGGTTTGCGATTCACCGTGCGCAGATACGCGCGCTCCAGGCGCGCTGCATCGCTCACCTGGGGATCGGTCAGCAATTGCGAGGCGAGCCGCTTCGACCGCTCGGCGACGAACTCGCTGTTCATCGCGAAGAGCGCCTGCGGCGCGACGTTGGTGACCACGCGCTTACCGTTGGTGGTGGTCGCGTCGCCGAAATCAAACAGGTTGAGCAGCGACGGCAGATTGGCGCGACGCAGCGGCAGATACACCATCCGGCGCTGGACCTTCTCGGGATTCAGGCTGAGCCGGTCGTTGGAATTCTCCGAATCCGTGCCGAAGCCTTTCTGCAGCGTGCCGCCCATGGTCAGGTCGAGCGTTCCATCGATGGCCAGCAGGCCGTCACGAAGTTCCTCGACCGTCAACCTCCGGCGGGGATAGCGCGAGAACAGGCGGTACTCCGGATCAGCCTTCAGGTTGGCTTCGGACGCCGCGGTGCTCATCCGGTAGGCGTTCGAGAGCATGATCAGCCGATGCATGCTCTTGATGGACCAACCGCCCTCGACGAATCGCGCGGCCAGGTAGTCAAGTAGCTCTGGGTGCGTGGGGCGTTCGCCCATCTTGCCGAAGTTGTCCGGCGTCCGCACAATCCCGTCGCCAAAATGCCAGTGCCAGATGCGGTTCACCATGACCCGGGCGGTCAACGGATGATCGGGACGGGTC
The DNA here is from genome assembly GCA_046160045.1 of Bryobacteraceae bacterium. Lineage (GTDB taxonomy): Bacteria > Acidobacteriota > Terriglobia > Bryobacterales > Bryobacteraceae > CAZGUX01. Next base: position 3,623 of record JBJXGR010000538.1, read on the forward strand.
AGCCAGCGCGCCAGTTCCAGACGCCCGCTCCCGCGGGTCACTTTCGGGTCGTCCGGGCGCGAGATCACCTGGGGGAAGGCCTTGGAAACCGGTTCCCCGAGGCTGGAATAGTCGCCTCGAATGAAGACCCGCTGCTCCACGGGTTCGCCCTCTTCCACCGAGCAGGCCAAATCCGGTTCGGGCGGAGCGTTCTTTTTCAATTCTTCGATCTGGCGGTTGACGGCCGCGATTCGCTGCCGGGCCTCCGCGGAAAACACGCCGTCGCGTTCTTTCTCCGGAACCGCGAAAGGCCCTTTCCCGAAATACACGGCATGGAAGAAAGGACCGTGCTCCGGTTCGAATCGCGGCTTGGGCGGCGGGGGCATGTTCATCTCTTTCAACATGCGCCGCGTGTTTTCGCGCCATTTGGCCAGCTTTTCGGTCCATTCCTTCAGGTGCTTCTCGTAATCCGCCTGATATTCCCTGGCGACCGCGGGGAGTTGCTCCGGCTTCGCCGACATCCACTTTTCGAGGTGAGGCGGCACGTAGTCCTTGCGCTTGAGCAGCGAGGCCCACTTTTCGATCAGGTCAGCCTTCAACCCGGCGCCTTGTGACTTTCCGCCCTTCAGGACTTCGGCCGCGGCCAACATGTACTCGGCCAAGCGGGGGGCCAGTTCCTGGTTGTACCGCGAGACTTCTTCCTCGGCTATGTCCTCGATTTCCATTTTCTTGGAATTCAAGAGGTCCTGATGGCGCTGATACGCCTCATATTGTTCCTTGGGCACGAGCGGCGTGTAGAGGAGCTTGGAGACGTGCGAGACCGAGTCCTTGAAGTTGCGCGTATTGGCGAAGATCGAGACGAGGGAGTAGTAGTCGCGCGTCAGCAGCGGGTCGAACTTATGATCGTGGCAGCGCGCGCAAGCCAGCGATAGCGCCAGAAAGCTCTTGCTCACCACATCCACCTGCTCGTCGTAGATGTCGTAGAGCATCTTCTTCTTATCCTGCTGTGCGAGCGCTTTCGCGCCCAGGGCCAGGAATCCCGTGGCCACAATGCCGGTGCGGTTCATTGCGCTGCCATCGGCCGCGGGCAGCAGGTCGCCGGCGATCTGCTCCCGGACGAATTGGTCGTACGGCTTATCCTCATTGAAGGCGGCAATCACGTAGTCGCGATAGCGCCAGGCGTAGGGATAGCGGTGATCTTCATCGTTGCCGGTGGAGTCGGCGTAGCGGGCGACATCCAGCCAGTGGCGGCCCCAGTGTTCACCGTAGCGCGGCGAGCCAAGAAGGCGATCGACGACCTTGTCGAAAGCAGTAGGCGAGTTGTCGGCGAGGAAACCGGCGATCTCTTTATCGGTAGGCGGCAGGCCCGTCAGATCGTAGGTCGCGCGGCGCAGCAGAGCTAATTTGTTCGCGGGGGCGGCGGCTTCCAGGCCCTTTTCTTCGATCTTGGAGAGAATGAATCGGTCGACGGGCGTTCGCACAAGCGATTCATTTCTGACCGCGGGTTCGGCCGGCTTGACGACGGGACGGAAGGCCCAGAAGTTCCGGTCCGCGTCGGTGAGGGCACGTCCCGAACTCTTGGGACGCGCCGTTTCGGTTTGGGCCGCACCGGGCCAGGGAGCGCCCATCCCGACCCAGTTTGCGAGCGCCGCCAGTTCCTCTGCTTTGAGCTTCCCGGTCGGCGGCATTTTGAGCTTCTCGTCGTAGCTGGTCGCTTTCAGCAGGCGGCTGTTCCCCGGGTTTTCCCTGTCGAGGAGAGGCCCGCTCTGGCCTCCCTGAAGGAAACCTTGGGCAGACGTCAGATCGAGGCCCGCGCTTTTCACCTTCGCGTTGTGGCAGCTCTGGCAGCTTTTTGCGAATACCGGCCGGACGTTCTTCTCGAAGTACTCCGCCTGCCCGGCGGTCTGGCCGTTCGCGATCAGCGGCAATGCCACCGCCACCAGAGACACGTATCGCGATGAGACGGCGGAGGTCGTCATGTATCCTCACGATAACATCAAATCGAAACCGTTCTCATGTGACAATAAGCGGCATGCGCAGCAGGAATCGGCATCTCCTGGTGACCTTTCTGGTGTTGGCCTTATTCGGCGCCACCATCGGGATCCGCGCGGTCACCGAACCCAAGAACGACTTTCGCTTCTCGATCCTGGGCGACCGCACGGGCGGCGCGCAACCGGAGATCTACGGCCGCATCTGGCGCGAAGTGGACATGCTGCAACCGGATTTCGTGATCAACGTCGGGGACACGATCCAAGGCAAGGACGAAGGGCGCCTGGTGGCGGAGTGGACGGAGTTGAAGCCTCTCTGGCAGCGATACGGGCGCTATCCCCTCTACTTCACCCCGGGCAACCACGACATCTGGAACGAACTCTCCGAGCAGGTGTACCGAGAGCAGACGAAGTATTCGCCCTACTATGGGTTCAATTTCCAGGAAGCGCATTTCACCGTACTCGACAACTCGCGTTCGACGGAACTGACGGAGGATCAACTGAAGTTTCTCGAGTCGGACCTGGAGGCCAACAAGGACCGCAGGCCTAAGTTCATTTTTTTCCATAAACCCTACTGGATTGCGTTTCTGAAGGTGGGCAGCAGCGAGTTCCCGCTACACCAGATCGCGCGGAAGCACGGTGTCAGCTATGTGATCAGCGGCCATGGGCATCAGTTTGTCCGCATGCAGAGGGAAGGAATCGTCTACATGGAGGTGGGCAGTTCCGGCGGCAAGATGGGCGGCCTGACTCGCGGCGAAGGATTCGCGCAAGGGTGGTTTTATCATCACGTGTCGGCGCGAGTCCGCGGTTCGAAGGTGGAGATGATGGTGAAAGAACTTGACGGTCCCGCGGGTCGCGGCAGGATGTTCAAGGCGGAGGAGTGGACCGAAAAGGGTCCCAAATTCGATCCCGAGGATCCGGCGCAATCGGAGAACCCGCCGACGTAGGATGAGGTCTCCGTCGAAACCGTGCATGCAGGTGACGCGGCGCGGCCTCCTAGCCCGCGATTAGATAGTCCCGAAGGATCACCACGGTTTGCACCAGACCCTCCTGTTCCAGCATCTCCAAGTACTCCTCGACTGTCTTCGCTGGATTCTTCAGGCTTTCACGATGCCGACGCGTAACGCCGACCCGTACAGCACATTCGCATCATAGAATGCAGTGAAATTGGCCACAGGCGTCAAAAGGCCAAGTTCCTGGTCATAGGCCGTCAGTTCGTCAAGTACAGCCAGCCGCTCTTTGTCGAGGTGACGCTTGTACTTCATCAACGCCTCAAAGCGGACACGGCGATGCGTCCCAACCCGCCGGTACTCGATTTTCCGCTGATCGAGCAATTGAATCAGAGACGGCCGCGAGATGTTCAGGATGTCCGCCGCTTCCTGGGTCGTGAGTTCCGCATGCACAGGGATGATCGTCACGGCATTCCCACGCGCCATCTCCTCGAGAATGCGCAGCAAAAGTCCCACTGCCGGCGCGGGCAGATTCACTGTGGGCTGAGGCGCCTTGCCATCCAGGATCCGTATCTGCAGGGCAGCGCCTTTTTTCAGCCGCTTTGCCAGCAACCGACTCGTTTCCTTCGCAATCCCTGCCTCTGCTTCGGAGGGAAGCGTCGCTGCGAGTGCGGGGTGTACCATTTCATCGATCTTCATCGACGGCCGTCTCCCTAAATATCCTACCATTCATTCGAAGCAATCGAAAGCAGTCGAAGTAATCGAAACCAGGAGCCGGCACGCGAGGGGTCTGCCGGACTGCCAATTCCGGCGGCGACGGTCTTCTTCTTCCCGTTCCTGGCGCTCGCGCCTCGGCTCTTGATGGCACTGCTATCGTTGATGCATGGCGAGCATCACCATCAGACGTCTCGATGAGTCCCTCAAGGCCAGGCTTCGCGTGCGGGCAGCCAGTCACGGACGCTCGATGGAAGAAGAAGCACGGCATATCTTAAAGGCGGGCCTGACTGAGGAGTCAACTTCCAGGCCAAACCTTGCCAGATCGATACGGCTGCGCATGGCCCCCCTCGGCGGTGTTGACCTCGTCATTCCGCCGCGCGAACCAGTTCGCCGGGCTCCGAAGCTGACCCGATGACGATCCTGGATACGAACGTGCTCTCGGAGGTCAATCCCTGGAGTGAATGAGAGAGCCGCAATGCGAAGGTGGCTGACCACAGAGCCACGCATCTACCGGTTCCGGCGGCGACGCTCTTCGTCTTCCCGTTCCTGACGCTGTCGCTCGAGCCTCCGCTCTTCCAGGCGACGCTCTTCGTCTCGGGTCTCCTGACGACGCCGCTCCAGACGGCGCTCTTCGTCCTGCGTCTCCTGGCGTTGCCGCGCCAGGCGGCGCTCTTCCGCCAGGCGTTCCTGGCGCTTTCGCTCCTGGCGCTGTTCCTCGGCCCGTTTCTCCTGGCGCTTGCGTTCCTTGCGAAGTTCCTCCTGCTTTTGGCGCTGCTCTTCGCGCTCCTGGTCCTGGACCGTTTGAGGAACCGCCAGAGCCCCCAAGGTCAGCACGAGGATCAGGAAACGAGGCCATCGGCGGATAGAGGTTGTTGTGTTCATCGCGTTACCTCCAGTGCATCATTGGCTGCGTAAGCCGGCCTTCGGCCGGACGAGGGAACTAAAGTTCCTTTACAAGCTAAAGCTCGCGCCACGCGGGGCTTCGCTATTTTTGCCACAGACATCAAGCAAGGATTCCTTTGACGACCTCGCCTTCGACGTCCGTGAGGCGGAAGTCGCGGCCGCTGTACCGATAGATCAGGCGCTTGTGGTCGAGGCCCATCAGGTGGAGCACCGTCGCCTGCAAGTCGTGAATGTGCACGCGGCTGTCGACCGCCCGGAAGCCGAATTCGTCGGTCGCCCCGTAGGCAAACCCGCCCTTCACGCCGCCGCCGGCAAGCACGTAGCTGAAGCCGTGATTGTTGTGGTCGCGCCCGTTCTGGACCTTGATGAGGCCGCCGATCTCGACCGCCGGCGTGCGGCCGAACTCGCCGCCGATGACGATCAGGGTTTCGTCGAACATCCCGCGTTCCTTCAAGTCGTCCATCAAGGCTGCGATGGCGCTGTCGGCGAAGCGGGCCAGGGGGCGATGCAGTTCGATGTCGTCGTGGTTGTCCCAGGGTTGGAAGTTGCCGAAGTAGATCTGGACCATCCGGACGCCGCGCTCCGCCAGGCGACGCGCCATCAGACAACCGCGCGCGAATGCGCCTTCGCCGTACCGCGCCCGGACGTTCTCCGGCTCGCGGGTGATGTCGAATGCGTCCGGCGCCTCGGTCTGCATGCGGAAGGCGATCTCCGAGCTTTGGATGGCGGCTTCGAGATCGGGGTCCGCGCCGGTCCCTTCCAGATGGTGGCGATTCAGGCGCGCGAGCAGGTCGAGTTCCGCGCGCTGCTGTTGGGGCTGCAGCGAAGTGTTCCTGACGTGGGCAATCAGCTTGGGGACTTCGGTCTCCCGTGTGTCGAGATAGGTCCCCTGGTGAATCGCGGGGAGGAAAGTCGAACTCCAAAGCTGCGGCCCCACGACGGGCAAGCCGGGACAGAGCACCACGTATCCAGGCAGGTTGTGATTCTCAGACCCGAGTCCGTACGTGAGCCAGGAACCGAGCGCGGGCCGGCCCGGCAGGTTGTGGCCGCAGTTCCACAGGAACAGGGACGGTTCATGATTCGGCCGGTCGCCATGCATCGAACGGATGACGCAGAGATTCTCCGCGTGCCGCGCCAGTTGCGGAAAGATCTCGCTGATCTCGAGGCCGCTTTGGCCGTGTTTGCGGAATTGGAACGGCGAGCGCATCAGGTTGCCGGTCTTGCGCTCGGTCTGCAGGTTACCCGACGGAACCGGCTTGCCGTGATACTTGTCCAGCATTGGCTTCGGATCGAACGTATCCACCTGCGACGGACCGCCGTTGAGGAACAGCCAGATGACACGCTTGGCCTTGGCCGGGAAATGAGGCTGGCGGAGGGCCAGGGGGTCTGCCGCCTGCAGCACGCCGCGCAGGCCGGCGAAGGCGAAGCCTGCGCCGATCGATTGAAGCATGTCTCTGCGCGTCACCATGGTTCTAGTCCACAAAAAGAAACTCGTTCGAACTGACAAGCGCCCGCGCGTACTGCGGCCACCCGTTCCGTTCCAGAAATCCAAGCGCCAACCGCGCCTCTTCGACGTCAGGCGCGCGGCCATACACGATGCGATACGCTTGCTCGATTCTGGCGCGCGGATCGCCCGTCAGGCGGCCAGCGAGCGCTTTCGCCTGGTTCTCCACAAAGGGACTGTTCATGAAGAACAGCCGCTGGGGCGGAACGCTGGTGGGAATCCGCTTCTCGCTGGTTCCATTCGGATTCGGAAAATCGAATAACGAGAGATAAGGATCCGTCTTTCGGCGGCTGATCTGACCGTAGATGGTGCGGTGGCGGTTCGCATCGTCCAGTTTGGCGGTCTTCTCCGCAGGGGTCAGGTCCAGGGTTCCGGCGACAAACTGCAGAGCATCCCGGATGGTTTCGGCGTCCATCCGGCGGCGATTGGCGCGCCAGTACAGTTGATTGTCGGCATCCACGGCTTCGTTCGCGGGAAGGCGTGAGGCGCTCAACTGGTACGTTGCCGACAGCATCATTTCGCGGTGCATGGCTTTGAGGGACCAGCCGTTCTTGACGAAGCGGGAAGCAAGGTAATCGAGCAGTTCCGGGTGCGAGGGGCGCTCTCCGAGCTGGCCGAAGTTGCCGGGCGTATTGACGATTCCCCGGCCGAAGTGCTCCTGCCAGAGGCGGTTCGCCATGACACGCGCGGTGAGCGGATTTCCCGGGCTGGCGATCGCTTCCGCCAATTCCAGGCGGCCGCTGCCATTCCGGAAGGGCTGGGGCTGACCGTCCGCCGCGAGCACGGTAAGAAAGGCCCTTGGCGCGAGATCGCCCTTGTTATTCCGGTCGCCGCGAATCGCGATGTGGATGTCTTCGGGCTTGTCGTTCTCCTTCATCGTGTGAAGGAAGGGGTATTGCGCCGGCAGTTCCTTCTTCAGCGTTTCGAGCACGGCTTTCTGCCCGGCCAGATAGGCGTTTGTACGCGGGTCCAGCAGAGATTCAATCTTGCCCTTGCCGTAATAATAGATTCCGTCGACCGAGGCGAAGAAACCCGCCGAATCCTTCTCGCCTTTGGCGAACAGATCGCGCCAGAAGACATACTTGTTCCGCTCCAGCGAGACCAGGCTGGCGTTGGCGAGGTCATTTCGAGAGGGGTTCAGGCCGAGACGGATTTCGTTCTCCTTCTCGATGCGCTGGCGTTCCTCGAATAGGTTGCTGATGAACGCCCCGAGACGTTTGGCCTCCCGCTCAATGCCGTCGCGGTCGTCGTCCCTGAGTTCGTACCAGGGTTTCAGGTATGGATGCTCTTTGCGCGGTTCCTTCAAGTAGCGGACCCAGCGGTCGAGCGATTCCTTCTCCAGGCCATCGGCGGGACCGAGTCCGCGGGCGGCGAGCAGGTAGCGCGCGGTTTGGGATGCCAGCATCTCCGCCAGTTGAAGTGTCTGTTTCTGGTAGAACCTCGTGATCCGCTCTTCCTGCTGGTCGATTTCTTTCTTCTTCGCGTTGTACCGCTCGACTTCCGCAGCGGGGGCGAGTGGAGTTTCGGCCGCGTGACTGCTTTCGAAGATCCCCTGCAGCGCGTAGTAGTCCCGGGTGGGGATGGGGTCGAACTTGTGGTTGTGGCATTGCGCGCACGCGACGGTCAATCCGAGGAAGCCGCGCGAGAGGGCATCCACGCGCTCGTCCTGAAACTCGGGACTCAAGGCGAAGAAGCCGGTACCGGCGGCGTACCGCCCGGGGTCGTCCGATTTCATCAGGTCGCCGGCGATCTGGGCCTTGAGAAACCGGTCGTACGGCATGTCATCGTTCAAGGCGCGAATCACCCAGTCGCGATAACGGAACGCGTTGGCGTAAGGCTCATCCTGCGTGGAGTTGAGGCGGTCGTCGGCGTAGCGGGCGACATCGAGCCAATGGCGTCCCCATCGTTCACCGTAGCGGGGAGAGTTCAGGAGCCGATCGATCACCTTGGAGAAGGCATCCGGTGAGTTGTCGGCCAGAAACGCCGAGACTTCTTCTGGGGTCGGCGGCAGCCCGGTGAGGTCGATGGTGGCGCGTCGAAGCAACGTGCGCTTGCCGGCGGCAGGAGCCGGCTGCAGGTTCTTCTCCTCCAAACGAGCGAGGACGAACTGATCGATCGGGCTCTTGACCCAATTGGAATGCCGCACCTTCGGCGGAGCAGGCTCGACTACCGGCTGGAACGACCAGAAGGCGCGCTGTTCGGGGGTAATCCTGTACCTGGCAGCGTTCTCCGGAACGGGGGGAACCGCCGCTGGAGGCCAATAGGCTCCGCCCTGGATCCATTCCCGCAACGCCGCGATCTCGCCCGCCCGCAACTTGCTGCTGGGAGGCATCTTCAGGCGCGCATGGCGCTGTTCAATGGCCTGGACGAGCAGGCTCTCGTCGGGCTTTTTCGGGACAATGGCGGGGCCTGAAGCGCCGCCTTTCAGGATTGCGTCCCGCGAATCGAGCCGAAGGCCGCCGAGCTTGGATTCGGTATGGCACGAGTAGCAGTTCTTCGCCAACACCGGTCGAACGCGCAGTTCGAACTCCTCGCGCGCATCGCCGGCCCACGCGATCGGAATCCATGAAAGCAGGAGTAATGCTGCCCTATGCGGCATCGGCCAGTCCCTACGAGTCAATGTAACAGACATCCGGGCGGGGGAACCCGGAACGGCAAGCAATGAGGGACCGGTGACAACCCAGGAGGGTTGCGATACAGTCAAATGCCGAACAATGCCCGGCCGATGCGTGCGGAGCGTAGTCCGCAAGCCGGTATCACTCAAAACGAGAGGAGACGAGAATGAATTGGAAGCCTTACCTCGCCAGCGTCGCGGCGGTGGGGATTGTTGCCAACGTGCTGGATTTTGTCGTACACGGGAATCTGTTTTCCTCGATGTACTACTCCAAGCTGCCACAATTGTTCCGCCAGGATATGAACGTCGGCGCCATCGTGTTCGGCGACTTTGTGGCGGCGGCCGTGCTCGTCTGGTTTTACCAGCGGGTCCTCGCGAGCTTCGGCACGGGCCCGATGAACGGGTTGAAGTTCGGGATCTACGCGGGCATCTTCATGTCGTTCCCGGCGTTTATCTTCGTGCACCTGACGTTCGCCGGATACCCGTACTCTCTGTCGTGGGCGATGACCGTTTATGGCGTGGTGTGGTGCGCCGTGTCAGGGGCGATCGCCGGCATGATTTACGGGAAGTCGGCCTGAGGCGTGAACCGCGCCGCGGGCCGAAGGACGAGATGGGTCGCGAGTCAGCGAACCTGGCCGCTTCCCAGATTCTCGTACCAGATGTAGGCGGCCGGCCTCAGCGGCTCGTGAGTTGGGTAGCCAGCCACGGGTGAAACAGACCGACCACGGAGGCCCGTATCAGGACCAGTTGGTTGATCGGCTGTCCGGGTTTCGAGGCGCCCATCGCCATCAGGAGGCGATTTCCGGAGAGACGCCGCACGCGAATGCTGAACTGCGGCTTCCGGTCGTCCGGCCAATGGTGAACGGTGGTTTGTGCCGCCGGGAACACTGCATCCACGTTCCGCGCTTCTTCAAAGTTCTGAGTGACGCTCACCAGCTTCCGGTCTGAATCGCCGAAACAGAAGAGGTGGCTGAACTCATGATGGTCGTGCATATCGACCTGATACTGCCAGGTGACGAAATTGGGGCCGAAAGCGGCGATCTGCGTGGGCTTCCCCACCCGCGCGCGCACCTGGTCGAACGATTCCTCCAGAGTGAACTTCAGCAGGAAGCCGGTCTGGTTTTGCGAATCGGAGGGTTCCCCCGGGCGTTCGCAAAAAAGAGGGGGCGCCGCAACCAGCAGCGCCCCTAGCAGGATAGAGATCGATTTCATCGCGGCTACTGGGGCTATTTGTTGCCGACGGGACGCGGGTACTTGCTCACCAGCAGATCGATGAGCTTGTCGCCATCGGCAGTGTCGCCGGTGACGGAAGTCGCCATCTTGAAGAAGATGTCCGTTTGATCCATGTAGCCAGTGAACAGGAACGCGCCCGGGCCCTCCGCGGTGACAGGTACGCTGGATCCGGTGTGATCACCGGTCCGAAAGCCGACTGCCAGCCGCCGGATCGTCCCACCCTGGGGAGCAGTGTTGGAGGGGTAGCCCGTATTTGCATCTCTTGGGTAGGCCGGACTGCCGAAGTAGGTCGAGTAGGTGTTGGAGGCCGGATTGGCAGCGACGGCGGTTGTCGCGAAGGTACCGGGCATTCCACCGGCGCCTCGATTGTTTTCGGCGCCGACGCTTCCATTAATGAAGGGCAGACCGGCACGGGCGTTGGAATACGAGTCGCCGTAGACAGTGAATGCCTGCTCGCCCCGGGTGGAGCGAATGGTCAGTTCTTCCTTCTTCGTGCGGTTGAAGTATTCCGTGTCGGGTGTGTTGCTGACGCCAATGATGTGCATGGACTGATCGTGATCGGCCGTGACGACGATCAGGGTATCTTTGGGATTCCGTTTGGCGGCCCACGCCCGGGCGACGCCAACGGCCTTGTCGATTTCAATGGTGTCCCAGATCGTGCCGGCGGAATGGTTAGGGTGCGATTGCTTGTCGATGGATGCCGCCTCCACCATCAATATGAAAGGTTGCTGGCCGGCGAAGAAGGGCGAGTTTGAAAGAACCTCGATCGCCTTCTCTGTCATTTGGTCGAGCATCGGCTGGTCGGGAAACGCACCCAGATTTGCGACGGGTTCGGATGCCGGCCGTGCCAGGCGAAGCTTGTCGTAGGCGACATCCATGTTCGCGTCGGTGGCGGCGCGAATCCCGTCGGCCGAGGCCCGCGGACTCGGCGACGCCTTGAAGAGGCCGAGAGTCGGCTGGCCGAACCGGACGCCCGCCAATTCCGTAGCGGTTGTGACATAACGATAGCCTCGGGCTTTAAACTCGGAGATCAGGTCGCGCCCGTCCGGACGCGCCCTTCCCATGAACTGATCCATACCGCCGCCGAAGATTACGTCGAAAGACGGGCTGTTGCCCAGCATCGGATTCTCGAAATATTGGCGCGCAATCTCGAAACGGGTCTGCCTGAATGCCGAGTAGGCCCCCTGTACGGCAGGGGTGGCGTCAGTGATGTCCGCGGTGGACACGATTCCCGTACGGTAACCGTACCGCCGTTTCAAGAACTGCCACAGGTTCTCGACGCGAGGATTATCCAGCAGGGCGGGTAGATTCGCCGCGTTGGCCGCGCCGGTGAATCGCCAGCGGCAGTCTGTCCCATCCGTAAATGTGTTGACAGCGTTCAAGAAGCTCTTGTTGCCCGAAGCCCATGCAGTCCCAGTATTCGCTGAGTCGGGAACAATCGAGTCGGTTCCGTAGGTCATCGACATTCCGCTGACGGGCATTTTGTCCATCTCCAAAAGATCGTCGAAGAACCCTTCGCGGAACGAATTCCTGCCGTTCTCGTCCAGGATGGCTCGTGAAACCAGCCGCGCGGCATCGCGGTAGGCCGTACCCATCGCGTCGCCGATAAACAGAATCACGTTGCGGCGCTGACCTGTGGCGGGAATGCTGAAGGCCCGGACCTCAATGTCGCGGCTGTCGGTGACACTCACTCCGCCAGCGGTGGCCGTCGCCGTCAACTTCACCGGGCCGGCGGTGTCAAACGACTGAAGGTTCGCGCGGATGACCCAATCGGAGGAGGTGTCGCAGTCGAGTTGCGCCGCCGCGGGGGCCGAGAACTTGGAGGTGATGTCGGCGCTGCCGGCGGTCACCCGCAGGCCAGACACGGCGTCGGCGTTGCGGACTTCCAACACCACATCCACCAACTGCCCCTGAAGCAAACGCGTCCGTTCGGGCAGCAAGATCCTCAAATTGGGCAGCGTACTCTGCGCCCAGGCGCTGGCCCCCAGACCGAGGCCGACGAAAACACTCAAGACGGTTCGATACAAAATGATTCTCTCCTTGACGAGCGTAGACACACCCGCCTCCCGGTTGAGGCAAGGTTCCAGAAGCTGAGTGCGAAATTAGAGCGTATCCAGCGGGTGTTGCGTTCAGATGAACATCCGGCAAATTGACTGTTACGGCGGTTCGCGTGAAAGAAAGCGCGCTCACGGATCTTTTCCGGGGAACGGCGAACCGACCGGGATCCGCGGCCTATACTAAGAGCATGCCCGGGTACTATCACGAGGAAGACCTGCCTCGTTTCGCGGAAGTGGGAAAGAACGCGTCCGAGTTGTGGAACAAATTCTCCCAGTGGTACGGCGCGGTGTTTGCCGAAGGCGCCCTGACGGAAAGGGAGAAGTGTCTGATTGCGCTGGCGGTGGCGCATGCGGTGCAGTGCCCCTATTGCATCGACGCCTACACGCAATCGTGCCTGGAGAAGGGCTCGAACCTCGATCAGATGACCGAGGCGGTCCATGTTGCCGCGGCGATTCGCGGCGGCGCTTCGATGGTTCATGCGTTGCAGATGCGCAACGTCGCTGAGAAGGTGAGCATGTGAGCCTGGTTGGCCAGCGCCACGCCCTTTCGAGCGCGGCGGAACAGCTTCGGATCCTGAACAACTCGCCGGCGGTGCGGAAGAGGTTCGATCGCGCGCTCGACGAGTCCGGTTTGCGCCCGCTCCAGTCCACGGGGATTTCCGTGTTTCAGATCAACGTCGGCAAGCTCTGCAATCAGGTCTGCAAGCACTGTCACGTGGATGCCGGGCCTGACCGCCGCGAGACAATGTCGCGGGAGGTGGCGGAAGCCTGTGTCGACGTTCTAACGCGCACCAGCATCCCTACCGTCGACATCACCGGCGGCGCCCCGGAGTTAAACGCCAGCTTCCGCTACCTGGTCGAGTCCGCGCGGTCGCTGGGCAGGCATGTGATGGACCGATGCAACCTGACGGTGCTCCTGCTGCCTTCCCAGGCCGACCTGGTGGACTTTCTGGCCCGGCACCAGGTGGAGGTGATTGCATCGCTGCCGTACTTCCAGCAGGCTCAGACCGACGCGCAGCGCGGCGAAGGAGCGTTTGAAAAGTCGATAGACGGACTGCGCAAGTTGAACGCCGCCGGCTACGGACTGCCCGATTCACCGCTCAAGCTGAACCTGGTCTATAACCCGGTCGGCGCATTCCTGCCTCCTCCCCAGCATGCGATCGAAGCCGACTTCCGTAGAGAACTCGACCGGCGGTTCGGCGTCTGGTTCCATCACCTGTACACGATTACCAACATGCCGATCAGCCGGTTTCTCGAGTTCCTGTTGAGGAGCGGCAACTACGAACGGTACATGGAAAAGCTGGTCACGGCGTTCAACCCGGCAGCCGCCGAGAGCGTCATGTGCCGTTCCATGTTATCCGTGGGGTGGGATGGGCGTCTTTACGATTGCGACTTCAACCAGATGCTGGAGCTGACGGTGGATCATGGCAGTCCCAAGCACATCCGCGATTTCGATGTGAATCAACTGGCTGCGCGGCGGATCGTCACGGGCGAACATTGCTTCGGCTGCACAGCGGGCAGCGGGTCCAGTTGCGGCGGCGCCACGGCGTAACGTCCCGCTCTCTGATGCGGGGCAAGACTTTAGCCTTGCCCCGCGTCGTCCAACCGAATCAAAACTCGTAGCCGAGGTGGAGACGAATGGTGCGGCCGCCCACGATCGGTCCCGGCAGCCGGGAGCCCGTGACGGTGTTGATCGAGAACGACGGATTGTTGGGTGGATACCCGAAAATAATGTGGTTGAACGGGTTGGTGATGGTGGCCGTGAAAAGGAAGTGATGGCTCTTTTCCGGCACCAGGTAGAAGCTCTTGAACACCCCGAGATCCATATTGAACAGGCCGGGCCCGCGAATGATGTTGCGGCCGGCGTTGCCCTGGCGCCCGATGTTGTTATCCGGCACTTTGAAGGCGGCGCGGTTGAACCAGTTGTCTTCGTTGCGCTGGCCGGAAGGCAGCCTCCAGTCCCCGACTACGTCAGGCCGGCCGGAGGTGATGCCCAATCCCAGGGGATCGGCGCCGGTGTAGAAAGCATCCACGCCGATGCCCTTCTGGAAACGGATGTCGGTAGAGAGTTCCCACCCGCCGGCCACCAAGTCGGCCAAACGATTGATACTGCCCCCGAATTTCTTTCCGCGCCCGTAGGGCACTTCCCAGTACAGGAAGCTGACCTGGCGAATCGGCGGCACCACATTCGTCTCCGCGCGGTCGCACACACGACAGGACGGATTCAATGAAGTAGCGCCGCTCAGACCTTCGAAGCGTGCATTGGCGATGTCGGAAATCTGCTTGCTCCATGCCAGGCCGACTTCGCCGCTGAAGCCCCAAGCCTTCCTGAGATACAGTACGGCTTCTCCGGCGTGGTAAGTCGACGAACCGCCGTTTTCGAGAACGAAGAGGTTACCGAAGTTCTGCCGAGGACGACGGCTGTCGCTGAAAGCCAATCCTGGCGCCGGCGCGGGCAAGTTGATATTGCGCCGGTATCCGAGTTGCGTGTCCTTGGTCAGGATGTAGGACACTCGGACGCGCTGCCCGGCCACCGCTCGCTCGATGGTCAGATTGGCCTGCTGCGTGTAGGGGTAGCGGAAGCTCGGATTGGTAAAAGTAAAGGACGGCAGCGGCGGAGCGCCTGCCAGGCTGGCATCGGGAATGCCGACGGGCCAGGCAAAACGCGGTTGCGCGCCGCGGCTGGGATTGGAGTTATCGACATTGTTGTAGGTGGCGTCGAGCGCGAAGGGCCCCGCCCACTGCAACTGGTTCGACCCGCCGGTGTTGGTGCCGGTGGAGAATTCCGGTACGATGTAGACACCATAGCCGCCGCGCACGACGAACTTGTCGGTGGCGCCGGGACGCCACGCAAATCCGATGCGTGGATAGAAGTTATTGCGATCCGCGCGTACCAACCGTACCGGCAAGCCAGCCTGGGACGCCGTCACGATGGGGTTGCGCTGCCGGGGCCAGTTCGGGTCGACGAACTTGAGCGATTCGTCGCTGGGAACAACGATGTTGCCGGTGGCCTGATCGAAACCGAAGTGGAAACCCCGTTGATCGTAGAGCGGCGACGAGTAATCCCAGCGGATTCCGAAATTCAGGGTCAAGCTTGTGGTGACGCGCCAGGCATCCTGCACGTATAGGCCCCACTCCCTGTTCCGCGATGTTTGTTGGGGCCGGATACCCTGACGGGAAACCGTCTCCGGAAGGCCAAGGAGGAAGTCTCCGAAGGCGTTCCCCGTGAAGCGGCCGGTGAGATTCATTGTGCCCCAGCCACCGTTGGGCAGATTGTTGTTATCGAAAGCCCGGTATTTGTGCTCGATGCCGGTTTGCAGGGTATGACGGCCCCTGTGAACGGACAGGTTGTTGGCAAAATGCCAATGGTAGGCATGGTAGGGGCTGCTGGCCCACCCGTTAAAGGGGAAGAAGCCGGACACGTTAACATTCGGCCCGGAGGGCGGCGTGTCCGAAGGATAGTCGGGGATGCCAGTCCAGCCAATGTCTTTGATCCTCTGCGCGGTGGGAGGGTTCGGCTTGGAGACGTAGCCACCGTTATCGTTGTGCAAGCCGAACCGGGCCTCGTTCACCATGCTCGGGTTGAGCGTGGAAGTAAGCCCAAGGGTATAAACCGGCGAGGTGGATTTGAGGGCGAACGGACCGGACCAGCGGTAAACGTTCCGGTCATCAAATCCCTGACCGGTGAATGCCTGCTTAAACGTCGTATAGGAGACGCTCAACTGGTGCTTGTCGGTGAGCTTCTGGTCGGCACGCCAATACAGGCTCTCGCTGCTGCTGTCGTCCCATCGCATGATGATCGGAACTTCCGTGCTGGTGTCGTTAATCGGCGTTCCGTAATAACTCATCAGCCTGCGGGCTAACGGGTTGATCCGGTCGGCAGGGATGATATTTCCGGGGAACGGGGCATTGGTAACCGGATCGCGCAGCGTGCCGCTGAAAAGGCTTGGATTGGAGAAATCCCCGCGTCGCCAAACCTGCGGAGGCTGAATCTGGGTCACCGGAAACGGGGCGTTGCCATTCTTCTGCCTGGTGAATCCGAAGCTCCAGAACGTGCGGTTTCGGCCATCGTACAGCTTGGGTACGTATACCGGTCCGTTGACGTTGAAGCCGCCTTGCCAGTTGGTCAAACCCGCGGGGCGGGTATGCACGCGGGGGTTGGAAAGGGCGTTGAGGGCAGGGTTGGCGAACGAACCGTTCACGCGGCCGTGCAGGGTGTTGGTCCCGCCCTTGGACACCAGTTTGACGCTGACCGGGGTCTGGTAGGCCGCCGGGGCCACCGTATGCTCTACCTTGACCTCCTCGACTGCGTAAGCCGTGACATAGCTGCGGAAGAAATCGAACTCGACGCCGTCGTAGGTCGTGGTGCCCTGTTGCTGCCGAGTTCCGTTGTAGCCGTTGTAGCCGCCCGACGAACTCACCGTGTTCGTAGGGCCGAACGAAACGGTGTTCAGCGGTCCCTGCGGGGCTCTGGTGATCCACGTAAAATCCCGATCGGTGGAGATATTGGAGGCTTCTGTCTGGATGGCCGCCACTTCGCTTGCGACCCTTACTTCGGTGGCCACCTCGCCAAGTTGAAGCTTGACGTCGACACGCAATTCCTGGTTGGTGAGCAGAACCACATCCGTGTTGACGAATTTCTTGAAGCCCGGCATCTCCGCCGAAATTGTATACGTGCCCGCGGGTAGCAATTGGAACAGGTAGGTCCCATCGCTGGCGGAAGTTACGGTCCGGACGGCTTTGGTTAGCTGGTTAGTGGCGCGCACCGCAGCGCCGCTGATCAGTGCCCCGGCCGGATCGGTGATCGCGCCGATGACATTACCATTCTGGGTTTGCGTCCATGCGGGCGGCGGCGCCAAGGCCATCGTCGCGACAAAAAGAGCAACAAACGCTCGTGAAGTGAACTGACTTTTCATCAACGCCCCCTTGCTTGTGGTGTTGCAGCCCCCGCGAGCCTAACCGATGTGATGCGGGTATGAGAAGGTATACAGGAGTTGCGGACATGTTGTCAAGAATATCTTGTTCTTTCTCAAGGAAGGGTGATACGATTCGTCATGAGTTAGCGCGGACGATCGAAAACCAGTCTCCGGCCGTGAACCGGTGAGTCGCCGCAATCTGTTGAGACTAATGAGAATAAGCTTCATGAAGCGAGAGCATTGTTTCGACTGTCCACAGGAGTTGGAGCGGCGGCCGGCCATCGGGGGTGGCCTGATCAATCAGTTGTTGCTTGCGATGCCCTTCGTCTTGTGCGCCGCAGGTGGGTGGTTCGTCAAGCCTGCCCAGGCAAATCCTCCGATCGATTTTTCGCGCGACGTCAAACCCCTTCTTGACGCGAAGTGCGCCTCCTGCCATTCCTCGAACGTCGCCGCCAGCGGACTCGTCACCGAGTCTCCCGACACGCTTTTCAAGGGCGGCGCCAAACAAGGCCCTTCGGTGATCCGCGGCAACAGCGCCGGCAGTCCCTTGATTCGAATGCTGAGGGGCGAAATCGCCCCCCAGATGCCGGCGCAGGGCAAGCCGCTGCCGGCCGCGGAAATCGCCCTGGTCGCCCAGTGGATCGATGGCCTGGCAAAACCGGTTGCGCAAGCCGCGGTCGCTGTGTCTTCGCCGGCAGAAACGTTTGAGCGGGAAATCCGCCCGATCTTCGAGAAGAGTTGTTTCTCGTGTCACAACGCGGGCAATCACCGGGGTGGATTAGTCCTGGAGACCGCGCAATCCGTGCTGGAGGGCCGCGCGGCCGTCGCAGGCCACAGCGACCGGAGCGCCCTCATCCAGCGATTGCGGGGTGCGAAGGAACCGCGCATGCCGCTCAATGGCAAACCGCTTTCCGAGGAAGAGATCGGGAAGATCGCCGGCTGGATCGACCGGCTGAAAGCGCCGGCCGCTGCCGGTGACCAGAAGGCTCAGGCGAAGCCGGCGTGGCCGTGGATCCCGCTTGCCGAACCGCCCACTCCCGCTGTTAAACGGAAAGAGTGGGTCAAGAATCCTATCGACGCGTTCGTCCTTGCCAAGCTGGAACAGAAGGGCATTGAGCCTGCGCCGTCCGCATCGGGTCACGCGCTCCTGCGAAGGCTCTACTTCGACTTGATCGGTTTGCCTCCGACGCCGGATGAGATGAAGCGCTTCCTCGCGGATCCTTCTCCGGAGGCCTACAACCGGGAGGTGGAGAAACTGCTGGCCGATTCCCGGTATGGCGAGCGGTGGGGCCGTTTTTGGCTCGATCTGGTGCGCTACGCCGACAGCCGTGGAGGCGCGATCGACTATCCCCGTCCGCACATGTGGCGCTACCGCGACTACGTCATCCGGGCGTTTAACCAGGATCGTCCGTACAATCGCTTCGTCAAAGAGCAGTTGGCCGGCGACACCTATCAGGCATTTGGAGTAGAAGGCAAACTGGGCCTTGGCTTTCTCGGACAGTGGGTCCAGGTCGAGCAGGTGGAGGCCGAACAGATTCGCCGCGACTACCTGGTGGACCTGGTCGATACGACCGGGTCGGTCTTCCTCGGGCTGACGCTGGGCTGTGCCCGCTGCCACAATCACAAATACGATCCGCTGCCGACCAAAGACTATTACCGGATCGAGGCGTTCTTTTCGCCGACGATCGCCGATGTCCAGGACCTGCCGTTCCACCAGTATGAAATGCCCAAACTGGAGCCGGACCGGTGGAAGAAGGCATCCGAGGATTGGAGCCGGACGCTTACGGAGCGGGACAAATCGATCGCCCAGTTCCGCGAGGAACTTCAAAAGCGGTTGGAGCCTTTCCGCATCCTCGACAGCGCACAGGATCTGAAGGACTGGGCCGACCCGGGCCAGCGTAAGTATTCGGTACTCGCCGATTCGCTTCGCACGCAAAAGGAGAAGGACCGGCAGAAGCTCATCGGGCGGCAGACCGCACGGTTTGCCAATCCGAATTCGCCCGAGTACTACCTGCCGAAGGCCCAGCTAGTCACCGACAGCGAATTGCACCGGAACATCGTGACGAAGGTTTTGCCCGGCGGCAACTTCAAGCTCGCAAGCGAAGAGGTGAGACCCGGATTCCTCACCGCGGTCACCGGCAATTCCGAAGGGGTGAACCTGGATGGCCTTCCGGTGAGCCGCCGCCAACTCTTGGCCAACTGGATCGCCAGCAGCGAGAATCCGCTGACCGCGCGCGTGATGGTGAATCGAATCTGGCAATATCATTTCGGAAAGGGACTGGTGGCCACACCGAGCGACTTTGGGCGGAACGGCGCCGGAACGGTCCATCAGGAACTGCTCGACTGGCTGGCCTGGCGTTTTGTGGAGTCCGGCTGGAGCATGAAGGAGATTCATCGGCTGATTCTGAGTTCGAATACATTCCAGGAGAGCATGAAGCACCCTGACGCGAAGAAGGCGGAATCCATCGATCCGGAGAACCGGTATTTCTGGATGCGGGATCCGATCCGAATCGAGGTCGAGTCGATCCGCGACAGCATCCTCGCCGTGAGCGGCCAGTTGAATCCGGCCATGGGCGGCCCGCCGTTCTTCCCGGAGGCCGACGACGAGCAGATGGCTCGCGCTCCAACGTGGTGGGAGCCCTCTGAACTGAGGGAGAGAAACCGGCGCACGGTCTACATGCTGCAGATTCGGTCGTTCCAACTGCCGATGGTGAAAGTGTTCGACGGTCCGAATATGGATCAAAGCTGCGTGGTGCGCGGGGTGTCATCGGTGACGCCTCAGGTGTTCGCACTGTTCAACAGCAAGTTCACTCACGAGCAGAGCGCCGAGATGGCTAAGCGGATTCAGGGCGAAGCCGGCCCCGATCCGGAGAAACAGATTCAGCGGGCATTCGATCTGACGTTCCAGCGGCCGCCATCAGAATCCGATCGCGCGATGGCTCTCAAGTTCCTGCACACGACCGGGGCGGACGCGTCGTCGAAACTCGCCGATCTGTGCCTGGTGCTGCTCAATATGAACGAGTTCATCTTCCTTGACTAGGGATTAGGACAAACACTTATGCCAAAGGGCGAATTCGAATTCTGTCGAAATGTGCGGCGCCCGGATCCGGGTAGCAGCGGATTTGCGCGACGCGACTTCCTGTACCGGTTCGGACAAGGTTTGGGCAGCGTCGCCCTTTCGTCGCTGCTCGCCGGCGACGGACTGATGGGCGAGGTCGCCCCGGAGAATCCGCTGGCGCCCAGACAAGGGCACCACGCGGCCAAGGCCAAATCCTGCATCTTCCTGTTCATGTCGGGGGCGCCAGGGCAGATGGACACCTTCGACCCCAAGCCGAAACTGGCGGAACTCCACGGCAAGCCGATCACCAGGAAATACGGCAGTCTGGAAAAGCGCATCTACGTCGCGAGCCCGTTCAAGTTCGCCCGGCACGGAAAGAGCGGCATGGAGATTTCCGAGATCTTCCCGCACCTGGCGAAACGGGCCGACGACATCGCCGTGGTCCGCGCCATGCACACCAGCTCGGAGGCGCACACCACGGCCACGTTCTTCATGAACACGGGCGTTCAGATTCCGGGAAGTCCGTCCATGGGCGCATGGACCGTATTCGGCCTGGGGACCGAGAATCAAAACCTTCCGGCTTTCGTGGTGCTTCCGGACGCGCGGGGCGGCGGCATTTTCGGGGGGAGCATCAACTGGTCGAGCGGTTACCTGCCCATCTCCTACCAGGGAACCCTGATCAACTCCGTGGGCGACCCGATTGTGGACCTGCACCCTCCGGCGGGCGTGACTGCGGATCGACAGCAGAAGAACCTGACCTTGCTCAACGAACTCAATGCGTCGCAATTGAGCGAGCAGCCGCGGAATCCTCATCTGCTTACCCGGATGAGGAACTACGAGCTTGCGTTCCGCATGCAGGCTGCGGTACCCGAGTGCCTGGATCTCTCCAAGGAGTCGCAGGCCACCCGGGAGATGTACGGGCTCGACGAGAAGCAGACCGAGGAGACGGCGCGCAAATGCCTGATGGCCCGCCGCCTGGTAGAGCGCGGCGTGCGATTCGTTCAGATCTATGTCAACGGCTGGGACTCCCACCAGAACGTCGCCGGCGAACACCGCAACCGCGGCCTCGAGACCGATAAGCCGATCGCGGCATTGTTGGCGGACCTCAAGCAGCGGGGGTTGTTTGACCAGACGCTGGTCGTGTGGGGCGGGGAATTCGGGCGCACTGCCGACAACAGCATGGACTTTTTCCGCTCCGGGCCGGGCCGCGATCACAATCAGAATGCCATGGTCATCTGGATGGCGGGCGCGGGCATCAAGGGCGGAACGGTCGTCGGCGAGACCGACGAACTGGGCATCACCTGTGTCGAAAACGTCTATCACACCCACGACCTGCACGCGACGATGCTCCACCTGATGGGTCTCAATGACATGAAGCTCACCTACTATCATTCCGGGCGCTTCAAACGCCTGACCGATCTGGGCGGAAAGCTGATCAAAGAGGCTCTGGTCTGAGCCTTATGCCGCCGATCACTCGACGGGGATTCCTCGGCGCGGGCGGAGCCGCGCTTCTTCCCGCGCAGAGCAAGCGGGTCGCGCGCAAGGCCAGTCCGGACAAGAGGCGCCTGCTGTTCAACTGGGACGGCTCCATGATCCACACCTGGGGGCGCACGGTGCTCACCGGTTCATATGGCCCGCTAACTCGCGAGCAGTTCACATCGCTCGTGTTTACTCCGATTGAGAACTCCGCCGTCGACACCGTGATGTTCAGTTTCGGCAGCGGCAACGTCGCCGAGTATCAAAGCAACGTGCTGGAGTGGCCGGGACAGGCGGACCGTTTCGAGTTCCCTACGGACAAAACCTGGCACGGCGGCCTGGCGGTGGACCCCAAGGACCAGTATCAAAACCCCAAGGCCCTGGCCGATGCAGGGCACAACCCTCCTGCGCTCCTCGTCGAGGAGTGTCACCGCCGGGGTCTGGACGCTTTCGTTTCCCTGCGCATGAACGACATCCACGATGGGCAGCATCCCAAGGGAAAACTGCCCAACCCCGAGTTGCCTACGTTCAAGCGCATCAACCCGGACTGGCTGGTGGGGGATCTGGACTGGTGGTCAGCGCTTGACTTCGAGCATCCGCGGGTGCGCGCGCTCAAGCTCAAAGTGGTCGAGGAATATTTCGACCGCTGGGACTTTGACGGCATCGAGATCGACTGGCTGCGGCACTCGCTCTATTTCCGGCGTGGAACCGAGATCGAAAACGGTAAGTATCTGACGATGCTGCTGCGAGATATTCGCAAGAACCTTCAGGCCAAAGCCGCGCGCCGCGGCCGCCCCATCGAACTCGCGGTCCGGATTCCGGAGCGGGTCGAGTGGTGCCGTGAAGGAGGATTCGAAGTCGAGACATGGATCGCCGACGAACTCGTGGATTTCCTGATCCTCGGCCAGGGACTTACCGAGGCCCCGGGTGTCCCCGGATTTCGTGCCATCGCCAAATCGAAGCCGGTACGGATTTATGCCAGCCTGGGCTGCTACGGGAACAACTACAAGATCAGCCCCGACGAAGTGGTCCGGGGAAGTGCGGCGAATTTGTGGCGCGACGGCGCCGACGGAATCTATACGTTCAACTGGTACGTTCACGGCACGTGGCGCAAGCACTTGTTGAACGAGATTGCCGATCCTGCCCTGCTGCGCAACAAGGACAAGCACTACATGGCGCCGCATGGCTTTGACGCGGGCTCGCGCGCGCCCGGAGGCGATTTTCTCCGTTACAACACGGCTGCCAAGGAGGCGGGGGTTCCTTTCGAAATCGTTCCGGCCGACGGCGACAAAACGATCTGGCTCGCCGTAGCCGATGACTTCAAGGTCAACCGCCCGTCGAGCGTCGAGCTATGGCTGGGCTTCGACCGCTCGCAACCGGGTGACCGGATCGTCGTGAAAGCCGGCGAGACGGTTCTGGAGCCGCGCGAGATTGACGTCGCGGCGAATTTGCGGAGCGCGGGTTATCAGATCTCTCTGGTGCCGGGCAATGGCATGATCGGTTTCCCGCCCGACGAGTCGTTCGACATGCGATTCCAGGCCATCCGGCTGCCGGTTCCCATCCAGTTGCTGCGGCCCGGGCGGAACCCGTTCAAGGTGCGGCTACTCAAGCGCGGCCCTGGACAGGAACGTCCGCTGAGCGTGCGGCGGGCCGAACTGGTGACCGGCATGGCCGGCCGCAACTCCTGAACGTAGGGCTGTTTCCACTCCATTGGTTCAAATCAAATCAAAGCCCGACCGCGCCGGCGATAACGGAGTCATATGACAAAGACGCTCCAAGCGGTTTACGAAAACGGGGTCCTCCGTCCGCTGGAGCCACTGCCTTTGGAGGAGCATCAACAGGTCACGGTCACAGTCTCTGACCCCGTCCAGCACTGGTTGGACTATGAGTTCATGGAGAGGGTCAGGCAGGATGTGGCAACGATGGGACCTGCGCCGCGCCTGGAAGAAGTCCGGCAGGCCCTTTCGAAGATTCCAGGCAAGCTTTCAGACGATATCCGGGCTGAGCGAGAGGGCCGGTAGTGGCAGGCTGCTTTCTGGATTCGAGCGCTCTGGTGAAGTTCTATCCTGTCCGTGTTAATCGCAAGTCTGTCGCTTCTACCGACATGGCTTCCCCCCTTCGAATGGATCGTGATTTGTGTAGATGTAGACATGCGCGCCGGGACCGCTTCGCTACAATGAGGCGATGCCGCCGGTCTTCTGCCTGCTGTTGTGGCTCCAGGTCGCCGACCCCAGCGCGGAGGGTCTGAAAGCGCTCGAAGCCAAGGATTACAGCGCGGCTGTGAATCATTTCCAGCGAGTTGTCCAGGCGGATCCCAAGGACTACGCGGCTCATTTTCATCTGGGATTGGCCCACAGCCTGCTTAACCACACTGAATCGGCGATTGCCGCTTATCAGCAGGTGCTGCAATTGAAGCCCGGCCTGTATGAAGCGGAGTTGAACCTCGGGGTTCTGTTTCTGAGCGCGAAGAAGCCTGCCGAGGCCTTGCCTCTGCTGGAGGGCGCGGCGGCCAGGAAGCCGGACCAGTTCCGGCCGCGCTATTACTGGGCGGAAGCGCTGCTCGAGACAGGCGATGCCGCCAAGGCGGCACCGGTCTACGTGGAGGCTCTCAAGCTCGACCCGAAGTCGGCCAGCGCGGAACTGGGCCTTGGGCGGGCGATGGCCCGCCAGAAGCGGTTGGACGAGGCCGCGCCTCATTTCCGGAAGGCGGCCGAACTCGACCCGACGTTCCGCGATGTGCTGTTAGAGCTGGCGGCCTTGTATGAACAGGCAAAATCCCGCGACGAAGCCATCGCAATCTATCGCCAGTTCCCCGAAAACGCCGCTGCCCAGGAGAGGATCGGGGCGCTGCTGCTGGCCGGGAATGAGACCGCGGCGGCCATTCCGGAACTGGAGAAGGCCGTGGCGAAGGACCCGACGCCGGCCAACCGTGTGGCCTTGTCCACGGCGTACCGCAAAGAGCACAAACTCGACAAAGCCCTCCAACAGATGCAATTGGCCGTCGCGGCCGATCCCAACAACTTCGATCTCCGCATGGTCCACGGGACGCTGCTGCGCGATCAGAAGAAATACTCGCCGGCGGCTCGGGAGTTTTTCGAAGCCACCCGCCTCAAACGGGAGTCCCGGGAAGCGTGGAGTGAACTGGCGAGCATGTTGACTCTCCTCGAAAACTTCCCACAGGCCCTGGCGGCGCTGGACCGCGTTTCCGCCTTAGGTGGTGAGACCGCCGGCCACATGTTCTTCCGGGCGATCATCCTCGATAAGACCAAGCAATACGAACCGGCGTTGGCCGCGTATGAGAAGTTCCTCGGGGCGGCGGAGGGGAAGTTTCCCAATGAGGAGTTCCAGGCGCGCCAACGTGTGCGTATTATCAAGAAGGAGTTGAGCCGCCGTCGATGACGTGGGGAACTCGAGGAACGCTGGTTGTGATGGTGACGGGAGTGTTCGCCCTTCCCGCACTTGCGCAGCTTGCCGGCATCAAGTCTGAGCCCGATCCCGAAAAGCGCTCCGAAGCGGCGCTCTTGCATGCGGAGAAACAACTGAAGGCAGCGCGGATTTCCTATCAAGAGGTCAGGATGGAAGAAGTTCAGGGCCAGATTCGAGAGGCCACCGAAGCGGTGGTGCTCTCGCTCGAGTCGCTGGAGGCCACACGAAAAGACCCGCGCAAGAAATCCAAGTACTTCAAGAAGGCCGAAATCAAGACGCGCCAGCTATTGAGAGAGGCGGATCAGTTCTCTCAGGCGATGAGCGTCAACGACCGCCAGATCGTGGATCCGCTGATCCAGGAACTGCGCCGGGTGAATGAAGCCCTGGTGCTGGGAATCATGGGCGGAAAACCCCGAAAGGAGTGACGCAATGGGCTGTCGTTTCGTGTGCCTGATGACGCTGGCGGCGTTGCCTCTGGTCGCGCAGCGGGACTTTCTGACCGCCGATGAAGTCGACCAGGTGCGCCTGGTGCAGGAGCCCAACGCGCGGGTCAAGCTGTACCTGTATTTTGCACGGCAGCGGGTGGATCAGATGGAGCAGTTGCTGTCCAAGGAGAAGCCCGGGCGATCGGGCGCCGTGCATGATCTCCTCGAGGATTACACCGAGATCCTGGAAGCGATCGATACGGTGACCGACGACGCGATCCGCCGCAAGGTCGCCGTCGACGAAGGGATGAAGACCGTCGCGGACACCGCCAAACAGCTGCTCGAAAAACTGCACAAGATCGAGGCGTCCGATCCCAAGGACATCAGCCGCTACGAGTTCGCACTGAAGAACGCCATCGACACGACCACCGACGTGATGGAGTTGGCGCGGGAGGACATGCAGGACCGCGTCCGGAAGGTGGAGGTGGATCAGGCGAAGGAGAAGAAGGACCTCGAGGGGATGATGCAGCCAAAGGACCTCGAGCAAAAGAAGGCGGCCGAGAAGAAGACGGAGCAGGAACAGAAGAAACGAAAAGCGCCTTCTCTGTTGAAGAAGGGTGAGACCCTCAAGAAGTAGTGCCGGGTTGTCTCCCAACGCCCACCAATCCCCACGGACCAAAAAATGCCGATCCCTTGGCGGTGGCCGAGCCTGCAGCAGACTACGGAGTCTGTAGAATAGTCCCCATGCGCTTGCTGGCTGTGTTGGTGATGCTCGGATCCGCCGTGGCGGCGGGTCCTCCGGTTGTCAGGGATCCGGCGAAAACGGGTTTGGACCCACAGCGGCTTGCCCGCATTCCCGCGCGGATGAAGGAATTCGTCGATGCCGGCAAGGCCGCGGGAATCGTGACGCTGGTGGCTCGGCACGGCCAGGTGGCCTCGCTCGATGCGGTGGGCTACGTTGACATGGACACGAAGAAGGCCATGCCCGCCGACGCCATCTTCCAGATTCACTCCATGACCAAGCCGGTGGTCTCGACCGCGATCATGATGCTCGCCGAAGACGGCAAACTGGCATTGAACGATCCGGTGTCGCGATACCTCCCGGAGTTTCGCGGGCAATGGGTGATCCGGTCGAAGGAGACGCCCGGCGAGGTTCGGCTCGGGACTCCGTCGCGGCCGATTACCATTCGCGACCTGATGACGCACACTTCGGGAATGTCGACCAATCCCAATGCGCCGATCCAGGAACTGCATCGCGAACTGCAGCGGCCGCTCAGCGAGGCCGTGCTGATCTTCTCGCAGCAGCCGCTCGAATTCGAACCGGGGACGCGATGGCTCTATTCGAACACAGGCATCGCCACGCTGGGGAGGATCATTGAAGTGCAGTCAGGCATGGCGTTCGAGAAGTTTCTGGAACAACGGATTTTCAAGCCGCTGGGGATGGTCGATACGTATATCTATCCGCCGAAGGAGAAGTTTCACCGGATGCCCACGGCGTACATCCAGCGGAACGGATGGCCCGTGAAGTACACGGACGATCCATTGGGCGAGGGCAAGATGAAGTTCCGCGAGGGTGCGAAGTACCCGCTGCCGGAAGGCGGCCTCTACTCGACCGCGGCCGATCTGTATGAGTTGTACCGGACACTTCTCGATGGGGGCGTCCACAATGGCTTCCGATTGCTGTCCAGGGCGTCGGTGGAGGTGATGACGGCGCCGCATACGGGCGACTTGCGAACAAGCGCGCCGGGCGCCGCGTGGGGGCTGGGCTGGTCGGTAGTGACTCAACCAACCGGGGCTTTGAACCTTTCCTCGATCGGAACCTACGGTCATGGCGGCCGCTACGGCACCTATTGCTTCATCGATCCGAAGAAGGAACTGATCGGCGTGTTCATGATCCACCGCGAGGGAGGCAGCGACGAGCGCAATGCGTTTGTCCAAATGACCTACGCGGCCGTCACGGAGTAGGCCGCTGGACTTATCATGGAAGGAGCTTGAAGTACTTCTTCACCCGGCGCCATCCGGAACAATCGCGAATCCTGCTGATCGAGAGCGGGTCCCGTTATCTGTTCGACGCCCTCATTCCGGGTCTGCGCAAGAGCTACGGACAAGCCGCGGTGGATTTGGTGACCTGCTACGCCGGTCTGCCCCAGGGGTTGGATCCAGCCACGACACAAGTGTTCCGCGTCAACGAGTACCGCGGGGACTGGCGGCGCCTGCTGGACGATCTCAGACCCCGGCGCTACACGATTGTGGGGATGATCTGCTCGGCGGAGCCGATCATGACGAAGTGGAAATGGCTGATTGCCGCGTTGCTGCCGGCCAAGGTGTTCGTGCTGAATGAAAACGGCGACTACTTCTGGATCGACCATGCGCACTGGCCGTCGATTCGGCATTTCATCCTGTTTCGCGCGGGACTGGCCGGCGCAGGCGCCGTTCATACATTGGGGCGCTTACTCCTGTTCCCGGCGACGCTCGGGTATCTGGTCGCGTTTGCCGGATGGATTCACCTGCGGCGTAAACTGCGGGGTTCGCCGTTGAGTACAATTTGAAGGTTCCCTCTATGCGTGCCATCCAAGTCAGTGTTTGCGGATCCCCGGAGGTCATGAAGGTCGCCGACCTGCCGGTTCCCGTGCCGGGCCCGGCGCAGGCGCTGGTCAAGATCGCGGCTTCGGGCGTCAATTACATCGATGTCTACTTTCGTTCCGGGCTGTACAAAGCGGACGTGCCCATGCCATTGGGGATGGAAGGCGCGGGTACGGTCGAAGCCGTGGGCGAGGGCGTGACCGCCCTGAAAGCGGGCGACCGC
Organism: Bryobacteraceae bacterium; assembly: GCA_046160045.1. Classification (GTDB taxonomy): domain Bacteria; phylum Acidobacteriota; class Terriglobia; order Bryobacterales; family Bryobacteraceae; genus CAZGUX01. The sequence continues at coordinate 31,675 of JBJXGR010000538.1, forward strand.
GTAGCATACGCGATGAGCCGCGGTTCCTATTCGGAATACGCCGTCGTGCCGGCGTGGCAACTGGTCCCCGTGCCTGACGGAGTGACCCTGGAAACGGCGGCGGCCTCGATGCTCCAGGGAATGACCGCGCATTACCTGACGCATTCCACTTTCCCTTTGTCCGCCGGTCAGACCGCACTGGTGCACGCCGCGGCCGGAGGCGCCGGGTTGCTCATCGTCCAGATGGCCAAAGCCCGGGGCGCTCGCGTGATCGGTACCGTGTCGACGGAAGCGAAGGCCGCGTCGGCCCGGCGCGCGGGCTGTGACGAAGTGATCCTTTACACGCAGCAGGACTTCGAAGTCGAGTCCAGGCGGTTGACCGATGGCAAGGGCGTCGACGTGATCTATGATTCGGTGGGTGCGACCACCTTCCTGAAGGGTTTGAACTCGATCCGGCCGCGCGGCATGATGGTGCTGTTCGGTCAGTCGAGCGGGCCGGTGGCGCCGGTCGATCTGAACATTCTGAATCCCAAAGGCTCGCTCTACGTAACGCGGCCGAGTCTGGCGCATTACGCGGCCAACCGTGAGGAAGTTCTGTGGCGGGCCGGAGAGGTGCTGGACGGCGTTCGCTCAGGAGCCATCTCCATTCACGTTGACAAGACTTACACGCTACAAGAAGCGCCCCAGGCGCATCGCGACCTGGAAGGTCGCAAGAGTTCCGGTAAGCTGTTACTGGTTCCGGCCTGAGGCCTGTGGTAGGGGCGCTATAGAATGACTCGTCGTGCCCGGCTGACTGTCTTTACGGTTCTGCTCGTCGCCGCGCTCACGACTACGCTGTCCGCCGTGTACCTGGTCAATCAGATCGACAAGCAGTTTCAGTTCGTGCGGCAACGGGCGGAAACCCTGAACAGCCTGGCCGCGGATGACGTCGCTCACACGGTTGAGAATCGTCAGTCCGGAAGCGTGAACGATGCGCTAAAAGCCAATATCGAACTGACCAACCGCCTGCTGAAGATCATGTCGGTGTCGGGCAGCAGCCTGCTGGAAATCGCCGTCTGCGACCCTCAAGGGCAGGTTATGCTCTCCACAGACGCATCGCGCGCGCCCGGCGAGCCATTTCCCCGCTACCCCGACTATCGGGAACTGGTTTCCGACGAAGACGCCGGGTCCGGAAGTGCGATCTGGTCGCGGCTCCCAAAGGCGTGGCCCAAGCTTCAAGTGCTTCTGGATACTGGCGGGCCCCGTCAATACCAGCTACAGGAATTGCTGGAGGCGGAGGACAAAGGCGCCATACTGTCTGTGCGTGTGGTGATCTACCCGGCGCTGATCCGCGAAGACGTGCTCAGCGATTTGCGGGAAGCCGGTGTGCTCTCTCTGTTGTCCATTCTCGGGTCCACTGTCGGAGCGCTGGTGTTCTCGGGCTATGCCTTCCGGCCGCTGGGCCGGGTGTCGCAACTGCTCGACAACTTCACGCGTGGCGAGTACGCTCCTCAAAGCGTATCGTCGAAACGCGACGAATTTGGCGCGGTGCTGACCAAGGTGAACCTGCTCGGGCAGCAACTCGGCAATTTCGACCGCTTCCTCGATCAACTCGAGGAGGCCGTCCTGGTGTTTAGCCGCGAGGGAGCCGCCATTCTGGCGTCCGGCGCGGTCGAGAAGTTTGTGGGGCGGAAGCGCGCGCAGGTGGTGGGAAGACGTCTGGAGGAGATCTTCGAAAAGGATTCGCCGGTCATTCCCTTCCTGGACCAGGCGGCGGAGGCCGGCAGCACGATTCGCGACGTACGTGTGCGCGTCTCTTCCAATGGGGCGTCTCCGGTGTTTGCGCTCTTGTCCGTGGAACCGCTCGAAGTCGGGCAACGGCGCGCAGGCGTGCTGGTTCGGCTGCGGGATCCGGAGGTGCGGCGCCAACTGCAGGGACAGTTGGAGTTGGCCGGCCGTCTCACGGCGATCAATCGCGTGACCAGCGGCGTGGCTCATGAGGTGAAGAATCCGCTGAATGCGATGATGATGCACCTGGAACTGGCGAGAATGAAACTGGCTCGCGGGGATGTGAGCGTCGCCCCCCAGATGGAAGTAATCGCCGGCGAGATATCGCGCCTCGACCGGGTGGTGAAGACGTTTCTCGACTTTAACCGGCCCCTGGACCTGAAGATGGCCGAGACCGCTGTGGATCCGTTTGTGTCGAGCCTGGTCGAACTGACCTTGCCGCAGGCGCAAGCGGCAGGGATCGACGTCAGCTCTCGTCTGGACGGCCGTGGCGCCGTGATCACCGCAGACGGCGACCTTCTAAGACAGGCTCTGTTGAACCTGGTCGTCAATGCGATTGATGCGATGCCGGACGGAGGCGAGCTAAGGCTGGAAACCGAACTCAAGCCTCCAGCCGACGGCCGGGACGAGGAAGTGGAGATTCGGGTTGTGGACTCCGGCGTCGGCATACCGGAGGAAGTGAGGCTGAAGATCTTCAAACTGTTCTACACAACCAAGGCGGGCGGCTCAGGCATCGGCCTGGCGTTGACGTTTCGAATGGTGCAATTGCACGGTGGTAGAATCGATTTTTCCAGCGAACCTGGCAAAGGCACGACGTTTTTTGTGCGTCTGCCCCTGGCCGGGGCGACGGTGTGACGCGCGCGGCGACTATGGGAGCGAGTCTGTTAATTCGGCTGTGCGCGGTGCTGCTCATCGCGGCACTTTGCGCCTGTTCTTTGAGACGGAGCAAAGCAGCCGCGGCCGCGCCGGCGCCCAAACCGTCTTCGCCGGTCCCCTATCGTCCGGTGGCGCTGCCGGAGCCGCCGATGGCCGAGTTACAGACGCGGGTCTATCTGCCCAAGCCGCAGCCGATCGACGAAAGCGCGATACCCGTGGTGAAGCCGCCGGAGCCGCCTCCGGCGAAGCCGCAGCCGGAACGGGCCAAGCCGCGAGTTCAGCCACAGACGCCACCGGTGCAGGCTCCGCCGCAGCCGGTGGTGGTGGAGACTCCTCCGGCCGCGGAGCCGCCGCCGCGGCAACGGGTGCGGCCGGCGGCAAGCGAATCGCAACGCAAACGTCTTCTTCGAGAAGTGACGAAACGCCGGCTTCAGACGCAGCGAATGCTGGTGGAGTTGTCGCAGCGCACGCTTCGCGAAGATCAGCGCGCCGAGCTCGCGCGGGTCCAGGCGTTTCTCGATCAGGTGGAGGCGGCGCTCAAGGAGAACGACCTCCGCCAGGCGGATGCCCTGTCGAGCCGCGCCCTGTTGTTGTGCCAGGATCTCTATCGTGCCCAATAACCTGTTTGGCGACCGGCGCGCGGCTATCAGAGAGAACGTCATCGCGGCCAAACTGGACGCGCTGCTGATCAGCGGGCTGCCGAATATCCGGTACCTGACCGGATTCACCGGCAGCAGTGGGCTGATGCTCCTGCGGCGAGACGGCCGTTCGATTCTGCTGACCGATCCGCGCTACGACGTGCAGGCGCGCGAACAGGCCGCGGCGGCCGATTGTGTGGTGAGGATCGCGAAGGGGCCGTTGGTTCGCGCGGCAAGCACGGCGTTGAAGAGATGGCACCCGCGCAAGGTGGGTTTTGAACTGGCGCGGATGAGCTACCAGAACTTCTCGGCTCTGGCCGAAGCCTTGCGCGGACGGCCGGAACTGGTGCCTACCCCCGGCTGGGTGGAGCAGCGGCGCATGGTCAAGTCGGCCGGGGAGATCGAGGCGATCCGGCAATCGGTAAGAGTGAATTCGAGGGCCTTTGATCGCGCGCTCAGGCTGCTTCGGCCGGGCAAAACAACGGAAGGGGAACTGGCGGCCGAGTTGGATTACCAGATGCGAAAGCTCGGCGCCGAGGGCGCTGCGTTCGAGACGATCGTGGCCTCCGGGGCGCGCGCGGCTTTGCCGCACGCCCGGCCCACGCGGTCGGTCATTCCGGCGGATGCATTACTATTGATAGATATGGGGGCGGTTGTCGATGGCTATTCGAGCGACATGACGCGCGTAGTCTTCACCGGCGCGCCTCGCGAAGCAGTCCGCCGGGCGTATGCGGCCGTGCTCGAGGCCCAGTTGGCCGCGGTAGACGCAGTCCGGCCGGGCGTTAAGGCCGCCGACATTGATCGCGCGGCCCGAAGCGTGCTCGAACGTCATCGGCTGGCGAAAGCGTTCACGCACTCTACCGGCCACGGATTGGGGCTGGAGATTCATGAAGCGCCCAGGCTGGGCCGCACCGAGAAGAGCAGGCTGGAGCAGGGGATGACCGTGACGATCGAGCCCGGTGTTTACCTGGAGGGGCAGTTCGGTATTCGAATCGAAGACACGGTTCTGGTAACTGCCCACGGCTGCGAGATCCTTACGCCGACCGCGAAGGAGCTTCGGACCGTTTGATTTCCCGCACGACAGAAGGAAGAATCCTCGCGTCCCTACAAGCGACCGGGGTCCTGCTATGACGATTGATGAAATACGAGAATTAGTTCAACTGGTGACCGACACCGGCATTGCCGAACTGGAACTGCAGCGCGGGGAGAACCGCGTGCGCATTCGCAGAACGGGCGCCGTCCAACATACCGAGGTCATGGTTCCCTCTTACGCTCCGGCGGCAATGCCGGGAACTCAGGCGCCCGCCGCCACCCCGGCAGCGCCGGAGAAGCCCGCCGCTTCGGTGCCCGCGAAGATGGAAAAGACCGAGGAGGCGAAAAGCGTTCTGGTCAAGTCGCCGATCGTCGGCACGTTCTACGAGGGCCCAGCGCCGGGAGCCGCGCCGTTCGTACGAGTGGGCGAGACCGTCCAACCCGGCAAGGTGCTCTGCATCATCGAGTCGATGAAACTGATGAACGAGATCGAATCCGAGGTCGCCGGCGTCGTGCTCAGTCGCTTGGTTCAGAACGGGCAACCGGTCGAGTACGGGGAGGCGCTGTTTGCCATCTCCCCCCTTTAAGAAGATCCTTATCGCCAATCGCGGCGAGATCGCCGTGCGCGTCATCTGTGCCTGCCGGGAACTCGGTATCAGGACAGTGGCCGTCTATTCGGAAGCCGACCGCGAGAGCTTGCACGTACGCTTTGCCGACCAGGCCGTTTGCATCGGGCCGGCTAAGAGTGCGAAAAGCTACCTGGACGTTCCATCGGTCATCAGCGCGGCTGCCATCACTAATGTGGATGCGATCCACCCCGGCTATGGATTCCTGAGCGAAAACGCCGGGTTCGCCGAGGTATGCGAGGACTCGGGAATCGTGTTCATCGGGCCGAGGCCCAACGTGATTCGCGACATGGGCAGCAAGGAGCGGGCGCGCGCGCTGATGAAGGCAGCTGGAGTGCCGACCCTGCCCGGGTCGGAAGGGGTCCTGGCTTCGGTCGAAGAGGCGACGGCGATTGCCCACCGAATCGGGTTCCCCGTGATCATCAAGGCGTCGGCCGGAGGTGGCGGGCGGGGGATGCGCGTGGTTCGCGATCCGGCCGAACTGGCTTCAAACTTCGCTCAGGCCCAGCAGGAGGCGGCGGCCGCCTTCAATTGCGCCGACGTCTACGTCGAGAAGTTCATTCTTCGCCCGCGGCACATCGAGTTTCAGGTGCTGGGCGATCTCGACGGCAATGTGGAAGTGCTGTACGAGCGCGAGTGCACCCTGCAGCGGCGTCATCAGAAGCTGATCGAGGAATCGCCGTCGCCTTCGGTCAGCCCCGCGTTGCGGTCGCGTATGGTGGAGACCCTCAAGACCGCCCTTCGCGACGTCGGCTACACCAACGCGGGAACGGTGGAGTTCCTGATGGACGAAGAGGGTAGTCTCTACTTCATCGAGGTCAACGCCCGCATTCAGGTGGAGCACCCGGTCACCGAATCCGTCACCGGGGTGGATCTGGTGAAAAGCCAGATTCGCATCGCCGCGGGCGAGAGGCTGGTGGATATTCTGCCGTCCCCGATTCCGTTCCGGGGGCATGCCATCGAGTGCCGGATCAACGCTGAGAATCCCGACACATTTACGCCTTCGCCGGGCCGGATTACCGGGCTGAATCTGCCGGGAGGCATCGGCATTCGGGTCGATACCTGGGTCTTTACCGACTGTGTGGTCCCGCCCTATTATGACTCGCTGATCGCGAAACTCATCGCGCACGGGCAGAATCGTTCGGAGGCGATCGACCGCATGAATCGCGCCCTGGACATGTTCGTCGTGGAGGGAATCTACACGTCGATCCCCCTTCACAAGCGGCTGCTGGCGTCGAAGGAATTCCTGACCGCGGATTTCGATACTAATTTCATCGCACGCTGGCTGTCGGCAGGCAAGACCGCCAAGGCCTGACGCGCCCGCTTTCAGGATCCGTCCTCGATCAGCCGCATCAGTTCTCCAGCCAAACGCTGTCCCACCAATTGCTCTTCATCCACAACCACGGCCGCGCCCGCCTGCCGGATCTCCTCCGCGTACAAGTGGTAACGGGCGCGGGCGATGACCGGCACGGACCCGGCCGCGTGGCGCACCTGGGCGACCACGAGCCCCGCGGTCTTCGGGTCAGGGATCGTGCAGACAACGGCTTTGGCGTCGGCGACGCCGGCATGATCGAGGATCTCCCATTGCGTGGCATCGCCGAATAGCAGCGGCACACCCGAACGCGGAGACGCCGCTCTTTCCGGGTTCTGATCGATCACCAGGAAGGGGATGCGCGACCTGCGCAGGCGCTCGACGACCTCAATTCCGGCCGGACCCAGTCCGATCACGACGACCTTGTTCTCCGTGGCCGGGCGGGAGGGTTTGTCGACACGGCGCCGCAGGCCGGCGGGAATCGCGCGCCTCAACCGCGCCGCGAGCCCTGGGGCCATCGCAATCAAGTACGGCGTCAGCAGCAGACTGATGACGGAACTCGCCAGCAGCGTCTGAAAATTCTCCGCGGAGATGATCCCGGCTCGCCAGCCAACGCCGGCGACAACAAACGTGAATTCGCCGACCTGGCAGAGCACCAGCCCGCTCACCACCGCGCTCTGCAGGGAGCGCTGAAAGCGCCAGACAATGGTCGCGACAATCGCCGTCTTGAGCGTCATCACCACCAAGGCGGCCGCCAACGCCATGGCAAGAGCACGAAGCCCCGGAATCTCAACCAGCGTTCCGACCGAGGCGAAGAACAGCGTCACGAACGAGGCACTCAGGGGGGTGATATCGGCCCTCACCTGCGTGGCAAATGGGGACTCGGCCAGCAGCATCCCGGCCAGGAACGCTCCGAGTGTGGGGGTGAGCCCGGCGGCATGCGCGCCCCACGTCGCGCCCAGGCTACAGGTGACGGTGAGAACGATGGCCATGTCCCGGTAGCCTCCGGCCGGCGCCTTGCGCAGCAGCAAGGGCACCAGAAAGCGGGTCAGAGCAACCAGGCCTGCGGCCAGGGCACCGCCCCACAAGGCTTTGACTCCAAGTCCGGCCACGGTGGCCGCAATGCTCGACCTTTCGCCCAATGCCTCCGTGATCACTATCACGGGCACCACAGCCAGATCCTGGAGCAGCAGAATCCCCACCGCGTTGCGCCCGTGGGCGCTGTCGAGCTCGGTGCGTTCGGCCAGGACGCGAATCACCACAGCCGTACTGCTCATGGCAACCGCCAGGCCGATGACCGCGGCTTCTCTGGGCGAGGTCGCGACCGCCGCCAGCAGGCCGGCAACGGCGGCGGTGGCCAGAATCTGTGCCACACCTCCAAGCACCGCCACCGGGCCCGTCTGGCGCAGCCGGACCAGGGAGAATTCGAGGCCCACGGAGAACATGAGCAGGGCCACCCCCAACTCGCTGAGGTCCCGCAGGTGCTGGCTCGACCTAACGGCGTTCAGAACCGAGGGACCGATCAGAATGCCCGCGAAGAGATACCCGATGATCGAGTTCTGGCCCAAGCGGCGAGCCAGCAATCCCGCCAGCAGCGCGGAACCCAGGACGACGACGAACGTGCCGAGAAGCGACCAGCTATCCATCCTCTCTTCAGTCTCGCATTGACTTTCGCCAGAGCCCACATTGCTTTGCGATAACATGGAAAACTTGAATGAATCTTCGAACGCTCGCGGCCGCGCTGTTCGTTTGCACCGCGTCTCCCGCACAGGATCCCGACCGGGTGGTCGACCCGCAGCTTCATGGATGGGCGATGTACTTTGGCGATCACCCGGTGAGCGATCGCTGGGGATTGCACCTGGAGGGCCAGTGGCGTAGGGACGGCGCTTACACGTCCTGGCAACAGCTTCTGCTACGGCCTGGGGTGAACTTTCAGCTCAGCCCTTCCTGGATGTTCACCGCGGGGTATTGCTTTGTCGACACGCATCGCTATGGCGGATATCCGGTGGCCGCGCGCTTTCCCGAACACCGCATCTATCAGCAGGCCCAGATGCGCAACACCACCGGCCGGGTGCAATGGCTGCACCGGTTCAGGCTCGAACAACGGTTCCTCGGCGAGATGCAGGGCGGGGAAGTCGTGCGCTGGCGGCATGAAAACCGGTATCGCCACATGCTTCGCGCCACCGTACCGTTGCGTGGCAAAACCATTGCCCGGGGCGCCTGGTACCTCGC
>JBJXGR010000539.1:0-9005 GCA_046160045.1 Bryobacteraceae bacterium
CCCGTGCCTGCAGCCATTTGCGGAAATCAGGGTTTCTCTCGCCCACGCCCTCGCGGTATGTAGGTAGTGAGAAGATATGCCCAGCGTCCGCCCCACCCCAACCTCCGTCCTGACTCGACGTTCCTTCTCCGCCGCCACGCTTGCCGCAGTCACGCACGCGCAGCCTCGCCGCCCGAACTTCCTGGTCCTGTTCACCGACGACCAGCGCTTCGACACCATCCGGACAACTAGGGTCAGGTGGGTACAGACGCGGTTTCCACGGATTGGCTGGGCTCCCGTCCAGCGTAAAGAAACCCGCGTCTGCACCCACCTGACCCCAGTTTTTCCGCGTCGCCACGACGGCAACCGCGCTCAGACAGACTCACAATCGAATCGTTGAGGGCGATATACTCCATCCATGCCGCGGTTCACCGTTTTGTCGTGCTACGTGCTCGTTTTTGCCTGCGCGCATTCTCTGGCGCAAGAGCCCGTGATCTTTCGGCACCCCACCCTCAGCAAGACCCACATCGTCTTCGAACACGCGGGGGACCTGTGGAGCGTTCCGCGCGCGGGCGGTTCCGCCACGCGCCTGACCGCCGGCCCGGGAGTGGAGACGCATCCTGTTTTCTCGCCGGATGGAATGCAAGTCGCTTTCACCGGCGAATACGACGGCAACGTCGATGCCTATGTCGTTCCCGCCGCCGGCGGCGTGCCCAAACGGCTGACCTGGCATCCGGCGCCCGACACGGTGCTGGGGTGGACGCCGGATGGCAAGCGGGTGCTCTTCACGTCGCCTCGCACCGCGTACTCGCGGTTCGCGGAGTTGTTCACCATTGCGCTCGACGCTGGTCCCGAGGAACGGCTCCCTCTGCCGATGGGATTCGAGGGCGCGATCTCGCCGGACGGAAAGAAGATTGCCTACGTGCCCATTTCGCGCGCCACCGCGGCCTGGAAACGATACCGCGGAGGCATGGCGACACCCGTTTGGATCGCCACCCTGGAGAACTCGCACATCGAGAAAACGCCGCGCGCGGACTCCAACGACTTCAACCCCATGTGGGCCGCGGGGAGAGTGTGGTTTCTATCCGATCGCGACGGGGCGGTGACGCTCTACAGCTTCGACCCGAAGACCAGAAAGGTCACTCGGGCGGTGGAAAACAAAGGTATGGACTTCAAGTCCGCGAGTGCGGGTCCGGACGCGATCGTGATCGAGCAGTTCGGCTCTCTGCATTTGTTCGAATGGAAGTCGGGCAAGATGGCGCCCGTAAACGTCACCCTGAGCGGCGACATGCCGGAGTTACGGGAACGCCTGGTAAAGGTCGCGTCGCGGTTGCGTGCCCCGTTTCTGTCGCCGAACGGCGTGCGCGTGGCATTTGAAGCGCGCGGAGAGATCATCACGGTCCCCGCCGAGAAGGGCGATGCCCGAAACCTGACTTCCACGATGGGGGTGATGGAGCGCGATCCGGCGTGGTCGCCCGACGGAAAGTCGATCGCGTTCTTTTCCGACGAGTCGGGCGAGTACCAGCTACATCTGGCGTCGCAGGATGGCAAGGGAGGCGTGACCAGGATCGCGCTTGCGGCGAAGCCGTCATTCTACTTTGCGCCGCGCTGGTCGCCGGACAGCAGGAAGATCGCCTACGTCGACGCGCACCTGGGCGTGTGGTACGTCGATGTTGACTCCAGGAAGCCGACGAGAGTGGATCAGGACCGGTACTTGTCGGGCGTCGGCGAGCGGATCCCTGCCTGGTCGCCGGACTCCAAGTGGCTGGCGTACACCAAGCACCAGAAGAACTACCTTGGCGCGGTGTACCTGTATTCGCTCGCTGACGGCACGAGGACGCAGGTCACCGATGGAATGAGCGACGCGCGCGATCCCGTGTTCGACAAAGGTGGAAAGTATCTCTACTTCAGCGCATCGACGGATTCGGGAGCTTCGTTGCAGCCGGACATCCATTCGTTTACACGGCCGGTGTCGCGCAGCGTGTACCTGGCGGTGCTGAGCAAAGACGAGCCGTCGCCGCTGGCGCCGCAAAGCGACGAGGAGCAGCCGGCCGACGAAAAGAAACCCGATGCGGCGAAGACGGAAGATGCAAAGCCGGACGCACCCAAACCCGACGGCGCGAAACCGGCCGCACCGGCCAAGACGCCGGACGTGAAGATCGACATCGAGAACATTCTGCAGCGTGTGCTGGCGCTGCCGATGCCGCCGCGGCGCTATGTGTCGCTGCAGGCGGGAAAGGCAGGTACGCTGCTGGCGCTCGAGTCTCCGGCGCCCGGTCCGGGTTCGAGGCCGGGTCTCACAGTCCATCGTTACGACCTGAAAGAGCGGCGCTCCGACGTACCAATCGGCGGCGTAACATTATTCCAGATCGCGCACAACGGCGAAAAAACGCTCTACCGGCAAGGCGAGAAATGGATGATTGGAACGCTGCGCCCGATGCCTCCTTCCGGTTCGCCCGCTCCTCCCACTCCGCCGCCCGACACCGCGGCGAAGGCGTTGAATGTCGACGGGCTTGAGGTGCGCATCAGCCCGCGAGACGAGTGGAAACAAATGTACAAGGAAGCGTGGCGGATTCAGCGCGAGTTTTTCTACGATCCGGGGCTGCACGGTCTGAATCTGGCTGACGCGGAGAAGAAGTATGAGAAGTATCTCGCCGCCCTGGCGTCACGACGCGATTTGAACTACATCTTCGGCGACATGCTTGGAGAGATTAGCGTTGGGCACCTGTTTGCCGGCGGCGGTGAAGCACCCGAGGTGAAGCGCGTGCAGACCGGGTTGTTGGGCGCCGATTACGAGGTGGCGGACGGCCGTTACCGGTTCAAGCGAATCTACAACGGCGAGAACTGGAACCCGCAACTGCGCGCTCCGTTGACGCAACCGGGAGTCAACGTGCGAATCGGCGACTATCTGCTTGCGGTCAACGGCAGCGCGGTGAACGCCAACGACAGCGTCTATCGACTGTTCGAAGCGACGGCGGGCAAACAGACCGTGATCCGGGTCGGGCGGAACGCGAATGGCGATGGCGCCCGGGATGTGACGGTGGTTCCCGAGCCGTCCGAGCAGGGCCTGCGAAACCTGGCATGGATCGAGGACAACCGCCGCAAGGTCGATCAGATGACGCAAGGACGCGTGGCCTACATCTACATGCCGGACACCGCGTTCGGCGGATTGAACAATTTCAACCGCTACTTTTTCGCCCAGGTCGGAAAGGAGGCGGCGATTGTGGACGAGCGCTTCAACGGCGGTGGAATGCTGGCGACGGACATCGCCGAATTGCTGTCGCGGAAGCGGCTGAGCCAGGTGGCGACGCGGGACGGCGAAGACGAGGTGCAGCCGCAGGGTGCGATTTTCGGCCCGAAGGTGATGCTCATCAACGAATTCGCCGGCTCCGGCGGGGACGCGATGCCGTGGTATTTTCGCCGCGCGGGTGTGGGCCGGTTGATCGGAAAACGGACCTGGGGAGGGTTGGTGGGCCGCGCCGGCGCTCCTCAACTGATGGATGGCGGGTTCGTGTCGGCACCGAGTTCGGCCGTATGGGATCCGGCTTCCTCCAAGTGGATCGCCGAGAACGTAGGCGTCGAACCGGACATCGAAGTGGAGCACGATCCGGAACTGGTACGCCAAGGCAAAGACCCGCAACTGGAGAAAGCGGTGGCGCTGCTGATGACGGAGATGGGAAAGCAGCCCCCGGCGAAGCCAAGGCGGCCCGCGTTCCCCAACTATCATTCATCGGGCGGCGCGCCAGGTCCCGACACCGCGAACGCAACGCGGCGTTAATCGATTAATCAGCGACGCGGGTGGCCCCCCACTTTACGTTCGGGGCTGCGACGGGTTTTTCATCGAATTTTGGCGGGCTGGAATCGCATCTCTCGCTGATGGACGGCCTTTCAAGGGTGGCCCAACAGAATCTGGCGGCTCACTTCGCCAGGCTCTTGCGTGCCAGCCAGAACATCCGATTCCCGGGGCGGGTCAAGGCGTCTTAGGAATCAGGGTCAAGTGGGTGCAGACGCGGTTTTCGAAAGAGCTGTCGAAAACAGGCAGGTACCCGGTTTCAGTTTTCCTGCGAGGGATCCGAAGGGGCCATCCGCGACTACTGGCCCGCGATTGGGAGGGACAATCTCAACACCCCCGGCATCACCAGGGGCCGTTGGTGTACACTGCCTTCGTCCTGGCTCTAATACCGGATCGGCGGCTGCTGGAAATTTCGATGAGGCCTGTATTCCACCAGGCAATCGACGTCGTATACCTCACGCGGAAGGTCGAGGGTTGCATCGGATTGGACCAAAGTCACGCGGATCGCGTTACGGCCGTTGGCAGGGAATTGCTCCGGAGCTAGCTGGTAGTCAAAGACGTACCCGTAAGGACTTGCCGCTGCGGAATCCAGAAGGCGGTAGGTGAGATCGTTCTTTTCGGCAGACGATTCCGGCAGGGGGACTCCGTTCAACTCCACCCGGATCCGATCGCCGGAAGGCTGGAAATTCGTGAGCCGCACCTGCAGCCGGACCGATTTCAGCTTCTGCTCCCGCTGGAAGGAAGCCAGATCATCCGCCACGCGCAGCGGCAGTTCCACGGTTTCCCCGGCGCTCAACCGGCGCGGAAGGTGCCGTTGCGCACCCGGCAGCCAGGACCGGCGAGGGGCGGCTCCCTGCTGCGCGGAGCGCACGTGGTAGTGTTTGTCCGCGGTGGCAAGAAGTTCCGGATGACCCAGCAGGCGCAGCGTCGAGTATTCGTCGGAGGTCCAGGGCCAGCCATTCGGCGTCCAGTGCGCATCGCCCAGGCCGAAGCCGTCGGCGCCCTGGGCATAGGCGCTCGCCGCGGCGGCCCAGATCATCGGGGGCGTCGCATACTTCTTGAGTTGCCTCATGAGGGTGTTGCTGAACGAAGCCAGAACACGGCAGGGGTGGCCGCGGGTCAGCCGGACGGCCGCTTCCAGGTGAAGATCCTGATCCATGATCTCCGCATCGTTGGAGACGCAGATCAGGCCGTCGACCAGCCCTTCTCGGACCCAGCGGGGCACTTCGTAACCTGCGATGGGCCAGGTGTCCGGATGAGCGGGAATGCGGGCGTAAATGCGTTTTCGTCTGCCTTGCGCCTCTTCCGCGGCGCGCGCGGCTGCTTTCACCCGGCGCATCCATTCGGTCAGTTCCGGGGCAAGCTTACCGGCTTCCGAGAAGCGGCAGAACGGGAAGGGCAAGTCGGGATCCGCCAGGTTCAGCTCGATTCCGTCGGTTTCAAATCGCGTCAACAGCTCTTCGGCGACCGCGAAGCGCTCGCGCTGCAGTTCGGGATGAAGGAAATTGAAGCGATCGGCAGGAAGGTCACGAGCGCGCGGGTCGCTGTCCGGACCGACCTGAAATTCAGGATGATCGTAGACGAAATCTGATTTGCGGCCGAGCCCTCCATGCGTCGCCCGGTCGCCTCCCGCAAGATTGACGTAACAACTCGCGAGAAACCAGATTCCGTTCTGATGACAGCGGTCGATTAACAGTTTCAGAGGGTCGTGCCCGTCGGCAATCAGTTGATGCAGCACGCGAGAGGCCCGATACCAGACCACGTGTTTCCATTTTTGGACGTTGTCGCCCCATTTCTGGGCGACACGGCTGTCGTACTGCGCCACCCCGCCTTCCAGGGTTGCGCCGTAGACATAGGTGTCCACGCCGGAGCGAATCAACTGGTCGACGGTGTAGACGTGATCGGCTGCCGTCAGGGGAGGCTCGAATTGATAGAGTCCGGCCGCGTGCCGGCCGTCATCGAAAAAGAACACGCGTGGCTCCGCGGCATTCTGCTGGGAAGAAGCGGGCGGCTTGGATGTTTGCGCTGCGGCGCCGGGGGCAGCCCCCATGGCCCCAAGGAAATTTCTGCGTCTCACCGTATCCGCTCTCCTTTCAATCAAATCTCGAGCCGTACCAGGATCGCATTTGCCGGCGAAGGTCCACTTTGCACATTTTTCGTTCCTGCCGGTCTTGAGGGTCACACCCATTCGTCCGGCCCGCCTCTTCCAGGGCGTGACGGGGACGAAGGTCTCCGTCCCCAAAGAAATCGCAGACACCAGCACGCTGGTCGCAACCGCTCCGGTACGGCCACAAGGTCGCGGGAAGTGTGGAACGCTGTCACCGTCCAGGGTTCCCGCGAGCATCCGGAGCACGGAAGTCGATTGACGACGTGTGATGCAAAATACGCTGCCTTTCGGCCCTTCCGCGGGCCATGGGTGGCACACTTAGTTGTTTGGATTTCTGTCACTAGGCGCTCCGGGGACGTCCAACGCGTTTCCACCTTTTTCAATCCCTGCACCGCCCCGGCAACCCTCGCACCGTCCGTGTCTCCGCAAGTGTCGCTTTTGCTGAGCCGCGCCGGAAGGGGACCCCGGGACCGTCCAACGCGTTTCCACCGGCCGTGCTTGGGTCCGGGCGGCGACGGAGTCCTGCGCTGCGCCATCTCTTCGGGTAAGCCTGTGCGAGATGCGCGATCAGGTGTAGGCTGGGACAACCGCCCCGGTGGCCGGGGGGATGCCCTTTCTCGAGTCCGCGGTGCCAGTCCTGGGAACGGCGTCACTCCGGGTGCAACCAGACCTGCTACCTGATGGCGTCCAGGGGAGTTCAGTTCTGCGTGGAGTCGTCACAAGTGAACTGGGCAGCCACCGGGGAACGGCAATCCGGATGGGCCGCGAGCCACGCGCTCCGCTGTTCGAGAAGTGTGGAAAGTCGCCAGACGCGCTCAGACCAACTGCACGAGCGCGGCGTTTTCGATGTCAAGCGCGTGCTTAAGGCGTAAGAGCGCGGGCAACGTCGGGTTCTGGACCCTCACAGGGAAGCCATCGTGAGTCCGGCCCCGAAGCGTCCTGCCCGCAACCTTCTTGCGCACGCCGCCCCACTGTTTGAAAAAGAATGGAACGTTAGCGCCATTGCACTGTTCGCGAATGGAAAGAACCCACTCCTCTTTCATCGGCCGGGCACCGGGACCGCTTTCGCCGCCCACAATCACCCAGGAGATGCCATCTAGCGGCAATGTTCCGATGTCTTCCAGAAGCGGTTCGACGGAGAGGAAACGCACGGCAGTTGGCGTTACTTGAAGGTCGGCGATGCGCGGAAGCCCATATTCACGGTCCTCCACCGACACGCCCCACCAGACATGAGCCTCAGTTGCGGCGGTTCGAAGCGGCCCGCACAGCAGTTCCCGCAGATCCGGCTGGATACGAGAGCGCCGGTTTCCAGAAGCTCTGGACTCGATTGAGCGAACTCGGATGCACCGACAAGGTCGCCAAACGACAGTGGATCACCATCGATGTTCCTTCAGATTCCGACGTTTTTGCCGTCTATCGGATCTTAGAGGAGGGCGTGGCCCAAGGGGTTTGGAGTTTCGAAGAAGCTCATTGCGGCCATCCCAGCGTTCGCAGCGCGGAACCACGGTAGGATTAGCGCTCCGCGAGAAAGCGCCGCCGAGGCAAGCCCGCACGGTTTCCAAGTCCGCCCATGCTGAGTTATTGCCCGGAGTGGACCTCACTCAGCAAGTTGGGGTGACGGTCGAGCAGCATGAGGAGTTTCACGAGTGCGAGCGGCGGCTTAGTCTTGCCGTTCTCGTAACGCGAAAAGGCATTGGCGCCACCGCCGAAGATCGCGGCCGCCTGCCGCTGGTCGAGTGCGAGTTTCTTGCGGACACGCGCGATGAAGCTGGGATCCACGATGGAAGCGTTCACCTGCTTGTTGAACTCCAGCATCGCCGCGCTGACCCGTTTCGATTCCGCCGCGCCGAGGACGCTTTCCCCGCAGGCCGGGCAGAACTCGCCGCGCACGGCCGGAATCGTGGTTGTCTCGCCTTTGTAGGTGTAGGAAATATCGCGCGTGTCGCGCACCAGCTTTCCCGCGCCGCAGGATGGGCATTTCATGGCATGGCTCCTTTCCTTCATAGTGCCTTGAACGACACGATCAGCACATCGTCGATGACCGTGAGCTTCAGATAGACATCGGCGGCCGGCGTCTTCGGCCGGTAGACGTCCTGCCAAATGCGGTGATCGGCGTGCGTGGTCATGCTTTTGTAGAAGTCGCGCGGCGTAAGCGCCGCGACCACACCGACGATCTCTTCGAAGCCGAACCCCAGCGCAGCGCCGCCAGCGAGCGCCGAAACCGTGGCGCGGACTTTGCCCGCCGCAAGCAGGTTCTTGACAACCACCAGCTTGCAGGCCGGCGTCCGCTTCTCCATGGCACCAGATTAACCTACTTGGTTATGTTTGGCAAGTAGGTTAATCTGAGGCTGGTCACGCTCCCACCGGCGTGGGACCCTTCCGGCACTCCGGGCGGCGAGTGGACGGATGGCAGGCTGACAGGTTGATAGCAGCCATTATGCCTGGCGTGCCGGGGCACGGCGCGAGCAGAGCCGGGGAATACGGCGGCGAAGACGATTCCCGCTCGCTAGACGGCTGGTTTCCCCCCACGACTCGTATTTCGCCGAATTTGTCGGCCGCCCCCTCTGAGCCCACATCATGATCAAACCATTGTAGTTAAATCTTGGGATCAGCGAGGTCCGCCGTGATCCCGCGGGACATCGTTTTACCCATTCACAAGGGTTTCGGATTTATTTTTCGCGAGTCATCTGAAACCATTTCCAGGACTTACTGAAAATCGCTCCTCGCCGGAGGCTCTTGACGCTTGGAACGCCGTGCCACAGTGAGAGTGGGAGGCGTCAACATGCGTTTGGTCCCGGTAGGTAGCACTCGGGAGGTGGCCGGCGCTCTCCTCGCGTCGTCCCGGCGACGACCGGCGGGTTCCGCTTGGCTCCACCGGGCACCGATGACCCCTTGTTTCGATTGGTTCGTTTTGTTTCGTTATGTTTCGATTAACTCAAAACAAGTATCTCTCATGGTTCCATGCAGTTAACTACGATTTGAAGCTGTTTTGTTTCGATAAAAAAATTTCCCGGCGGCCCCTCGCGGCCGCTTTCGGTCCGGCTCAGTATCGGCCCATTACTTCCACGTCTGCATGCCCGTTGACCATGGCATCGAGCCTCGATATAGTCGTTGGACTGCGTCGAC
>JBJXGR010000540.1:0-3967 GCA_046160045.1 Bryobacteraceae bacterium
CGCGGCCCGGGGGTGCTTACGGCGCGGTGGTGTTCCGGGCGAAGGGGGTCGTGCAGAGCCCGGCGACGGTACCCTTCTCGTACCGGCCCCTGGTGGAGCAGATCGTGAAGTTCTTCGAGACCGGCACGCCGCCGGTGACTCCGGAGGAGACACTGGAGATTTTCGCGTTCCTCGACGCCGCGCAGCGGAGCAAAGAAGCCGGCGGGGCACTGACGAAGCTGCGGTGACCGGGTACTGGGTCGCGCGCGCGCTGGTCGAGTGAACCGGTGTCGCGTTGCGCAATGCACGTGCCATCGGCTACGTTGACGCGCGAATCGCTGATCGCCCACCCGAGAGAACCAAGCGAAGCCCCCGCCCCAAGACCCGCCGGACCGATAAAGAACTGCGCAGATCATCTTGGATGCCGGTCTCAATGGTTGCTGGTCCAATCACCCTCGCACGAATGCGGCCGCAAGGTCGGTGAAGAAGCGGTCTGTTGGGGATGATGCCAGGTAGCTCCCGCGCGATCGCAGCAGACGCGACCGTCTGAATTATCTTGCATTGAAGCGTGCACCTGGAATAATATAAAAGCTCGTCACTCTACTAGTTCTCATCGCCAAGCTATTTCGCACAAGCCACGAGTCACGCGTAGGTTTGCGTCCTCGGGCTACTCAGCCCTCTACCAAAAGCATTAATCCATTGGACCGCTCCGCAGAGCCATGCCCTTCGCGCCCTACTGTGGCGAGGCAGCGGATGGATTGTGTGTTGCTCCAGCGTTCTTATATGAACCACTTGCCGCTGCAATGGGAATACTCTGCGCGCGGTGACGGCGAAACTCGGACACTTAGACAATGAATGCTTCCGTTCTTTCACAAAACCACTTGAGCGACTTCCTGTTGAACGTCGCGGTGGCTCGTCCGGTTTTCATCCTGAGTTCCGTCCGCACCAAGAGGAAAGGTATTTCGATTTCGAAGACGATGAGCAACGAGTATCAGGGCGAACAAGCGGACGTGCGTGTGCTTGCCTCCGCCAACAATTGGATTGAAGTGAGGAGGTAGGGATCCTCGCGACGTTCGCTTCGAGACCATGCGCGCGAGCGGGCCGGGAGGACAGCCCGTCAACCTGTATGGAGTCAGCGGTACGCGTGACACACATACCCACAGGATTGCAGGCGAGCGCCTCCGAAGAGCGCTCCCAGCACAGGAACAAGGCGTCGGCATTGGCCCGCCTGTCGCACAGACTGGAAGCGCTGAAGGACCAGCAACGCGGTGAAGCGGAACGCGGGCGCATCAGGCGCTATAAAGGGGCAACCCAGTTGAGAGTGTTCAGGGAGGCGTCCGTCAGCAAAAGGCCGGAACATACATGACGCTGTGCACCAGCCCGTCCGATCGAGGCGTTCCCGCTTCAGCGTTGAACGTGCGGCGCCGGAAGGAACCTGCATGAAGTGGCGCGACCAATCGAGATACGCTGAGCCGAGAATGTTGTGGAATGCTGCGCGTAGACGCGCCCAAGGTGAGCGGTTCCTGCGCATGGCGGGTGTGCCCGACGTGGCCGCGGCAAGGGCACTTTGGAAGGATCACAGCACCGGGGTCCGTCGGCGATGTCTTGCGGCAAGAGCGAACGGTCTCCTAGGCACGCACGGGCCGAGTTGGTCAGCGGAAGGCATAGAAGATGACGATTCGCCGCTTGGGCGAGCGCTGCGCCATGGAACCCGCGATGCGGACCGGCGTCGGAAGGCAGAGAGCCGAATGCGCGAGAAAGAAGAAGCGACGGAGAAGATGCGCTACTTGGAAGCGGGATCGATTTCAGAAGTGCTGGCCATTCTTCAGGACGCCTCGACACCATGCGAGCGGCGCATTGCAGCCGCTGCTATTCTTGGCGGACTTCGGTGCAGAGACGCGGTTCACAGGTTGGTCGAGGCCCTCGCGGAGGGCGAATCGAGTTTGTCATGGACTTGCATGCGGGCGCTTCTCGACATCCGCAGCCGGCGCGGGGCGCGCAGATTGATGCAGGTCGTTCGAGGCGCGTATCCCTTGCCTGCCCGCCAAGAGGCGATCTACACCCTCTGGCAGCTCGACGAACTGCGAGCGGAGCCTCTGTTTCTTCACATTTGTGCCGCGGTAGACACGGAGGAAGAATACACACGAGATATGGCCACCGAGGCTCTCGGCAACACCGCATTGCGGCCGCGAACTCAGCGGGCTCTCGCGGAACGCCTGTTCGATCCGTCGCCCTCGATTCGATACGCCGCGCTCTGCGCGTGCGGCCGAATGAATCGGAACTACGGTCCCTGCGAGTTTCCTGACTTTCTTCGCCGGGCGCTGGAGGCCAAGCTCGAAGATCCGGACCGAGTCGACGACAATCGGGTCATCGCTGAACTCGCGTCGGAGTTACTCGGTCCGCGTGGCTGCCCGGCGTGGATCAACGGGACCGCATCCTTCTCTACTCCTGTGGCTCTGCCAATAAACGAGTCTTGACTGGACTGCATGTTTCGCTGTAGAGTAACCATAGATGCGGCATTTCTTCAGTCGCGGCCTCCTATCGTACCGACTTTCAGTCGGACAGGCTTGGTGTCTCTCACTAAGTCTGTAATTTCCTTCGAAACCACATCTTGAATTTGTACCCGGAAGGTTCGGGTAATTGGTATCCCACTGGTCTGCTAAGCCAGGGTCCCTCGGGACATAGGCGTTCGAGTCGCCTGCCTTCCGCCAGATCTTTGACAACTCGTGTTTGGGCAGTTGGCTGAGAGGCTGAAAGCGCCGGGCTGTAGACCCGGTAACCCTTCGGGAAACATCCAAGGTTCGAATCCTTGACTGCCCACCAATGTTCGGGTGGCGCAAGCGGCAGACGCGTGCGGTCGAGAACCGCATTGCTGCGAGTTCGAATCTCGCACCGAACACCACAGGCTCGTAGCCCAACCCGGCAGAGGCAACACGCTCAGACCGTGTCCAGTGTCGGTTCGAATCCGACCGAGCCTACCATGCGCCCGTAGTCCAACCAGGCAGAGGCAGCCGCCTCAAAAGCGGTACAGTGCTGGTTCAAATCCAGCCGGGCGCACCACACGCCCCGGTTGCCGATGGTGAGGCGAGCGGATTCCAGACCCGCCATTGGGTGTTCGAATCACCCCCGGGGTGCCATGCGCCGCAACAGCAAGTGGCGAGCGGCCGAGCTGCAAACTCGGTGTGCGCGGTTCAAATCCGCGGCGGCGCTCCAAGTTTCTTGCACGGAGGAGTGGACGAGCTGCTAAAGTCACCAGTCCCGAAAACTGGCGTGAGTCCGTAAGGACCGCCGAGGGTTGAATCCCCTCCTCCTCCGCCAATCAAGTTAGACGTCTGGGTGGATCGTTGATGCGAAGAGTACTTGGGGTCCGGCACTGGGGGTCAAGACCGTGGTTCCGATTCCGGCCAGCTACGCAGGGTCTCTCGAGCTGGGCGGTGTAGTAGGCGAAAACCGAGCGGTGGTCCAACCTTTTTCGAGCAAACCACAATCGCTGAACTGGCCGCGGGCTACCTCACCGTTCCGCGGATCGCGCGTCGAGGGTCCCCGGGAAAGGAGCCGTTTCTTTCCATTTCAGTCATTCGTTTCGTCTCGTTCCTCTACGGCGTCTGACGGTGCGGACCATTGGGAGTGGTGGAGGGTGTCGGCAACCCCACGGCTGACGCCGTGGGCTCGAAGCCAAACCGGAACGTTGACAAGTTGCCGAGTTCCCTCCGTACAGGGCCGGGCGAAGACGGAAGGGCTGATGCACCCTCGCGGGGTTTCCCCCTCAGCCACCGGCGTGGCGCGCTCTTTCAGTGTGTACGGTGACTCTTTCGACGAAAAATATCTCGAAACACACACTGGCCGGGCGTTCGCCAGTCCCGGTGCTACATGCGCGGCGCGTAGTAGCCCTTGCGCGCCCGGACCACAACATCCTTGCGCGTGGGAACCTTGACTTCAATGGCGTGATACAGGCCGTCGGGCTTTAGGGGAACCGGCTGATAGAAGA
>JBJXGR010000541.1:0-8122 GCA_046160045.1 Bryobacteraceae bacterium
GGGTGGAGCACAAACTGCGCCCTGGCGTCCGGAACCCGCTCACCGAAGAAACCCGGTTCTCGCCGGCGGACTTTGTCCAGGAGGATGCCGGCAACTTCGAGGAGAAGATGCCTCCCCTGATGCTGCGGCAATTGCATCCCGTACGAACCCATGCCGGGCAGCACTTCAGTCTGCAGCCGAATGGTCAGTCGGCTCTGGCGGCGCAATGCGACAATGCCCGTCCGACCACGATCATCATGTTCGACAACGCTCCCCTGGCGACCAACTATGGCGGCCCGAGTCTGTTAACGGCCTGGGTACCGCCGCAACTGTACTCCAAGCCCGGCCGGTACCTGGTTCACCTGGTCAACGATTTCGGAGAGTCCAACCGGCTGGAGTTTGTGGTGGAGGAGTGAACGGCGCAAAGGCGGCGTACGAAGCGGATCCGTCCAACACTAACTTTCGAACCTGAAGGTTGTGCCGTCCAGCCAACACCTCCACCCGGCGCCGGAAATCAGGCGTGTCGGGCCAGGCCCCGACCTGGCGAATGCACAGCAGCGTCAGTTCAGGGAGTTGACTGTTGCGCACACATTCCGCCAGATCCTTATACCATCCCTCATCCAGGAGATCCAGGTTCCACCGTGGGGTCTTGTCGCGAAAGACCAACAGCCTGGCGCCATCCTTCTCCAGCCGAAACTGCTCGATGGTCTGGCCTGGCGACCAGGGGACCTGGTGACGCCACGACCAGTCACGGTGGTGGATGAAGAACGCGATGAGGTTGTACTGGTCCAGGTACACGCCCTGGGGCCGGGGAAAGGCGGAGTAATAACCCCGTATCTGATCCGCACTGTGATCTTTGCTCAGGACGGGGAAGGCTCGAATCTGGTTCACCGACAGGTACGCGACCGCCATGGCGCACAGGACCAGTATCTGTTTGCGGAAGCGCTCCTCCTTCACCAGCCCAGCCAAACGATCAAGGAAAACGTAAAAGCCCGTTAGCAGGAACGGAAACACGATGAACTGATGCCTCAGCCGGCCTCCAAACGGATACTTGCCCATTACCGAGGCGATCACGATGAGACCCACAATCAGCAGAGAAAAGCTCAGCGGCGCGGCCGCCGGGACGTCCTCCGTCTTCCGGTGGAATGGGGTGAGGTGAAACGCCAGCACCAGCAGGACCACGAATGTCATCGCAAGCGACAGGAAGTCTTCCCCTCGAGGGATGGGGATGGGGGCGAACAGGTTGAATGTGTTGTGTGCATTCCGCAGCAGGAACGAAAGGAGGGTTTCTCTTCCAGGTTGATAGTAGTGCTCCGGAAGATGATTGAGCAACAGGAGCAAACGGCTTCCATGCGCGGCGTAGAGACAACCCGCCACGGACACAATCGCCAGAGCGCGCGTGGCAAGCCCAACCCGCCGCTTCGTCAGATAGATCAGAAGCGCGCACCGGTACTCGCGGTTGGCCACCGCCACCGCCGCTGGATAGACGGCGCACGCCATGAGAAAGAACGCCGTGTAGTAGTGGGTCAGCAACGCGAGGATGGAGAAAACGGTAAATCGCGTTTCCGCCCCGGGGCTGGTCTCCGCATCCGCGCGCAACAATGTCACGTATTGGTGGAATGCCGCCAGCACGAAGAACGTGGCGAGCATGTAAGGCCGCACCTCGACCGACATTACGATGGCCGCCATGGAACCGCCAAAGGCCAGCGCGGCCAGCGGGCCGGAGAAAGGCTGCCGGCTGAGAGTGCCGACGATCTTGCCAACGAGGATGATCGATCCAAGACCGGCCAGAAGCGGTATGGACCGACAGACCAGCCGCGTCGAGTCTACCAGCAAAGGAAGCTTCAGGAACAGGTAGAACAGCGGCGGATGGGCGGTCTGTGCAAGCTCCCATCGCAGGGTGTTCCACGTATTCTGACTGGCAATGAAGATGTCCCAGTAACCGTCGTATTCGATATGGTGGTGTACTCCCAAATAGAGTCGAGGAATTGCTCCCAGAAGGGCGATCACCGGTAAGATCAGCCAGCCCTGGAAGAACATCGGCCTGATCTGCTGTAGGAAACTCCAACTCCTTTGGACGATCGCTGCGTTCTTCCAGGCTGCCGGTCCGGCCGTCGCCCGAAGCGGAGGTGCGATACCAACCAGCCACACCAGCGCCATCGCGAGGACCAGGTCAAACAGCAGCGAAAAGAGGAACATGTGCTTGATCGGATCGATCGTGCCTTCCGCCAGGGCCACCAACAGGAATTGCATTCCCGCCATCGTCATCAGCGCCCCCGCCAGTTCCAGATACATTCGATTTTTCACCAGGCGCTGGCGCCAGTAGAGCGCCGCGGCTCCGGTGGCGTTCAGGCCGAAGAACAGCAGGAGGCCGAGGAGGCTCGCCGGAAACAGAGACCGCCTGATCCCGCTCCACCAGGCAAACGTACCGCTCCGGGCAAAAGGGGCGTACCCGGCGGATTGTTCGAAATTCCCCAAACCCGGGCGCAGCCGCAATGCGAACGTCGCACTCCGGTCGAGGAGACCCCACAGCCGCCCCGGATGCCTGCAATAAAACAGGATGATTTTGCCGTAGTGGATTTGGTCGAAGAACGCCTGCCTGAGCTCCTGGCCACCGAAAGGAACGGCCGGCATGTAGGGATGCGTACCGGCATACTTGCCGAGCGCGGGGCTTAACCCCAATTCCACCAGATCCCGCTCGGGCGCAGGCGAGTGGGCCAGGAGTTCGCTAAAGACGGCGACGTACTGCGACGTCATGACCACCATCTTTCGCGGCGTGATGGCGTAATAGACGGCGGAGACCGCCAGAACGGCGAGGGCAATGGCGATCGATGCCACACGCCAGCGCCGTTCTCCATTCAGCACCGCCAGCCGCGCCGAATACGCCGCCACGATCACGCCCAGTGGCGCGTTCTGCGGCTTGGCCGTCACAAACAGCAACGCCGCCAAAGCCCACAGCGCCAGCAGCGGCCAGGAAGGCGCTTCGATGAGCAGCAGCGCCGCGGCAAATGCGGCAAGCAGGAACACATAGGACGCTGGTTCGCTGTAAAACGAGTTGAAGTACGAGACGTAGCCGACGTCGGTGAACATCACGAGCGCCAGCCCATAGATCGTCACGCGCCGCGGGAGGCTCATCCCGCGCGCGTACCTCAGCAGAAGCCACATCACCCCCAGCAGGACCGCCAGATACACGATCGCCAGCGACCGAAGCTCGAACCAGCCATCCTTTGACAGCAGGCTGTTGACAGGCATGGACGCCCACACCAGCAAGTCCTGTGAGGAGCGGAACCCGCCGTCCCAATTAAAAGCCGGATCAAACCGGTACCGTGAGATGAAATAACTGAAGAAGCGGTCTTTGGGACTCTGAATGTCCGATCCGAGGAGAAACCGCGCCATGACGCGCGGGAAGTCGCCGTTATCGGCCAGGCCAACCAGGGGTGGGATCGCCACTTGACAAAGCACGGCGGCCGCCACAAGGGCCACCAGAGATCGTTCCAGCATGCCAAGGCTTTAGTATAAGCGGCTCCCACCCCGTTTTCGGCCGGACCGGCCGGACCGGCCCCTCACGATCCCCGCCACGGCGGGAGCCGCAGCCGCCCCCAAGCCGGCCAGCCACACGAGCGACACGGTCAGGCAGATATCGAACAGAGCGCAGAACAGAAACATGTGCTTCATCGGGTCAATCGTGCCTTGCAACACCGACACCATCCCGTATTGCGAGATCGCCATCAACACCAGCACCCCATACAATTCCAGCGCCAGTTGCCGTCCTCCTTCGGACTTCCAATAGAGCCACGCCGCCACCGCCAGATTCAGTCCGAAAAACAGCGTCAGCGACCACAGCCGCTGAGGCGCGATGAGTCTGTGCAGCGTACTCCAGTGGCTGAAGGCCCGGCTCTGCGCGCCACCAATCAACCCCGCCGACTTCTCGAAGTTCCCCAGGGTCTTCGGGCGCAGCAGGAGAGCGAAGGCGGCGCTTCGATCCAGGGATGCAACGAGCCGTCCGGGATGGCGAAAATAGAAGCTGGCCAGGCGGCCGAACGACATGTGGTCGAAAAACGTCCTCTGAAACTCGGGATCCGCGGTGGGAGCGCCGGGCTGGTAGGGGTGTGTGCCCGCGTATTTCGCCAAGTCCGGACTTAAGCCCAGATCCACCAGATCCGCCCGCGGATCGGGGGAATGCTTGAGCATCTCCGAGAAGACCGACACATAGTACGTGGTGCCGCTGATGCTCTCGGGAGCCAGCCGGTAGCTGGCGCCGGCGCAGACGAGGAGGCCGATCGCGCCGGCGCCGCAGGTCCCGCGCCACAGCCGATTCGTTTGAAGGAACAGGAGCCTCAGGCTGAACACCGCCAGAAGAACGCCGGGGAGTGCGTACTGAGGCTTGGCCGCCGCAAACAGAAAAGCAGCCCCAAAATACGGCAGCAGCCATGCCGGGTGCGCCGCCTCGTTTCGCTGGATCACCAGTAACGCCGGCGCCAGCGCGACGAGCAAAAACACGAGTCCGGTCGGCTCGCTGTAGAAGGAATTGAAGTAGGCTACATAGCCCACATCGGTCAAGGCGAGAACCAGCATCGCCCGGCACAGAGAACGTCCTGGCGGACTCAGCACTCGCGACCAGATCAGCAGCAACCACGCCGCCATGAGCGCGATTGCCAGATAAAGGAGCCCGATGATGCGGATATCGAACAGCCCATCCTCCGACACTAGACGGTTGATGGGGATCGCGAGCATCACCAGGAGTGTCGTGGAAGAAAGGAATCCGCTCTTCCACTGTTGCTTCGGGTCGAAGCGGTACTTGGCGTTGAAAAAATAGAAAAACCGATCTTCGTATGCTGCGGACACATGGTCAAGATGGAAACGGCTGATGATTCTTGGAAAATCGCCGTTGTCGGCCATCCCGATAGAAGGCGGAACCACCAATTGGTAGAGGCCGGCCACGGTGATCACGCTGAGGATGACCCATTCGAAGCGTGTGGGCCTGCGTGACAGTGCGGTCTGCTGCATTCTCCCTTGGCCGGCTCGTGGCTCGTATGGTAGCCGCCCGGTTTCCCTCAAGTCAAACGGACGTCCGGCAACGTCTATACTGAAGCCGTGCCCGCGTTAAAAGCCCACTGGCCTCCCGTGCTTCCCGCCCATGTCGACTTCGACGCCCTTCGCGCGAAAGTGGACGACGTGGCCGCCCGGTCGCCGTATGGCTGGGGCCACGCCATCGATTTCGGCCCGTACCGCAAAGAAGGCCTTCTGGCCGATAACTATCTGAAAATCGCCAGCCTGCTCGATGAGTGGGACTGGTGGGGCAACCTGCGGGGCGGCTCGGCCGCCGATGTCGGATGCTTTACCGGCGGCCTGACGCTCTACATGGCCGCCCACGGTGCCGCCAGTATTTATGCGATCGACGAAATTCCCACCCATCTGGAACAGTGCCGCCTGGTCGTGGATGCCTTCGAAGTCCGCCAGGTTGAGTGCCTGCAGACCAGCCTCTACCACCTCGAACGCTACATCCCGCCAGCCAGCCTCGACGTCATTCTCCTGAGCGGTGTCCTCTACCACCTGAGCGACATGCTGGTCGGCCTGGTGATCCTGCGCAAACTACTTAAGGACGACGGCGCTCTCATCATCGAATCATTCGCGGTCGACGATTTCGAACACTCCTACGCCAATTTCGGGCGCTTTGTCGCGGGCGCTTGGTGGCAACCCACCGCACTGTGCATTCAGGACATGTGCGAATTCACAGGATTTGAAAAAGCCGACGTGCGGTTCTACTGGACCGACCGCTGTCTGGCGCGCACACGCAAACTGCCTGGCGAACCGGCTTTCAAACGCGGCATGAACTATTCCTTTCCGGATATCCACGACGCCCGGCCGCGGGGCATGGATTTGAAGGCCATGGCTCCCGCCCCTATGACGAAAATCGGGTAAAGCGCATTGTGCGCTATCCTGTCAACACACGAGGGACCGGCCGCCAATTTTCGACAGAACGAGGCATGCGTGCAGCAACTACCGTACAAAGGCGAGGTTCGCATTAGCTGGTTCGTCACCGCGTGGTGCAACTACAGTTGTCACTACTGCTTCACTCTAGTCTTCCACAAACGCGCCGCCGACGGCGCCAAACAGTATCACGCCTTCGATCACTACCCGGCCGATGCGTGGAGCGGCGCCCTGCGCAGCCTGCCGTACTCGCGCATCAACCTGAACTGCACGGGCGGCGAGGTGATGCTCGACCGCAAAAACATGCTCTCCGCGCTGACCGGTCTCGTCGCCGATCCACGCTTTGAGATCAGCATCACCACCAACGGCACGTTCGACCCCGCCTATTTCGGCTCGCTCGACAAGCGGAACATCTACCTCACACTCTCCTTTCATCCGTCGGAGACCAGTCTCGATCAATTCGCCCGCCGAGCGGCGGCCCTGCGTGACGCCGGGTTCAAGGTGGCGATGATCAACATGGTCATCGACCCGAAAAACATCGACGTCTTCGAGCGCGCCATCGGCCAGTTAGAAGCCGATGGGTTTTTTGTAAATGTCGGCACGATGCTGCCGGCCGGCGAATACTGGTCGCGCTCACACACCCGGCGCGAGGAGCGCGAACTCGATCTGCTTGAGCGCTACAACACGCCGCTCGATCTGTACTATAAGGTGGCCGAACCGCCCAGCAAAGGCCGGCTCTGCTATTACCCCGCGCGGAGTTTCAGCCTCATGCCCGACGGCCTGATGAGTATCTACTGCACCGACATCAGCCGCAACCTGTTCACCGAAGGCCCGCCTGAATTGCCGACCGCGCCGCAGCCCTGTCAATATGACCGTTGCATCGGCTGCAACGACATGTTCCGGTCGCTCACCGATGAGCCAATGGTGCAAAATTCCGCTTTCGTGCACAACCACCGCACCTATGCCGACGAAGTGATGGCTTGGCGAAGGACCCAAAAGCGGCGTCAACAAATCGAACGGCTCCCAGGTGGCGACTGGCTGGCCCGCCGCCTGTTCGGAGACAAGGGAACCCCTGTGCGCCAACACCTGCGCAGCCGTCAGCAGGCCGACGCCCGCATCCAGGCCGAGCGGCGCCAGTCGTTACTCTCCATCGACAGCATCCGGCCTGCCTTACCCCCGGAACCAATCTTCGGCGCCATGGATGTCTTCCCTGGTGAAGTCCGCAGCCGCGACCGCATCCAGGTTACCGGCTGGGCCGCCTCCCGCGACCGTGGCGCTCCGGTCAAAGAGGTCCGCCTTTCCCTCGACAGCCACGAACTCTGCACCGTTAGCGAATTCCACGACCGGCCCGACATTGCCCGGCAGTTTGGCCGCGCCGAGTTTGAACAGTCCGGGTGGCGGACGCTTGTCTTCCTACCCTCGCTCGAAGCTGGTGAGTATCCTCTCGCCGCGCAAGCCATTGGCCTCGACGGCCAAGCCGTCACCATCCGTACCCAACCGCTTCGCGTCATCCGCTAAAGCCCGGCACGGCTGATTCGGGAATGCTTTCCAAGACGTCGATCTGAAGCGTGCCCTCGATCCCATATTAGGATCACAATGTGGCGGGAACCCGGTGTAATCTCTGTCGCGGCTACGGCTTGGCGCTGGACCTCTGCGCGACCAGCTTCTGGCTGCCTGGCTTCCCCTGGATGCTACGGACCAACTCCAGCGTCTCGCCGGCTAGCTTGCCCGTAAATACCATGGTGTCCGGCTTGTATCCGGGGTCGTAGAGCAAGAGGACTTCGAACGAGACCCCGCGCGCTCCTTCCACCTTGCCCTTCTGGATGTCGAAATCCATGTTGTTCAGGCGAACCCTTCCGGTCAGCTTGTCTTTGACGGCAAGTAGCTGAAACCAGACTTCGCGGGTCACTCCGTTGCGGTCCTGATACTTCGCCAGCCACATGCCGTCGATCGGGCCGGCCAATGCCGGGGCCGCCAGCAGGACCAAAACCAGAAGAGAATTCCATCGCCGGGACAACATTCTCCTTCGATTGTACCTTGGCATTCCTTCCACGCTTGATGAGGCGCCGGCGTCTAACTCAATGGAGGGGTGTCCCGAAGGCTCCCCCATCTCCGCCGCCCGGCGAGAGAGAATGGAAATTGGAAGAGTTTCCGGCGAGAACCTGACGATGGCCGATCTGGCGCGGTGTCGAACACGTGGGCGCGGTAGCGA
>JBJXGR010000542.1:0-25083 GCA_046160045.1 Bryobacteraceae bacterium
TCGGCGACGATGTCGGACTGCAAGACCGGCCCATCTGCTCGCTGCCGCTGTACCGCAAGCTGATCCGCCCGATCCACGAGCGGGCGCTCGACCAGGTACGCTCGTTCACCAGCGCCAAGCTGCTGTATCACTCCTGCGGCTCGACCTACGCGTATCTGAACGACTTCATCGAGATGGGTATCCATGCGATCAACCCGGTTCAGGTGACGGCGCGGAACATGGATCCGGCCCGCCTGAAGCGGGAATTCGGGGACAGGTTGACGTTCTGGGGTGGCGTCGACAGCCAGCATGTGCTGCCGCACGGGACGGCGGACGAGGTCCGGGCGGAGACGCGGAGGATGTTCGAGACGATGGGGTCCGGCGGTGGGTACGTGCTGGCGGCCGTGCACAACATTCAGCCGGATGTGCCGCCGGAGAACGTCTGCGCGATGTTCGCGGCGGGGCGGGAGTGCGTGTACCGGGCCGCGGTCAGCGCGTGATCGATCCGCGAATGCGGGGGACGAGGGGTTTGGTAGCATATGTAACGAGCGGAGCTGCATGACTATCACCCTCGATCTGCCTCCTGAAATCGAAGCGCGTTTCATCGCCGAAGCGCAGGCAACTGGCGTCCCCGTAGGCGAGGTAGTGAAAGCGTATCTGCTTCAGCGGACGCCGCCCGTCAGCACCATGAACTTGAGCCTCGAAGAATGGGACAAAGCGTGGGATGATCTCCTTGATAGCATGCCGGACATTCCAACCCTGTCCGATGAGGCGATCAGCAGAGAAAGCATTTATTCGCGCGACGACGAGTAGGCGAGATGTAAATGGATTGCCTGCTTGACACGAACATCCTCATTCGGGGATTCGATCGTCGTCACCCAATGTGCCGGCTAGTCAGGGCGGCCGGCAAGAAGCTACACCGTGAAGGCCTGCGACTATGTCTTGCGCCGCAGAACGTAGTCGAGTTTTGGGCTGTCGCCACCAGGCCGCTCGACAGTAACGGCCTTGGCATACCTGTTGAATACGCAGCCCGTCTTGTGCGGCGGTTCAAGCGGGTGGTGACAATTCTGTCCGAAACGCCGGAAGTCTTCCCGGAGTGGGAGCGCCTAGCCGTCGAGCACCGCGTGATCGGCAAGAAGGCACACGACGCGCGAATCGTCGCGGTGATGAACGTTCACGGGATCGGCCGGATTCTCACGTTCAACGTCGGGGACTTCGCCCGGTATCCGGGGATCAGCGCGGTGAGTCCAAAGGATGTCGTGCCGCAGTTTGAATAAGCTTCACCAAACGCCGAAAACGCGCCAACACGCAGTAGGACGCTACTGCGCACCCTCTGCGAGGACATGTACCCGGACTACTTCGCGCCCATTCGGGTGGATCGTAATGGGTGTGGCTTTCGGTTCGTACTCCTTCAGGAAATCGGGGTCATGCCAGGCGCCTGGTTCGACGTCGTCCCAGGCGAACAGCTTGTAGTCGCCCGGTGGGATCGCCTTCCATTCGTACCGGCCCTCCTGGTCGGTGGGACTCGTCTTGAACAGGTCCCCCCGCGATCGCAACCGGGCTTCGGGCACGAGCACCACGGTTGCCCCGACGGCCGGCCGTTCTTCTTTGTCGAGAACGGAGCCCTGAACCATGCCGCCGTCAGTCGAGACAGTGATTTCGAGGGCTGCTACTCCGGGTCGAGAGATCGTCAGACCGTCTTTCAGAACATCGGTCTGGTCCGAACGCATCGCCTTCACGTAAACCTGCTCGGCGGGTGCGGTGTGCACTGTGACCGCGTACCGACCCGGAGGAAGATTTTGAAGTGCGAACGTACCATCGCCGGCTGCTTCTCCGTAGTGCCCGCCGCTTGTTCGAGTGCCTGCCCTGACCCTGATCTTCGTGTCCAGTTTCGCGGCGCCCTCCACTGTGACGCGTCCTTTCACGTCCGCTCCAGGTCCCACAACGAGGCTCACGCCCTCGACGTCGGCGCGGCCGACCTCAATCGTTGCGCTCGTTTCGTAGGCCCCTCCAATATCGGCAATAATCATGTACGAACCCGGAGGGACGCTTTCGAACTCGAAATCCCCGGCCGCGCTGATCGTGTTTCCGAGAACAGAGAAGCCGAGCAGGGAGAATCGACTCCGGTCACTCAATGCGATCGAGAGGCCCTTGGCCTCGATTCCGGCGGCCTTGGTAGCCCGACCGCGGACTCGGACGGTCGCCGCACGCGCGAGCGTGACATTGATTCCGGTGACATGACTTCCAACGGCAACCTCGATGGGCGTGGCATGTGCCGGATCCTGAACGCCAGGATAGTACGTGCGGAGGCTGACCTCTCTTGGCCCGGCGGAAGGCGGCGAGTGATCCCTGACACACCTTGGTGAGAGATCGATCGGCGCGGCCCCGACGTAGTATTTGCCGGGCCGCAAGTAGGGGATCCGGTATTGACCCAGATCATCGGTAGAGGTGGACCCCACGAGTTGAAAGAGATCTCCATCGCCGGGCCCGTCGAGCACGTAACTCCTCCGCCCTGTCACGACTTGGGCGAAGCCGACCGGATCGCCGTCGAGGTCGCGAACCGTCCCCGAGATGGAGGCGGAGGGCACGAGCTTGATCTCGACGTCTTTGAGGACCTGTCCCGCTTCAAGTCGGAGCACGGCTCCGTTTCGGTTGTCCCGCCGTGCGCCGTAACCTGTCTGGAGGTACCCACTGCGCAGGCCCTCCAGGCGGTAACTGCCTGGGTCAATTTTCTCCAGGGCAAAGCGGCCCTCCGAGTCGGACTGGCTGATCGCCGTGTGGTGGCCCCGGCCATCGAGCGGCTGTAGCCGGATGTCCACTTTGTTCAAAGGTTTGTTGGTGACGGAGTCGACGACGGTGCCCGACAGGGAGCAGGTCTCGATGGGCTTCGCTTGCGCAGCGAAGGTGAATACCAGCAGCAGGAAGGGCGCCACGGGATTCTCCGCCCACAGGATACAACGTCTCATCCGGCGGGAGAAGCCTGGGGCCGGCACGATGTCGGTGAGTCGCATTGGATTCCGATTCCCGATTCCATTGTCCTCGGAGGATGGTGGAGCCCAAATTCGGATTCCCGCATGTGATTCGGAGAAAACGAAATAAATTTCGGCGACCCTTGTTCACTGCCGTTGATGGAGGGACAGAATTGAGGAGGAGCAAAGTCCAGATGGGCGCGGCGGAAGCCGACCTTCGGCCGGCGGGCCACATGTATGCGGCCCCTGCGTATTAGTGCAAAGGGCCAAACCCGAAAGATGAATCTTCGATCCGGATGGCCGGTCGGAGACCGGCACCACGTGAAAGGATCGGGTCTCGGAGGGATGGCCGGCTAGTGGTGCTTCTCCGATTGCACCTGCCGGATGAAGCCACAGATGGCGGCGAGGGTCAACTGCTGCGCTTCGCGGTGGGGGGCGTGGCCGCAACCGGCGATCCAGAGCGTGGAAGCGAGCGGGACCTTTTGTGCGATATGGTCGACTTGGGCATGAGTCCCGTACTCGTCGTCGCGGCCCTGGATCGCCAGCACTGGACAGGTAATGTGAGGGAGATGGTCGAGGATCTGGAAGTCACGGAACGCGGGGGAGAGCCAGGTCTCGGACCAGCCCCGGAAGACCGCTTCCGCTTTGTCGCCATGATACCGGGACAGACGCTCGGGCAGGTCGGCCGTGCGATAGCGATCCACGGTCTCCCGGATGCCGGACAGGCCAAACTCTTCGACAACGACGTGGGCCGCTTCCGTCACCACGCCGCGCACCCGAACCTCGCGGGGCGGCGCGGCGGCGAACCTCAGGGCGATGGTGCCACCGTCACTATGGCCAATCATATAGACATCGTGGACACCGACGGCCGCGAGCAGTTCCGGGAGATGCCCTGCCGCTTCGTCGTCAAGGTAGGAGGGCGGCCACGGGACAGGCCGGGCCTCGGACCGGCCGTAGCCCCACCGGTCGTACACCAGGCCCGGCAGATTGACGGCGGCGCAGACCTCATCGGGAAAACGCCGCCACAGTTCCGAACAGCCGAGCCCTTCGTGCAGAAAGACCAGGACCGGCGAAACGGTTCCGGCGGGAATGCCGCGAACCCATAGTCCGCGTCCGGCGACGGCGATCTCACGGTCGAGGTGCATCCTATTGCAGCAGACGGCCCTGCCGCAGAAAGGCGGGAACCTCAAGATCGTCCGGGTCGAAGTCGAGTTCCATCGACGCGGGTTCCGGCGCGGCCGGTTCCGGCATCTCCTCGTGCGCCATCATTGCGGGCGCCAAGGGATCAGGGGCAGGAACCTCGACCGTGGCCGCACTGTTGAACGATGAGACGGCTGCGGGCTTGCCCTTGATCTCCGGAGTCGCGGTCCTGCGCAACGGCACAGGATGGATCTCCGGCTGGAATCCGGTGGCGATCACGGTCACCTTGACGGCGTCTCCCATCGATTCGTTGATGATGACGCCGAAGTTCACCATGACGTCTTCGAACTCGGCGGCGGAGCGGACGATCTCACAGGCCTCGTTGACTTCGTGGAGGCCGAGTTGCGACGACCCGGTGATGTTGATGAGGATGCCGCGCGAGCCCTTGATACGCGAATCCTCGAGCAGCGGGCAACTGATGGCGCGGCGCGCGGCTTCCACCGTAGCGGTCTCCCCGCGAGCGGTGGCGGTGCCCATCACGGCGTAGCCCATGCCGGCCATGGTGGCCTTGATGTCCGAGAAGTCGCGGTTGATCATGCCGGGCGTCACCATGATGTCGCTGATGCCTTGGACGGCCTGGCGAAGGATGTCGTCAGCGACGCGGAAGCCTTCGGTGAAGCTGGTCCCCTTGGGCACCAGGCTGAGGAGACGGTCGTTGGGAATGGCGATGACCGTGTCGACGGTGGCGGCCAGGTCGGCCAGGCCGGCATCGGCTGAGCGCATGCGGCGCGAGCCTTCAAACTTGAATGGCTTGGTGACGACGGCGACGGTGAGCGCACCGAGTTCCTTGGCCAGAGAGGCAACCACGGGGCAGGCGCCGGTTCCCGTGCCGCCGCCCAGGCCCGCCGTGACGAAGGCCATGTCGGTGCCTTCGAGCATCTCGCAAAGACGATCGGTATCCTCGAGTGCGGCCTGCCGTCCGATGGCGGGGTCGGCGCCGGCGCCGAGGCCTCCGGTGATCTTTCCGCCGATCTGGATCTTGTTCGGAACATTGCAGGCCAATAGCGCCTGCATGTCTGTATTGAGGGCATAAAACTCCACGCCCTCCACGCCTTCGGAGACCATACGCGCAACGGCGTTGGAGCCTCCCCCGCCGACGCCGATCACTTTGATGCGCGCGCCGCGGAATTCCTCCTGAATTTCGTACTTCAACGCGTCCATTTGCGGATCCAGCAGGTTCATGTGTTCTCCTTGTTTCCTCACCGTGTCGTGGCGCGGGCCAGCCAGGGCAGCACCGGCTTGCGCTTCCGCTCCTCTTCGGACCGCGATCCGAGTTTGGCCGAATACATCATCAGGCCGGCCGCGGTCGTCCAGACCGGATCGTCAATGTCCTCCGGCCAATCCTTCACCCCATTCGCCAATCCCTTGCGGGCGCTGCAGGGCAGCACCGCCTCGGCCATGTCGCATAGGCCAGCCAGGCGGGCGGTGCCTCCGGCCAGCAGCATGCCGCCGAGCAGGGACTGATCGAGCAGGGCGTCCCCGAGATCGCGGCGCACCAACCGGAACAACTCCGCGGCGCGGGACTCGAGGATCGCATTCAGCTTGCGCAGCGGGGCTTCCCGGGATTCCTGCCCGTCGCGCGACGGAACCTCGATCAACGTGCGGTCCGGCGTATGCGCCGCCAGGGCGGACCCGTACTCTTCCTTCAGCAGCGCCGCGTCGGCCGACGTTGTGCGCAGCCCATACGCCACGTCGGTGGTGAAGTGATGCCCGCCCACCGGAATCGTCGCGACCAGAAACAGCGAATCGCCGAAGTACACCACCATGTCGCTCGAGTGGGCGCCGATATCGATGAGGACGACCCCTTCGCGGCGCTCGTCGGGCATGACCGAGGCGAAACAAGCCGCCATGGGCTCAAAGACCGTTTCCTGTATTTCGAGGTGGGCGAGGTTGGCCGCGCCGACGAGCAACTGGTGCTCCTGCTCGGAAACGGTGATGACGTAGACGTGGGCTTCGAGGCGCGAACCCTGCATCCCGCGGGGATCGCGGTGGCCGGGATGATCGTCGACGGTGAAATCCTGCAGCGCCACATGCAACACCATGCGGTCTTCATTGAGACTGACCTTGGCGGCGCGCTGGGTGACGCGGCTGACATCGCGCAGATCGATCTCGCGGCGGCGTCCGAAGTCGAGGTAGGCACGGCTGTGGCCGCCGCGAACGGTCGGCCCGGCAATCCCAAGCACCGCTCCCTCAGCCGAGACGCCGCCTTCGCGTTCGGCCTCGCGAACGGCGCGCAGGATGGAATCGGCCACGGCCCGCTGGTCCGCCACACGGCCTTTCACCCACCCGTCGGAGGGGCTCTGGCCGTGCCCCACAAAGCGCATGGTTCCGTTGTTGACGACACCGATCACGCACCGCGTGAACGCGCTTCCGGGATCGACCCCCACCGCGAGAACTTCCTTCTGTGACCTGGACATCTCTTTGCCTCGTTACTCGGACGGCTTCGACTTCCTGGCGATGATGCGGTTATCGAGCCGCAGATCGAACCAGTCAAACTCCGGAGTGCGTTTGTGAATCTCCGGATAATGCGCAAGGAAGGTCTCGAGCCGCCGGGTATGGCTGCGTTCGCCGAGCAACAACTCCACTTCCTTGTCCCCAACCTCCGCCGACAGCCGCACATCGCGGGAGGCGAGATCGACTTCGGTGACGGTCAGGCTTTTGGTCAACGGACCGAACTCTCTCAGGAGACGGAGCATCCGGGCCACCTTTTCCCGGCGCTCGGGCTCGGTCTGCCGTTCGTGGACGCCGCCCAGCACCGGAAACGAAAAATTCCCGCGATCGGGTTGCTGCATGATGACTCCTTCGCGGTCAATCATGGCCGGGCGGGCCGATTTGGACTTGACCGGATCGGCCGACAGGCGCACGAACGCCACCGGGGTCCGCTCCGTGATGCGCACTACGATGCGGTTGGGCCACAGACGCGACACGCCGGCCTCCTCGACCCAGTCGATCGCCAGCAAATGCCTGCGGCGTTCGGAAATCGGCATGAGAAAAATGTTCTTCCCGAAATCGTCGGCGAACACCTGAATGATCTTGTCGCGCGAAGCGTAGGAGACGCCCTGAACGATGAAGTCGGCGGACTCGTACGCCTCCGACGGCGAGCCGACCATGATGAACCGGGGATCATCGAGAACATAGGCCTGGACGGCGCGCGCGGCGAGCAGGGCCGCAAGGGCGACCGAGAACCACATCCCGGCTTTCAGCCAGACCCGCCACCCCCAGCGAGGGGTATCTTTTTTCCTGGTGGTTGTCATGAGATGGCTCCGGGGGGCCTGCGGTGGGTGGCCGCGCTGGTGACGGCGGTGCGACTGGTCGGTGACCGTTGCAGCACGGATAGCGCGGTTGGATCTGAAGGCTTCGCGCTGGATCCAGAGGCGCCACCGCTCCCTGACGGTCGCGGGGCGGAGGCAAACGCTGGCCCGCTCCCTTCCGGTCGCGGCTCAGAAGGAGTAGTGGGCCGCGGGTCCGCAGTAGCGCCACCGCTCCCTGACGGTCGCGGCTCAGAAGGAGGGGCGGAGGGAAACGCCGGCCCGCTCCCTTCCGGTCGCGGCTCAGATGGAGTAGTGGAGCGTGGCTCGGGGGGAGACGCCGGCCCGCTCCCTTCCGGTCGCGGCTCTGATGGAGTAGGGGGTCGCGGGTCCGCAGTAGCGCCACCGCTCCCTGACGGTCGCGGCTCAGATGGCGTGGTGGGTCGCGGGTCAGAAGGAGTAGGGGGTCCCGGCACGGATCGGGCGCGGTTCAAGAGAGTGGAGAGAATCAGATCTCCTGCCTGGGAGATACTGCCAGCGCCCAGTGTCACCACGAGGTCTCCTTCCCGTACGTTCGCGGTGACGGCCTCGATCCCCGCGGGCAGCGTACCGACGAACTCCACCGAGCGGTGACCGAAGGCCCGCATGCGCTCGGCGAGCGCGGCGCCGGTGACTCCTTCCATCGGCGGTTCCGATGCCGCATAGATCTCGGTGAGATAGACATGGTCCGCCTGGTGGAAGGCGCCTGCGAATTCATCCATCAACAGGTGGGTCCGAGTGTACCGGTGCGGCTGGAACAGGACATGAATCTTGCGATATCCGCAGCCGCGGGCGGTTTCGAGCGTGGCCCTGATTTCGGTGGGATGGTGGCCGTAGTCGTCGACGACGGTGACGCCGGCAGCCTGGCCGCGAATCTGAAAACGCCGGTCGACGCCGCGAAACGCTTCCAGGGCAGTCCGGATGCGATCCGGCTCCTGGCCCAGTTCCAGAGCCACGGCGATGGCCGCAGTCGCGTTGAGCACGTTGTGCTCGCCCGGCACGTTGAGCGTGAACTCGCCGAGATCTCTATCCCGCGTTCGAAGAGTGAACCGGCTCAAGAAGGCTTCCCGCCGGATGGAAGGGATCTCGATGTCCGCCTGGGCGGTGCGGCCGTAGGTCACCGCGCGGCGCCGGACTTCCGGCAGCAGCGAACGCACATTCGGGTCGTCCAGGCAAAGCACCGCAACGCCGTAGAACGGGACCTTGTTAATGAACTCGGCGAAGGCACGGCGGATCGCGGCAAAGTCCTTGTAGTGGTCGAGATGCTCGTGGTCGATGTTGGTGACGACGGCGACGATGGGCGCGAGTTTGAGAAACGACCCGTCGCTTTCGTCGGACTCGACCACGAGCAAGTCGCTCTTGCCCACGCGGGCATTGGTGCCGCCGATGGTGCTCAGCCGGCCGCCCACGATGACAGTCGGATCCAGGCCGAGCTGATCCAGGATGGTGGCCGCCATGGACGTGGTTGTGGTTTTGCCATGGCTGCCGGCAACGGCGATGCCATATTTCAGCCGCATGAGTTCCGCCAGCAGTTCGCCGCGAGGAATGACCGGAATGCCCTGCCGCCTCGCCTCCACCACCTCCGGATTGCGCTCGTCGACGGCGGAACTAATGACCAGGACTTTGGCCCCGGCGATGTTGGCGGCGGCGTGGCCCTCGGCGACGGAAGCCCCAAGCGATTCCAAACGGGCCGTGATCGGGCTTCGTTTCAGGTCGGAGCCGGAGATGGAGTACCCCAGGCTCAGCAGCACTTCGGCGATGCCGCTCATGCCGATACCGCCGATTCCGGTGAAGTGCAGGCGCTGGGGACAAAAAAACATTTCTTTGAAGTATTGTTTCGGCTTCCGGCCGTCGCTGTCAACGGCTATTCCTTGCCCCGGGCAAGAGATTCCAGCAGATCGGCCGCCCGGGAGGCCGCTCCGCGGCGGGCCAGGCGGCGCGCGGCGTGGCCCATCGATTCCAAAGTGTCCGGCTTCGCGGCCAGTTCACGGACGATCTCGAAGAGCCGCAAGCCCGTCATTTCGCTGTCCCGGACCATGCGCGCCGCCCCGGCGCGCTCCAGCGCTTCGGCATTCGAGCGCTGATGGTCGCCGGTCGCAAAGGGAAACGGGACCAGCACCGCCGGCCTGCCCGCAGCCGCCAGTTCGGCCACCGCTCCAGCGCCGGAGCGGCTCACCACCAGGTGCGCGGCGGCATAGGCGGCCGGCATGTCGTCGATAAACGGCACGATCTCCCCTTCCACTCCACTTTGCGCGAACCGGTCTCGAATCGAGTCGCATTCTTCCTTGCCCGTTTGATGCACCAGTCTCACCCGCAGGCCGGACTGACGGAATAGCGGCCAACTCTCCTCCGCCGCCCGGTTCAGCGTACGCGAACCCCGGCTTCCCCCGGTAATCAGCAGGTTCAGCCGCTCCCCGGGCTTGTTCTGCCCGATCGAGAAAAACTCATCCCGCACCGGAAGGCCCGTCAGTTCCCACTTGCCCGGCGGGAAGTACCGCGCAGTCTCTTCGAACGCGATCAACGTCCTGGCCACACGGCGGCCCAAGCGCAGGTTGGTGACACCCGGCCTCGCGTTGGGCTCCATTGCCACCACCGGAAGGCCGCGCAACAACGCGGCGATCACGGCCGGTCCGGCCACATAGCCGCCCATGCTGAACACTCCGGCCGCCCTCCACTGCCCCAGCCGCCTCCAGATGCGGGCGGCGCTGAGGGGAAGCTGGACCGCCGTTTTCGCTTTCCGGGCCAAGCCGACTCCCATCAGACCGCCGATCCCAATGAACTCCAGCGGAAATCCATGCTGCGGCACCAGGCGCGCTTCAAATCCGTCCCGCGTCCCGACAAAGCGGCACTCGTGGCCGCGCCGGCGCAGTTCGCGCGCGACGGCGACCAGCGGAACCACGTGGCCGCCGGTTCCGCCGCCGGCCATGACAAAACAGAGACTCGCGCCGTCCGACATAGATACCAAGTACCCAAGGCAGGCTGTGCGCCACGCACTTCCGAGCGGTCCGCCAGCTCTACCAATACACGGCCCTTCGATCCGCAAGGCCGGGCTTCGCCCGGCATGGGGAACTGAAGTTCCCCTGCACGCTGGAAGCGTGCGCCACCAAGCGTCGAGACGAGTCTCGACGCGGCAGACTCGAGAGTCCGCGCCACGAGTATCCGATCCACAAGCCGGCCTTCGGCCCCTACAGTCCGGGTGCAAAGAACCAAACACCAGGGGCGGGCTAAAGCCCGCCGCGGCCTCAAGGCCGCCCCACCGTAAGGCCACCCCACCACATCAGGAATGCTCACTGACATTCATCAAGATCCCCATTGCGGCCATGGTGGCGACCAGGGAACTGCCGCCGGAACTGATCATCGGCAGCGGAAATCCTTTGGTCGGCCCCATTCCCAGCACGACGCTGATGTTGATCAGCGCCTGCAACACCACCACCGTGGTCAATCCGATCGCCAGGTAGCGGGCGAAATCATCGTCGGTCTCGAGCGCGATCCGAAAGCCCCGCCACAGGATGAAACCGAAACCGGCCAACACACCGACGGCGCCGATCATGCCCCACTCCTCGGCGATCACGGCGTAGATGAAGTCCGTGTGGGCCTCGGGCAGATAGAGCAGTTTCTGTTTGCCCTGCATCAGGCCGAGGCCGGTCACGCCACCGGCGCCGACGGCGATCTTTGACTGCTCGGCCTGATAGTTGGTGTCTTTCACCGACATCGCCTTACGCAAGTGACCGCGGACCCACCCGAAGCGGTCGACTTTGGCGACGAACTCGTATTTGGGGTCCACAAACTGGATGACGCGGGCCAGACGATACGGCTTCATCGCGATCAGGAAGCCGCCGGCGAGAAAGCTGAAGCCAACCAGCGCGAGGAAGTAGCGCCGCTCAAGGCCGGCGACGTAGAACAGCACGGCCGCGGTGAGCGCGATCAGCACGCCATATCCCAGGTCGGCAACGGCCACGCACAGGATAATCAAGCCGACGGCCAGGAAGGCCGGCCGCACCGTGTGTTTGTCGTTGATCGCGCGCGCCCGCTTGGCAATGAAGTAGGCGAGAAAGATCACGACCGCGGGCTTGGCGAATTCCGAGGGCTGCAGATTGATGCCGAAGCCGAGATTCAGCCAGCGGTGCCTGGCTCCCAGGGCGTAGGCGATGCCGAGCGAGATGATGGCGCCGCCCAAGGCGGCGAAGGCCACCACGGGGCTCTGCAACAAGCGGTAGGGCAGGCGCTTGAACAGCATCATGGTTGCCAACCCCAACAGGAGGAACGCTCCCTGCCGCAGCGCGAAATGGCTGGCCGAGCCGTACTTGAGTTCCGCCATCACGGATGAGGCGCTATAGACCATCAGGAGCCCAAAGCAGGTCATCACCACGGTGGTATAGAACAAGGTACGGTCGGTCTTGGCTAGTTGCGGCATTTAGCTCTCCTTCAAATCCATCACAAGCTGCTTGAAAACCTGTCCCCGGTGTTCATAGTTGCGAAACTGATCGAAACTGGCGCAGGCGGGCGCGAGCAGAACGGTGTCGCCCGGAACGGCGCTGTCACGGGCGATGTGAACCGCCTGGTCGAGCGTCCCGGCGTCGATCAACACGGTGTAGGGCTCGAGTTGTGCGGCGATCTTGGCCGCCGCGGCGCCGATCAGCAGCACCGCCTTGGCTTTTCGGGCCAGCGGCGGGCCGAGCGGAGTGTACTCGCTGCCCTTGTCTTTTCCGCCGAGAATTACCCAGAGGCCGCCGGCGAAGGCATCAATGGCTTTGAGCGTGGCGTCGACATTGGTCGCCTTGCTGTCGTTGAAGTAATCGACTCCGGCCAGGGTGCGGACGTGCTCCAGCCGATGCTCGACACCGGCGAACGAGGCGAGCCCCGATGCGATGGCCTCGATCGAGGCGCCCGCCAGGTGAGCCATCGCGGCGGCCGCCAGGGCATTCTCCACGTTGTGCGAACCGCGCAGAGGAATGCGGTCAGCGCTGATCAGACGCAGCCCTTCGATCCACAGAGTACCGTCGTCCAGCCACGCGCCCGGGCGGTGAGGGGTATTTCTGCTGAACCAGAAAGGCCGCGACCTGGCGCCGGCCGCATAGGCCGCGCAGGTGGGATCGTCCGCGTTCAAAACGGCGAAATCGGACGCGGTCTGGGTGGCGAACAGCATTCCTTTGGCGGCGGCATAGGCCTCGAAGGTGCCGTGCCGGTCGAGATGGTCCGGCGTGACGTTGAGACACGAGGCCGTCTGGCAGTGAAACGTCCGCGTCGTCTCGAGCTGAAAACTGGAAAGCTCCAGCACATTCCACTGGTCGTCACGCGAAGAGTCGACGAGGGAAGAGACGGCGGCGCCAATGTTGCCGCCCACCTGCACGGGAATCCCGGCCTCGCGCAGCAGGTGTCCGGTCCAGGCGGTGGTGGTCGTCTTGCCGTTGGATCCGGTAATGCCGATCCTGCGCCCACGCAGGAACAGTCCGGCCAGTTCCACATCGCCGCACACCACAGCGCCGCGGGCACGCGCGGGGCCGAGGTCCGGCAGGTCCGCCGGAACGCCGGGCGACAGCACGATCCAGTCCGCGTCCTCGAATACTTCGTGCGACTGCGGTTCGAACCTGACGCCCAATCGCTCGATGACCGCAGCGGCCTGCGGGAGTTCGACGAGGGTCTTGACATCCGTCGCCGTGACCCGCGCGCCCTTGCGCGCCAGCAGTTCAACCGCGGCGACGCCGGAGCGTTCCATCCCGACCACCACGACCTTGAGTCCGGAGAAATCCATTCCTTTTACCGCACCTTCAACGTGGTGAGCGCGCACAACGCCAGGATCAGGCCCGCGATCCAGAAGCGCGCAATCACTTTGCTTTCCTGCCAGCCGAGCGCCTCGAAGTGGTGATGCAGCGGCGCCATCTTAAAGATGCGTTTCTTCCTCAACTTGTAACTGCCCACCTGCAGGATGACCGACAGGGCTTCCAGCACGAACACGCCGCCGATGAAGAACAGGAGGATCTCCTGCTTCAGCAGGACGGCCACCGTGCCCATCGCCGCCCCGAGCGACAGAGACCCAACGTCGCCCATGAACACTTCCGCCGGATGCGCGTTGTACCAGAGGAAGCCCAGGCAGGCACCCGTCAGGGAGCCGCAGAAGATCGTCAACTCGGCGGCGCGCGGATTCCGGTCGAGCCCCAGGTAATCGGCGAAAATGGCGTGCCCGCTCGTGTACGTCAGCACCGTGAGCGCGCCGGAGGCAATCACCATCAAGCCGGTCGCCAGGCCGTCGAGGCCATCGGTGAGATTGACGGCGTTCGATGCCCCGACGACCACCACCACGACAAACAGGAAAAACGGAACGAACGCCAGCGGGTAGGTCCAGGGGTTGCTCAGCAGCGAGGAGATCAGCAGATCGGGCTTGAAATCCTTCAGAAACGGGACATTCATGTTCGTCCGGTAGACATTGGCGGCGTGCATCACCAGCAGAACCAGGCCGACCAACAGTGCCGCCAGCACCTGCAGTCCGAATTTGCCGCGCACCGTCAAACCCAGGTTCTGCTTCTTCTTCACCTTGGCGTAGTCGTCCATGAAACCGATTGCGCCGAACGCCAGCATGGCGAAGACCGCCACCCACACGTGCAGGTTTCGCAAATCCATCCACAGAAGCGTGGGCACGAGCGTAGACAGAATGATGAGCACCCCGCCCATGGTGGGGGTGCCGGCCTTCTTCTGGTGAGACTTCGGCCCGTCTTCGCGAATGTGCTGGCCGATTTGAAACTGCCTCAGTTTCCGGATCAGCCAGGGGCCGAGGATGATGCAGAGAAACAGGGCCGTCAGGCTGGCCGCCGCGGTGCGGAAGGTCACGTAGCGGAAAATCCGAAGCGCGCTCAGGTAGGGAAAGCCGAGTTCGTAAAACAGATAGTAGAGCACGCGCTACTCCTTTACCACCCGGTCGAGCGCCAACTCCACCCGCACGCCGCGCGACCCTTTGAACAGGATGGCGTCGCCCTCCCGGGCGATCGCCCGCACATAATCGCCCGCCTCTTCCGGCGTCTCAAAAAAGGGCCCGCCGGTTTCTCCGGCCAACCATTGCGCCGCGCCGTGAACTCCCACAACCAGATCAATCCCGCTCGCGGCGACGTAGCGGCCGACCTCCCGATGCAGGGCGTGCGACGCGTGGCCCAATTCCAGCATCTCGCCAAGCACGGCGATGCGGCGGCGGGCGGGCGTCGCGGCCAGAACATCGGTCATGGCCTTCATGGCGGCAGGATTGGCGTTGTAACAGTCGTTCCAGATCGTCATGCCGCGAACCGTCAGCCGCTCTCCGCGCATCTTTGCCGGCACGATCGACCTCGCCCGTTCCGGAAGCCGCTCGACTGCAATCCCGTAAACCTTGCCGACGGCGAT
The DNA here is from genome assembly GCA_046160045.1 of Bryobacteraceae bacterium. Lineage (GTDB taxonomy): Bacteria > Acidobacteriota > Terriglobia > Bryobacterales > Bryobacteraceae > CAZGUX01. Next base: position 14,804 of record JBJXGR010000542.1, read on the forward strand.
GGCCGCCAACACGTTCATCACGTTGTGCCGCCCAGGCAACGGGATGTCGAAGCGCACGGCGTCGACGACAAAGCGGCTGTTATCCAATCCGGATTCGTAGCCGTCGGCCCGAACGTCGGCGCGGCCGGAGAAGCCGTAGCTCACGATGGGGCCAGCGTGAACGTCGCGAAACCGGCTGACACGTTCATCGTCGGCGTTCAGCACGGCCACGCCGGCGGGGGCCAATTCTTCGATCAACTCGCGCTTGGCCAGCGCGATGCCGTCGACGGAGTCGAAATTCTCGATGTGGGCATGGCCGACGTTCGTGATGACGCCCACGCGAGGCCTGGCCAAGCGCGCCAACTCCCGGATCTCGCCCGCATGATTCATGCCCATCTCGAGGACCGCGATGCGGCACTCGTCCGGCAACCGCAGAATCGACAGCGGCACGCCGACATGGTTATTGAAGTTCCCGATCGTCTTACCCACCGGCAGTTCTCCCGCGAGCAGGTGCGCCACCGCATCCTTGGCCGAGGTCTTGCCCGCACTGCCGGTTACGGCAACCACGTCTCCATTCCACTCATCGAGGGCCCGGCGCGCCGTCTGTTGCAGGGCGGAGAGCGGGTCCTCAACCAGATACGAACGAACGCCTGCATCGACAGCGCGGGAGACCACGACCGCCGCGGCGCCCTTTCGTGCCGCCTCAGACACGAAATCGTGTCCGTCGTGAGACGGTCCCGACAGGGCGAAGAAGGCGTCGCCCGCCAGCAGCGTGCGCGTGTCGATACTCCAGCCGGAAACAGCAAGCGGCCCGCCCGGTTGGCCGAGGGCCGCCGTCAGATCCAAGGTCATCCGCGCTCCCTGGCATAGCCGAAACCGCGGAGCACTCGACGCGCCACCTGGCGATCGTCGAATTCGATCGTCCGGTCCTTCAGCACCTGATAGGTCTCGTGACCCTTTCCCGCGAGCACGACCACGTCGCCCGCGGAGGCTTCTTCAATCGCCTTGCGAATGGCAGTCGCGCGATCGGGTTCCACCACGTGCCGCACATCGGTGCGGCGCAGTCCGACGAGGGCGTCGTTGATGATGGCCAGCGGGTCCTCGGATCGCGGATTGTCACTCGACAGTACGACGAAGTCACTTCCTTGTCCGGCGGCTTGTCCCATCAAGGGACGCTTCTCCCGGTCGCGGTCGCCGCCGCAGCCGAAGACGGTGATCACGCGGCCGTGGGTCAATTCCCGCGCGGTCGCGAGCACGTTGCGGAGAGCGTCGTCGGTGTGGGCGTAGTCGACGAAGACGCCGAACGGCTGTCCCTCGTCCACACGCTCGAACCGTCCGGGCACGGCTCCGCAGTCCGCAATTCCCGCAATCGCCATTTCGTGGCTCACGCCCAACGCCAAACCCGTCGCGTAGGCGGCGAGCAGGTTGTAGACATTCACGCGGCCGGCCATCGGCGATTCCACCGGCGTCCGCCGGCCTTCGCGCTCAATTTCGAATCTCAGGCCCTGCAAGCTGGGCGTCACCTCGACCGCCCGCACGGCGGCCTCCTTTCCCAATCCGTACCACACCGTGCTCGAACCGGCGGCCGGCGCAATCCGCCTGGCGTAGGCATCGTCCGCATTCAGGACCATGACGCGCGGCGGAGGAGCGCCGGCGCCCTCAAACAGGCGGCGCTTGGCGGCGAAGTAACTTTCCATGTCGCCGTGGAAGTCCAGATGGTCGCGCGTCAGGTTCATGAAAACGCCCACATCGAAGTACATTCCATAGACGCGCCCCAGTTCCAGGGCGTGGGAGGAAACCTCGGCCGTCACGTGAGTGCCGCCGATCGATTCGACGCGCGCCAGCAGCCGGTGAAATTCCAGCGATTCCGGCGTCGTGTTGACCGCGTCGAGGATCTCGTCGCCGACTCGATATTGAATCGTGCCGACCAGACCCGTCCGCATTCCCGCCCGGCGCAGAATCGAATCGATCAGATAGCATGTCGTCGTCTTCCCGTTGGTACCGGTCACGCCGGTGAGGCGCAGTTTTTCATCCAGCCGCCCGTAGAACTCCTTCGCCGCCACGGCCAGTGCGCGACGAAGGTGGGGAACCACGATCCATGGGCCCGCGAAACCTTCCGGCGGGGGCGTGCCGGCGACAACGGCAACCGCGCCCTTCGCCAAGGCATCCGCGGTGAAGGTCCGGCCATCGGCGCGTTTGCCCTGGAAGGCAAAAAACAGGCTACCGGGCGTCACGAGCCGGGAGTCGAATTCCAGGCCCTGAATCGGCAGGTCAGGCGAAACCCGGGAGCCGGGGGCGCTCCAGTCGATCCCTTTGAGAAGGCGCTGGAGTTGGATGGGTTGCGCCATGGACGCTACCGCGAAAATCGAACTCTTACACTTTGCCCCGGCGGCAGCACCGCCCCGGCCGGCGGCAACTGCATGATCGCGCGGCCGTTTCCGTTCAGCAGCAAGGGCAAACCCAGGGCCGACGCCTGCTCCATGACCGCGCGGACGGACTTGCCGGTGAAATCCGGCACGCGCGGACCGGTCGCAACCGGAGGGTCTGGCGGCAGCGCCGGACGCGCCGCCTCCGCCATCATGACTGTCCGCACCTGATGATCTGGCGCAGGCTCGGGCCCCGATGTTACGTCGTCGACGTCCGCATCCGGCGGCAGCGGTTCCGGAGGCGCCATCGTTTCCGGCAAATCCTTGGGCACCTCCAGCACGCGCAGCGCCTCCTGCGTCACCTTCCGGAACAACGGCGCGGCCACAACACCTCCGAATCCGGCCGTGCCCCCGGATGTACCGTTCAGCGTCACCACCACCACGATGGCCGGCTTGGTCACGGGCGCGAATCCCATGAACGACGCGTTATAGCTGTGGGTGTAGTGTCCTAGTTTGTCGTCATAAATCTGTGCGGAGCCGGTCTTACCCGCCGCCGTATAGCCGTTCAGCCGGGCGGCCTTGCCGGTTCCGTTCAGCACCACGCCTTCCATCATCTGCCGCATCTCGTGGGCGCGGTCGGGCGAGAGTACGGTTTCGCGCCGGCCGGGCGGGACGATCTCCTCCGGCCCGTCCGCCGCCTGTTTTCGCAGCACCAGCCGCGGCCTGACCAGGAAGCCCCCATTCGCGATCACCGCGCAGGCCTGAGCCAGTTGAATCGCCGTCGTGCTGATCTCGTGGCCCATCGGGACGGAAAGGATCGTGTCGCGATTCCACCGGTTGACCGGACGCAGCCAGCCGCCTTCTTCCCCGGGCAGAGGAATCCCGGTCCTGGCGCCGAATCCGAACTTGCGGACAAATTCGCTCAGGCGCCCTTCGCGCAGCCGGAGCCCGATCTGCGCCGCGCCCACGTTGCTCGATTTGGCAAGGATGTCCGTCACCGCCATCGGGCCAAAGGCATGCTTGGCCTCGTGCAGCACGCGGCCGAACATCGCCAGCACGCCGCACGGAAACACCGTCTCGGGCCGCACCACCCGCGCCTCCAGGGCGCCGGCGATGGTGAATACCTTAAATACCGAGCCCGGCTCGAAGGGCGCGATCACCGCCAGATTCTGCCGGGACTGCGGATCCGCACGGTTGTAACTGGCAATCGCGAGGACCTCGCCATCGTCCGGGCGCAGGATCACCAGTGTCCCGGACTTGGCTGCCGCCGCATCAGAAGCAGCGCGCAACTCCTTTTCCGCCAGAAACTGAAGACGCTCGTCGATGCTGAGCACCAGGTTCGCTCCCGGCTGAGGTTTCTCGGTAACGATGGACTCGATGGACGCGCCGCGCACATCGGTGAGGACGCGGGCCATGCCATTGCGCCCCTTCAGTTCCCGGTTGAGCTTGAGTTCGATTCCGGCGTTGCCCTCCTCAGCAAAGTCCACGTCGCCGATGACGGTCACGCCCAACTCACCCTTGGGATACAGCCGCTGGCTCTCGCTTTGAAACCCGATCCAGTCGAGATGCAGGCTTCGCAGTTGCCGGGCTTCTTCCGAGGTGACCTTGCGTTTGACCCACACGAAGCCGCGGAGCGCTTTCTCCTTCGCCGGAGGCTTGCCAACATCGACTTTCAGGGAGAGGCGCTCATGCAGTGTGTTTCGGTCGATCGTGAGAATTTGAGACAGAAGGTCGGCCGCCACGTCCAGATCAGGCACCTGCCTGGGATTCACAAAAACCGACTCGACTTTGACGCTGAGGGCTAGCGGTTCCCGGTTTCTGTCGAAGATGGTCCCGCGCGGGGCCTGAACCTCGACCGATTGAACCTGTTGGTTTTCCGCCTGCCGCTTCAGTTCTTCGTGGCGGACCACCTCGAGCTGGAACAGTTGAAACAGAATGGCGCCGCACCAGAGGGCGGCGCCCGCGGAAAGGGTCAGTAGTCGTGTCTCTTCCTGGGTCCTGGGCCGGAATCGCATGGAACCCCCGAAGCCGTGCCGTGGCTGCCGGCGAACGGACCTATTCTTTCTTGGCGCCCTTCTCGGCGTCCAGGTTCAAGGCAACGGTCCCCGGCGAAGCCTGCTGCAGGTGGATCACCTGGCCAGGGGCCGGCGGCTTCAGTTGCTGGCGCTCGGCCCACCGCTCGAGCCGTTCGGGATTGAGCAGTTCCGCTTCGCGCGCCTCGAGGACCCTTTGCTCGTTGACCAGGCGGTGGTGTTCGGCTTCCAGTTCCTGAATCTGATAGCCCGCCAGCAGGCTCGCCACGCCGGGCGCCAGGGTCGTGATCAATACCATCGTGACCGCGCACACCGCCCCGATCGTGGACCAGCACTCGCCAGACTCTCGTGGATCCTGCTGCCGAACCAGCCGCGTGTTATCCACCTGCTTTTTGTAAAAGAACAAGTCCTCGTACGGAAGCGAGCGCAGCGCGAACGGGGATGTCACCCCTTGCGCCTGCCGCGAGTCCGCCGCTGCTTCCGCTCTCCGCAACCACATTGCCAGTGTCGCCATGGCTTTCCTCTCTTCTCGGTGGTCACTCCCTCCCGGACACCGCCCAAAGCGGCCGTGTGCCGGAGCCGGCGGCCGTCAGGCCGCCGCATCGAGAATCTCGATCGCGCGAAACTTCGCACTACGCGACGGAGGATTCTCCCGCAGTTCTTCCCAGCTGGGCGTTTCCGGCTTCTTGGTCAGAATCAACGCGCGGCCTTCGCGGCCCAACTCGCGAAACCGCTCCTTCACCTTTCGGTCTTCCAGCGAGTGGAACGAAATCACCACCACCCGCCCGCCGGCCCTCGTCAGATCGGGGGCCACGCGCAACAGTTCGTCCAGTTGCTCCAATTCGTCGTTCACCACGATGCGAAGAGCCATGAAGACGCGCGTTGCCGGGTGCAATTTGCCCGTTCGGGGCACGGCCTTCTCCAACACACCGGCCAGGTGTGCTGTGCTCCGGATCGGCCGCGCCCGAACGATTGCTCTGGCTAACTTCCGCGCCCTCCTTTCCTCGCCGTATTGGTAGATCCAATCGGCAAGTTGCTTTTCAGCACCGTGATTGATCAGATCAGCCGCGGTCAGTTCCTGGTTGCGATCCAAGCGCATGTCCAACGGCCCATCTGACAAGATCGATAACCCTCTCGCCGGCGTCGTCAATTGGTAGCGACTCACGCCCAAGTCCGCCAGCAATCCGTCGACCCGCTCCACGCCGTGCATGGCCAGCGCTTCGCGTAGTCCGAAGAAATCTCCCTGATGAAATCGGATCCGGTCCGCCCACTCCGCCGTGTTGGCCCGCGCCAGTTCGATGCTCTCCGCATCCCGGTCGTTGGCCAGAACCCACCCGCCCGCAAGCCTTCGGGCGATCTCCGCGGTGTGTCCCCCGAGCCCCACCGTCGCATCCAGATAAATCCCATCCGGCCGAATCGCCAACCTCTCCAACGCCTCCCGGAGCATCACCGGGTAATGCATCACAGGAAGCCCGCGCTCTCGAGCGATGCCAGATCTTCTTCCGAACTCTCCGACGCCACCCGTCTACGTTCCTCGTAAACGGCTTCGCTCAGGATCTCGATGCGGCCGCGATTCACGTACACCCGAACCGGACCGTCCTCCAGTTTCAATTCCCGCCGCATGTTCGTCGGAAGCAGAATGCGGCCTTCGCCATCCATCGCGACATCCTCGCCAAGGTCGTTGGCGGTAAACAGGAGTCGCTGTGCGGCTTTCGCATCCACACCCGTGCCCGACGCCATCTGCCGGTTCATCTTCCAGACGCCGGCAGTGTAGATATGTCCAACCTTGCGGTCCAAACTCGTGACGAACAACTTCTGCTCGCCGAAGCCGCGCAGGTACCGCTGGAACAACACCGGCAACTTCAGCCGTCCCTTGCGGTCGACCGACGCGTTGAACATGCCATTGGGCGCGTCCAACGGTTCGGCGGTACCAGCTAGGGGCTCGTCCGGCATTTTGTTTTTTGGGATGGCCACTTCTGACCACTTCTGACCACGATCGATCGTAACCTGAGATACCCAATTTTTGCAAGGGCTTTCTCGCTGATTCTTTGGGGAATTCTTGCTGTCCCGCTGCTGCTACCATTCATTCCCGACCTACTAAATCTTGTGGTCCTCTTCCGACTTAGATCAAATTCGCCTTTTCCAGGAGGGCGTAGTCGGACTCGCGGGTCGAGTTGAACTCCTGATCGAGCGTGTCAGCCTCGTCCTCTCGCATGATCTCGACGCGGTCGATGGCGGCCCACACAGACACCATCGTGTCTTCCAGCCGCAGCCTCGCGCGCAGCCTCGCGGGCAGCACGAGGCGGCCTTGTTTATCCATCTCGGTGTCCGCGCCCAAGCGATGAACACGGAACAGGAAGCGCCGGACAACCTCCTGGAGGGAACTCTCGGCGATCATGCGCTCCTGGCGGCTGCGCCACACGGACTGCGAAAAGACATGGGCGCGGCGGTCATCAAGGCTCGTGACAAACAGCCGGTTTTCGTCCAGACTTTCAAGAAAGCGTTTGTGGCCGGCAGGCAGAGTCAGGCGGCCCTTCTCGTCGACCCGGACTTCCGTCATGCCGTTGGGCGCCGGTAGAGGGATTCGATGGGTTATTTCGACCGCCATTTTGTGCCGCTGCTAACCGCTGATAACCACGAGATAACTAGTGTGTACCGGATTCTCGTCGACCGCAATGGCGAAAATAAAGCGAAACTCTCGCTTTGCTGCGCATGACTGGCCTACACTACGACATGCGCCTCGTGACGCTTCTCCTTTTTCTTATGTCCGCCGAAGCCGCTTCGTACAAAGTCAAGGTGGAACGCTCCATCCGGATTCCGGCCCGGGATGGCACCCACCTGTCCGCCGACCTGATCCGTCCGGACGCGGAGGGACGCTTCCCGGTGCTCATCGAGTACCATCCTTATCGAAAAGACGATGGGTCGCGGGGCGGGCATGGCATCCACGCCTACCTGGCGGAGCGCGGGTTCGTGTCGGTGCGCCTGGATGTACGCGGCACCGGCGGGTCGGAGGGAGTCAACACGGACGAGTACATGCCGGTCGAGCAGACCGACGGCTATGACGCCGTCGAATGGCTGGCCAGGCAGCCGTTCTCGAATGGCAACGTCGGGATGTTCGGCACCTCGTACGGAGGGTTCACCTCCGTTCAGGTGGCGATGCACCGGCCGCCGCACCTGAAGGCCATCGCACCGATGTACGCCACCGACGACCGCTACACCGACGATTGCCACTACACGCCTGGGGGCAGCATGCGCCTGTACTATGACGCCGGCACGTACGGCGGCAACATGGTGGCCATGAACGCCCTGCCTCCGTGGCCCGAGTTGAGCGGGCCGGATTGGGCGGAGATGTGGAAGCAGCGGCTGGAGAAGAACGAACCCTACCTGGTGACGTGGATTCGAAACCAGGTCCACGGCGAATACTGGCGGAATGCTTCGCTGCGGCCGGGATATGACCGGATCCAGATCCCCGTGTTCCTCATCGGCGGGTGGCGCGACGGTTACGCGAACGCGATGCTGCGGATGTACCAGGAGCTGAAGGGACCGAAGAAGCTGTTGATGGGGCCCTGGGTCCACTCGCGCCCGCATTCCTCCGTGCCCGGCCCGCGCATCGACTGGATCCATGAGATGGCCCGCTTTTTTGGCCAGCACCTGCGGGGTGAATCAACCGGCTTCATGAGCGAGCCATCGCTGACCGTCTACATGCAGGAGCACCACAAGCCCGACCGGACGCTCGACATCACGCCCGGGCAATGGCGTAACGATCGTGCGCTCGACACCAGCCAGAGTCTCACCCTGCATCTGGCCGAGGGAGGCCGGCTGGCGAAGGCGCCCGATTCGAAGCAGGGCCTCGACGAGTACGATTACCTGGCGACGGTGGGGACGGCCAATGGCTACTGGTCGGCGGGCGGAATGACCTATTATCTGCCCGACGATCAGCGCGCCGATGAAGCCTATTCGGTGGTGTACACGAGCGAACCGCAGGAGCGGGATCTGCACTTCCTGGGTTGGCCCAAGGTCGTCCTGCATGCCTCGTCGACGGCCAAGGTCGTGACGTTCGTCGCCAAGCTTGCCGACGTCGGGCCGGACGGATCGTCCGCGCTCATCATCGACGGATCGTTGAACGCCACGCGGCGCGATTCGCTGACCGATCCGAAGCCGCTCGAGCCCGGCAAAGTCTACGAGTTGAACATCCCGATTCTGCCGACCGGGTGGATCGTCAGGGCGGGGCACCGGATTCGCCTGGCGATCTCGAGTTCGGACTTCCCGAATCTGTGGCCGACGCCGGAACGGGCGCGCAACCGGATTTATCGGGGCGGGCCGCATGCATCCCGCGTGATTCTGCCGGTGGTGGCGCAATCAAAGCTGGCCGAACCGAAGTTCCTGCCGCCGCCGGCGCTGCAGAGTTTTGGGGCTTCCTATGGTCGACCCCCCTCGCAGCGCGTGGTGGTGGACCAGATCGAGGGGACGGTCAGCGTCACCAACGATGCGGCCGGGGCGAGCGCGCTCGACGGGGTCAACGGACTCCTGGATCATCGCAGCACCTTCCAATGCACGGCGTCCTCGCGGAATCCGGCGCAGTCGCACATCACCGGAAACCACGTCTACAAGCTGATACGCGACGGCGACGAGATCGAAGTCAGCGCCGAGAGCACGATCCGAGCCACGGAGACGACGTTCCACCTGACGATTCACTTGAACGTGACGAAAAACGGCAAGCCGTTCTTTCAGAAGCGGTGGGCGGTGTCGGAGCCGCGGAGGCTGCTGTGATCGGTCTTCAACGCGAGAGGAGTTGGCAATGTTTGCCAGTCCTGCTAGTATGAATCGAGGACGTCATGCCAACGCGGAATATCAACCTGACCGATCACCTCGACCATTTCATCGATTCCGAAGTGCGCTCCGGCCACTACGGGAATGCGAGTGAGGTGGTGCGTGAAGGCCTGCGGCTGATGGAGCGCAGGAGACAAGGGGAGCGGGCCAAGCTGCAATGGTTGCGCGGCGCCGTCGGCGAGGGGATCGACCAGATTGACCGGGGCGAGGTCACGGAGTTCGACTCGATCGACGAGCTCGACCGGCACATCGATCAACTGGGGCCGAAAGCGCCGGCGGCACGCGTCCGTAGCCGAAAGCGCGCCTGAGTCCAACGGGCCAATGCAAATCGTTCTGGCTGATGCCGCGCAGAGAGATCTCCGCGAAGCCTTGCTCTGGAGCGAGGAGCATTTTGGCCAACACTCGGCAAGACGCTACCGTGATCTCCTGAAGCAGGCGATTCGCGACATCGCGGCCGATCCGGAGCGGCCTGGCTCGCGAGAACGGCGGGAGCTGGCGCCGGGCGTCAGGACTCATCACCTGTTCTTCAGCCGGGATCGGGCTCGCAAAGACCTGGGCGTTGTCGGAAAACCCCGGCATTTTCTGGTCTACCGCCGGCGCGAAGGCGCAGTCGACGTGATTCGGATTCTTCATGATGCCCGGGAGTTGGAGAGCCATCTGCCAGCGGAGTATCTTCGGAACCCCGGAGAATCCCGCCCTGACGAGGACTGACACCCGGGACAAATTCGGGGACAGATAGCCACCGCTCCCTTACGGTCGCGGCTCTGATGGGTGCGGCTGTGATGGGTCGCGGCTCTGATGGGTCGCGGCTCTGATGGGTCGCGGCACCTGACTTACAGGGAGAACAACTGCCGGGCGTTGTCGAAGAAGATCGCCTCGACTTCCGAATCCTTGAGCTGCAGGTTCCAGCAGGCGAGTTTCAGCGTTCGCAGCGACTCGTGCCCGATGAGCCCGGGCGTCATGTCGGCATAGTTCGCTTCGAACTTCGTGTTGTCCCGCGACAGCCAGTGGAACGTGTCGCCGATGGCGATGCAGCGGCCGCGCAAATGGGAGATCGGGAAATCGGCGCCGT
>JBJXGR010000543.1:0-2502 GCA_046160045.1 Bryobacteraceae bacterium
AGCGGCGCGCGGAATCGGTGAAGAAGTGGCTCCAGGCGCGCGCCGTCTCCAATCCGATGACCACGCGCGGGTGGGCGGAAAGCAAACCCGTTGCGGCCAACGCGCACCCGGACGGCAAAGACAATCCCGATGGCCGGCAGAAGAACCGCCGGGTCGAAATCATCGTCGCCAGACGCTGACCATTTGGAGCGGCCGGTTCGGGTATCTGACGGGAACGTTCGGGCCGGGGCGCACCTACCGGTGGGATCATCCAGCTGGAGCATGTGCGCAGCGAGAAAGTAAGCTTGAGAGCCGGGGCCATCAATGGGGACCGGGACTGGGGACCGTGGGGACCGCGACAGCGGGACTGTCTCAGATTGCGCGGGAGCAACACCAGTCGAGGTGCCGCCTCGGCAGGATGTCTCGTTTCGCCCGCGCGGTCGTTCCCGAATGTGCCTGTTACCCGGTGGGGATCGCCGCGACGCTTTCTATAACTCCACCGCCTGAAGGGTATAGCTGGGCTTGCTGAATACTCCGAATGATCATGTCCATGGGTCGCGGTTCCGGCCAACGAGCAGGAGTTCGCCATGTGCGTGAGGTCCCCGGGGCACGCGTCGCGGAGTCGGCGGTCCAGACTCGGCGGGTCTGGCATCGCAAAATCTTGGCAGGCGGTGAGCGGAGGCATGGGCAGGAGCGGCGATCCGGGAAGCGACCTACAGAGGGCGGCCGTTGGGGTCGGAGGCGTTTCTGGCAGATGCCGATGAGCGCCCGGGCCGTGGTGTGGCATAGAGGTAAGCCGGGGCGTCCGAAACCGGCGCCAGTCGCCGAGGCGGCTGGAGATGTCCGAGACAGTCCCGTCTGTTTGTCGTGGAGATTCAGCGGGAACTCCGCTGAACAGAATGCAGGGCTCAGTCCGGCTGCGAAACGATCCCGTGAGGTCGCCAGTGGCGGTGCGGACTCATGTTTCGCCCGCCGACGGTTCCGGGCGACCAAGGTCCATAATTGCAGTTGCCAACCATCGGGATACGGGCTACGTTGAGGATATGACCGTCGAGGCCCTCAAAGAGGAGATCGCGCACCTGTCTGAACCCGAGCGCAAGCAGTTGTTCGACTGGCTGGAAGAGCTGGAAGAACAGGCTTGGGACGGGCAGATAGAGCGCGATTTTTCACCGGACGGACGGGGCGCTCACGTCGTCGAAAGGATCGACCGCGAAATCGACCGCACCAACGCAGCAGGAAACGTAACTTCTCTTCTTGAAGGGCTGCGCACGCGCCGTGAGCAACGCGCCAAAGAGCGAATCTCGCCTCTCATCCCCTAGCGGAATTCTGGGAGTGTTACGACGCGCTGCCGCAAGACCTTCAGGAACAGGCCGACAAGCAGTACGCCCTTTTTGAGGCGAACCCCCATCATCCTTCTTTGCGCTTCAAGGAAACTGGTCCCTACTGGTCGGTTCGAGTAAGCCGCGGCTATCGCGCCTTGGCCCGACGGAGGGGAAATGATCTGTATTGGTTTTGGATTGGCTCGCACGACGGTTACGAGCGGCTGATCAAAGGCTAAGAGCCGCTACTGCTGGCGCTCGACTGTCCTTCCTCTCGGGGCGACAGCCAAGCCGGCCTTAGTGCGTTCTCTCAGCATTGCTCGCTCAAGTTCGGCGAATGCGCCGACCTTTGCATCAACATTCTCCCTGCCGGAGTTGTCGTGTCGATAGCTTCCGTCAGGCTGCGGAATCCCGCCGAAGCCTCCGCGAGGCGCTCCATGATGAAGAGCACGTCGCGAAGGGAGTGTCCATGGGCCTGCGGCCCACCAAAATCAATGAAAGATTACGTCGGTACAGATCTATTATTATCAATGACTTACGATGGTTTTTCAAGGGAGCAAGACAACCGGTCCAGCTTCCAGACGACAAGCACATCTCTCTTCCGCAGTTGGTCGATCAACCGGTGTAGTTCGGGCCGGCCCCATCGTCCACCGGAAGCCTTCTCGCGATAGATACGCTCACAACCGGCCCCCTTCAAAGCCGCCACTTGTGTGGCGGTCTCCTGATCGTTCGTTGAGACTCGGGCGTAGCGACACTCGCCGACACTGGAGGAAATCCGCGCCCTTAACGAAGGGACAACAGGGGGACGGGGACAGACGGGACTGTCTCAGATTGCGCGGGAGCTACACCCTGCCGAGGCACCGCCTCGGCAGGATGCCCCGTCTCGCCCCCCGTCGTTCTCGAATGTGCCGTGTTACCCAGCGCGGGAAACGCTCGCCGCGACGTTTTCTATTACCCACCGCCTGAAGGGTATAGCTGGGCTTGCTGAATACCCCGAAGGATCATGTCCATGGGTCGCGGTTCCGGCCAACGAGCAGGAGTTCGCCAAGTGCGTGAGGTCCCGGGGCACGCGTCGCAGAGTCGGCGGCCCAGACTCGGCCGGTCTGGCGTCGTTGAATTTCGGCGGGTGGTCAGCGGAGGAACGGGCAGGAGCCGCGATCCGGGAGAAGCGACCTACAGTGGGCGGCCGTCTGGGTTGGAGGCG
>JBJXGR010000544.1:0-8641 GCA_046160045.1 Bryobacteraceae bacterium
GGCCATTGAAGCCTTCTTCCGGAGGCACAACGAGCGCGCCAAACCATTCCGCTGGCGGAAGCGCGAGGTCAAAGGTGGGCAGCTTAAAAATACAATCATTAATTTACGCAATTAAGCACTAGCTAGCTAGGGGTATCGAGCAAACCGAACTAATTCAGCAATGTACCCTCCAACGTCGACGGACCTTGTAGAGCGAGGCGCCAACTCTTTCCGTTGACGAGGTGGCTATACTGAAGGCGAAATGGAAGAGAGTGAGCACGAGGGGCCCCTCCAGAGCATTCCGGACGAGATCGCGGAGTGGCTGAGCGACTGGAGGAACATTCATCGAGACTTTCCGCACGTGCTGTTTCACTATACTGAGACCGCAGGGCTATGTGGAATTATTCGTTCTCAGCAACTGTGGGCGACCCACGTTTATTACGTCAATGACGCGCAGGAGTTTAGATACGCAAGCGCATTCATCGCTAAAGCGTTCGATGACCGCATCGAGCAAAGTCCCTCTAACCTTACGAAGAGAATCGCGCAGGTGCGCGATTGCTATCGCGGTCATGCATCGCTCTGGGAGTCGGTAGCGGACACCTACATCGTATGCTTCTGCGAGCTCGGCAACTTACTTAGTCAATGGAGAGCGTACGCGGCGAATGGGCAAGGTTTTGCCTTGGGATTCGCTCCGGACAGAATTATGAGGGCATTGCAGAGCGATGCCGACATCGCCACGTCCTCAAAACTGTTCAGAGTGATATATGACCCAAGAAAGCAGCGCCAACTAGTTGACTCGGCGGTGGACCGGTTGGTTAGTGCACTGGAAAACCACGATGAGGAGACAGTCCTCGATCAGGTGCCTCTGGTGTTTTCCGAGATGGCGTTTTGCTTCAAGCACGATGCATTCGCTGAAGAACGAGAGTGGCGACTCGTGTGCCTCCCTCACTTGCCGCGCTCAGTGGATGTGCGCACTTCTGAGGGCCGACTCGTTCCATATGCGACAATTCCGATATCTCTGCCGGGAGAGCGCCCGCCTTACGTCGAAGTGATTCACGGCCCCACGTTGGAAGCAGACAACACCAAGAAGGCTGTTCAGATGCTACTCGGCAAAGCCCACCCAAAGTTCTGGCCGGAGGTCGCGATTTCGGGCTCAAACGCACCACTCCGATCGCGTTGATGCAGTGGGAAACCCGGGACAGTAACCCTTTGGGAGGACCGGGGACGTCCAACGCGTTTCCGGCTTTCCTTCCACGACACTGGAATCCAATCAATAACTTGCCCATCAGCATCGACGCCCACCCCTTTGGGGCTGTCCCTGGTTTCCAGTTGGAGACCTCCGAACGAGGGGACCTCCCTCTGCGCAGCAGGCGCGGTGTCGGGACTCGTGGCTCCCTGTCCCATGGGTGGCGATCCGTGAGCGCCGCGTCCTGGGCGCTTTCTGGTTTCGACACGAAGGCATTGGGCCAGGTGGGTGCAGACGCCGGTTGATTCGAAACGTCACCCTCCCATGACAAGGGTCGTTATTTTCTAAGTGACCTGAATCGATAGAGTTGCCGGTTTCGGAAGTTGGGCTCTCCTTGACAGAAAGGTATCCTTTGGCTGGACCATGGCCAACGACTCTTCACATCAACCCCAACCGGTATACGCACGGGTGCTCCAGGACAAAACCGTGCCGTCCGCGCCGTTAGGCGCCGTCGACTTCCCGGCGGCGAATCAAAGCCAATCACCGCCGATTGAAGCCACTGTCGAACCCAATCCGGTCTCGGGAAATCAACCACTTCCGAGCAAAATTGGCTTCGTTCTGCCATTTTCGTTTGCCTCGCATTCGCCCGGCGTACCCCGTCGCTGGGATGAAGCGGGCCGGACGATGGGCACCGTGAAGTTCCTTACCCTCGGATCATCCGAGGTCGGGCACGCGCAATCGCTGGATCAGTTGGGACAGAAGGTCGTACCGCTTCAACCGAATCCCCGCGGCTCCCCCTCCCGGGTGAACTTCCACGAAGTCCGGATTTGGCTCGAGGCCGAAGCGGCGGTAAAAGGCTGCCCGGATGAAGTGTTTGACTTCCGCGGGATTCGCGGCCCGTTTGTCCACGTGCACCTGGAAATAGTCCCCCTGCCCCGCCGCGTTCACGCGCACTGCCACCGCGTGCGGGCCAAACGCCCGCTTCAGCATCGCCTCGGCGAGGTCGATCAGGGCCAGGCCCCGGAAGAAGTTCGATCCCTCCAGCCGATGAAATTCGGGTGGGTCTTCGGCCGACAGCGACTCGTCGTCCAGGCCCTGGTTGTAGTCGATCGGCGTCGCCCCGTGCCGTTCGAGCCAGCGGCCCATCAAGTCCGGCCCCGCGCTCCCGAGTTCCCAGGAGAGAGGGGTCTCCATCGCGTCGCGCGGAGGCAACCGCATCGGGTCGATGTGGAAGCACCGGTCCCCGGCCTGGGAGAGCGTCACGTACTCGGTCCATTGGCTGGGATGGTGGATCAGGTAAAAGTTCTTGGCGACCTCGCCAAACAGGTACGCCAGGATAGCCCTCAAGGGGACCCCGTGCTCCTCGACAGTATCTCCGGAAGCGGTCGTGCGCCGCAGCAACGGATCGCGCCAACCGGCAAACAGCGAAGCCAGCGTGGTGTCGGCCACCTGGCTCGCGGACCGCTTGTCGTGGCCGGCGCCTTCCATCAACTGCTCGACATACCAGGCGCGATTCGCAAAGGCGCGCTGCCGGAGTTCCTCTTGCGTGGCAAGCATGGGCACTTGCCGCAACAGCGACGAGATCCACGCCCGGTTCTCGCGGGTCAACTGGCCATCGGACACCAGGTCCTCTTCAATCCGCTTGAAGAAATCCGTGTCGAGGGGCAAGCGGACCAGGATCGCGGCGAGTTCTGCCGCCTTGCCCGTCATCTTGCGCGTCTCGCTGGTGGTCAGCGGGCCGGCGCCGGCGGCTTCGGCGTACGCTCCCCACGACCAGCGCCAGGCGCTGCGATCGCGCTCGGCCGTATAGGGGAAGACAATCTGGAACCGGTCCGCGGGAACCGGATAGGTTCCAATGATCCGGTAGTTGTCGCGAGGGTTCGAAGAAATCAGCGTCCCCTCGCCCGATCGGCCCTTCTGCTCAGTCGCCTGGTCGAGCGATCCGGCCCGAACGCCAGTGCCGTATTCGGCCTGGCAGGCCAGGTGCACGAGGAGGTCAGTCGGGATCTCGAGTTCGTAAAGGGCGTTGATGGCGTTCTCGGTCGCCACCGTCACGGCAGACGAACTGGAGAAGCCGCCCTGCGGGATATTGCCCGTCGAGATCAGGCGCAGGCCCCGGAAGTTGGCGCGCCCCAGGTACTCCTGGACTCGGGCGCCCAGGTTCCCCGCCCGCAGCGTCCGCATCGAGGCAATGGCGTTGTCGACCAGCGCGAACGGCCGCCGCATGTTGCTGTTGGCCCACAACGACGGCGGAGGCAGAGGCTGGCCCTTCTTGCGCCGCGCTTCCAGTTCCTCGTCGGCGAAGTAACCCAGCGACAGCAGCAGGCTCTCGCTCATGCGGGTTCCGAACTCTTCGTACGTGTGCAAGTCGGAGATGCGCTCATCGGGATACAGCACGTCGCTGTCGGCGGGAATGTGGTTGACGCTCTCGCGATACTTCGGGTCGATGGGATACAAGTGAATACGGCGGTCGTCCGCGCCCTGGACGAGCATGACGATCTGTTCGTCCCCTTCCGCATCGCCCGCCCCGATCGGCATCTGCCAGGCGGGGCCGTAGAACCGGCTCATGTCCGGGTGCATGAACGCCACGCGCAAACGTCCGCCCGAGATACCGATTCCCACGCTCCGGCCGGGGTCGAACCCAAGCTGTTCCTTGCGCGCCACGGCCATCAGTTCGCCCAACTGGCGGGCGATGGCCGCGACCTGCACGGCCGGACGGTTGGCCGCGATGGCCCGCGCCGCCTGCTCCACTTCCAGGTCCTGGGGGAACAGCAAACCATGCGAAGAGGTGAGAATGCCTTCCAGCAGCGCCAGGTCCATCGGCTGGGTCACATCGGCGCAGAGCAGGTCGTATTCCGGGTCCGCCACGGTCGTCGTGATCGTACGGATGTCCCCGCCCTCTCTGCTGATTCCCTGAATCATGTCCGTCAGGTAGTATTGGCCCTGGGCGTTCGCATTGGTCACGTCGCGCAAGTGCCGATACAAGGTGGCGGCCCGGATGACGTAGAGCGGGCAGTTCCCCTCCGTCAGATCGAGCAGGGCCTGGCGCGTGCTCGCATCCGGCTCCGACAGGATGTCTCGCTCTTCGACGATCCTGACCACGCGCCGATGCTCATCCCGCAGGACACGCCCCTTGCCGCGGTTCTTCGGCGGCTCATACTGCGCGGAGAGGAAGGTGACATCGGCCTCGGCCGATCCTGCCCCGTGCGTTTCGCAAAGGCGGCGGAACACCGAGGACGGTACAATGCGGTCGCCCATGGTGATGACGAGCAGCGGGTTCTTCTCGAGCAGCGCGGGAACGCTGAATGCCTCGAAGGCGGCGAAGGCGGTCCCTCCCGCGGCGTTCTCCGACCGGACGTAGATGTTGTCTGGCCCCAAGGCGCTCGACACCTCTTTGTAGCGGTAGCCGACCAGGCAGATCACCGGCGACGGGCTGAATCGCCGGAAGGCGTCGACCGAGTGACAGGCCAGTGGTGTTCCGCTCACCGGCTGGATGCACTTGGGATCGCTGCCGAACCGGGTGCCTTTGCCGGCGGCGAGAACCACCAGGATGATGGAGTGTCCGGTGATGCCGTCGCTCAGGGGAAGACTCGAAGGATTGAGGACCTTCTCCAGCGTCAATGCCGCCGCGTCCTTGAGCAGGCGCGCTGCTTTGAGATCCGTCGTTTCGATGGGTGTCACGCAGTTTGATCCAGAACTCCCATTTTAGTGTGGAGTGGCGCCGGGCGACGTTGTTTGTCGCCCGGGCGCGTCCGGCCCGCTCCGTGGGATACTCTTGTGCTGAGCCGGAGGGAAGCTCGATGACTGCAGCCGATTTTCGCCGGATTGCCCTGAGCCTGGAAGGCGCGGAAGAAGGGTCGCACATGGGGGCAGCCGACTTCCGGGTAGGGGGCAAGATCTTCGCCACGCTCGCCTCCCAAAAACTGGGCTACGGCAACCTGATGCTGACGGTGGAGCAGCAGGCGGAGTTCATCCGGGATCAACCCGAGGTGTTTCTGCCGATCGCGGGTGGCTGGGGCAGGATGGGAATGACCCACATTCGCCTGGAGAAGGCAAACCCCGACATCCTGGAGGGCGCCCTGCGTGCGGCGTGGAAGCTGAGAGTCGAGAAGAATGCCCGTGGCGTCAGAAGAAAGAAACGACAACCCGCCGATTGAGCCTTCAGGCGACGATCTCCTTGACCACCCTCCCACTCACATCCGTAAGACGGAACTGGCGTCCCTGGAAAAGGTACGTCAACTTCTCGTGGTCGATGCCCAGCAGGTGCAGGATCGTTGCCTGCAGGTCGTGGATATGAACGCCGCCTTCCACTACGTTGAAGCCATAGTCGTCCGAGCTGCCATGAACGTGGCCGCGCTTGACTCCGCCGCCGGCCATCCACAGGGAGAACACGCGGCCGTGATGATCGCGGCCGTAGGAATCCGGCTTGGGGGCGCCCTGAGCGTAGGGCGTCCGGCCGAACTCGCCGCCCCAGATCACTAACGTATCGTCCAGCATTCCGCGCTGTTTGAGATCCAAAACCAGGGCCGCCGAAGCCTGGTCAACATCGCGCGCAAGGACGGGCAACTTCTCGGTGAGCCCGCCGTGGTGGTCCCAGCCGCGGTGGTAAAGCTGAATGAACCGCACATTCCGCTCGGCCAGACGCCGCGCCAGCAGACAGTTAGCGGCAAAGGTCCCGGGCTTGCCGCAATCCTCACCATAGAGCTTGCGCACGTGCTCCGGCTCGCGGGAGGTGTCCACCAGTTCGGGCACGCTCGATTGCATGCGGAACGCCATTTCGTACTGCGCGATGCGCGCCTCGATCTCGGGGTCGCCGACACGCTCGTGCTGGCGCTGGTTCAGCGCCGCCAGGCCGTCGAGCATGCTGCGGCGCTGCTGCGCGGTGACGCCCGGCGGATTGGACAGATGAAGCACCGGGTCGCCGGCCGAGCGGAACTGCACCCCCTGGTAGCGGCTGGGCAGAAAGCCCGCGCCCCAGAGCCTGGCCAGCAGTCCCTGGTCGGGCATGCCGTTGCTGGGCAGCGAATTCAGCACCACAAATGCCGGCAGGTTCTCGTTCTCGCTGCCGAGGCCGTAGTCGATCCAGGATCCGAGGCTGGGCCTGCCCGGCAGTTGACTTCCCGTCTGGATCAACGTGATGGCCGGGTCGTGGTTGATCGCCTCGGTGTGCATAGCCCGCAGCACGCAGATCTCGTCGGCGATCTTGGCAGTATGGGGCAACAGGTCGCTGAGCCAACGGCCGCTTTCGCCGTGCTGCCGGAAGCCGTACATCGTGGGCACCACCGGAAACCGGTCCTGATGGGCGACCATACCGGTGATGCGCTGGCCGCCGAAAATCGACGGGGGAATGTCCTGGTCGAAGCGGCCTTTCATCTCCGGCTTGTAGTCGAGCAGATCGAGGTGGGAGGGCCCGCCCGCCTGGAACAGGAAGATCACTCTCTTGGCCCTCGGCGTGAAGTTGGGAAACGGCCGGGTAGCCGCTGCGGCCCGCGACCCGCCCATCAGGGCGTGCAGCGCGGCGATCCCGAGACCGTAACCGGCTCGCGCCAGCACTTCCCGGCGCGAGGAGAGGCGAGCGTAGTTTCCGCATTCCATCTGCAATCAACCTTTCGTGATCACTTCGTCCATGTTCAGGATCAGGTTCGCGACCGCGGCATAGGCAGCCAGTTCGCCGGCCGCAATCGCGGGATCGGCGGGCGATACGCCCACCGCCAGAAACGACCGGGCGCCGTTCTCGTCCGCGCGGTAGGCGGCCAGCATCTCGTCGAACGTCTTTCGAAGGATCCGTTGTTCTCCGGCGTCGGGCGTGCGGCCGGTGCTGACCCGGAAGGCAAACGCGATCCGGGAGTCCGGCGATGCGCCGCCCTCATGGATCGAGCGTTCGGCCAATTTGCGGGCCGCCTCCACAAAGATGGGATCGTTGAGCAGGGTCAACGCCTGCAGGGGCGTATTGGTGCTGGAGCGCCTGACGATGCAGAACTCGCGGTCCGGCGCGTCGAACACGGTCATGGTGGGGTGGGGCACCGTTCGTTTCCAGAACGTATACAAGCTGCGGCGGTAGAGATCCGCTCCCTTGCTCTCGACGTACCGCGTGCCGGGATAGTCGGCGGCGACTACCATTCCCTTGTACAAGTCAGCCGCCTGGTACGGGAACACGCTCGGCCCGCCCAACCGGTTCTGGAGAAGATCGGCGACGAACAAGGATTGATCCCGGAGGATCTCGGCCGGCAGGCGGAAACGCGGTCCCCGCGCGAGCAGGCGGTTCTCCGGGTCGCGCGCAAATAAGGCCGGTGGGGCCGCCGAGTCCCGACGATACGTGGCGGAGAGAACGATCCGTTTGAGGAGCGCTTTGACGTCCCAACCGGAATCGATGAACTCCCGCGCCAGCCAGTCGAGCAGTTCGGGATGGCTCGGCGACTCGCCTTGAACGCCAAAATTGTCGCTGGTCCTGACCAGTCCTTGCCCGAACAACTGTTGCCAGAACCGGTTGACCACGACGCGAGCGGTCAGCGGGTGGCTGGGGTTGGTGAGCCATCGCGCCAGGCCGAGACGGTTCCTGGGGGCGCCCTCAGGCCAGGCGCCGAGGAGCGCTTCGGGCACCCCTGGTTCCACCCGCTCACCGGGGGCATTGTAAGCGCCTCGCAGGAGGATGCGCGTCTCCCTCGGCACCGGCATTTCTTCCATCACCATCACCGTGGGAGCGTTGCGCCGCACGGCCAGCCACTCGCCGCGCAGGCGTTCGCGTTCGCGCCGCTGGGTGGCGTACCCAGGATTCGACGCCGTCAGCAGGGCCTCCCGCAGCCATGCGGTCTCTGGAGCGGAGGCATTCCCTTCGCGATGCCTCGCGGACGCATAGGGGAGAGCGCGGCTCTCGAACAGGCTGGTGACCTCGGCGTCCTCGAGGGCGCGCGTCCAGACGGCAATCTCGTCCATGCGTCCGGCCAGGCGCGCGCTGTTGGCGTTGTTGTCCCAGCCGATACGGAACGCGGTCGGGACCGCCTTGTCTCCCTTCTCGTCGGGAAGCGTGACCCCGTCGTTCAGAACCCGCGTCGGCACTTCGCGCCCGTCGACGAACATTCGCACCCAGGAGGCAAGCACGCGCATCGCGTCGCTGCCGGCCGCTCCCTGGTAGACGACCGTCAGGTTCCGCCACTGGCCCGGGGCGATGGCGGCGCCCTCGGACCGGACGCGGATGGAATACGCGGGGAAACGATCGCCAAAGCGGAATTCCAGTTCCCCGCCGGTCAAGCGGAGTTCGATCCCTTTGCCGAAGGTCGTGGCCGCGCGGTTGACCGTGTAGTCGATGGCCGAAAGCAGCGCGACATCGGTATCCGCCGGCTCCGGCCTCACCCAGGCGCTGAACGTCAGCGGGCTTCGCTTCGACACGGGCGCTTTGCCCGTCGTTCGCGGTTTGCTTTCGCCGGGAACACAGGCCTGCCCCGCGACACCTGGCACAAACGCGAACCCGCCGGCCGA
>JBJXGR010000545.1:0-30341 GCA_046160045.1 Bryobacteraceae bacterium
ATGGCGGCGCGCCTGAATCTGCTCACCGGCCTCTATGACGTGACGGCCGACACGCGCTGGCTGGACGCGGCGAAGCGCGAAGGCGATCACGCCTTGCGGGCGTTCGTGCATGCGAGTGGGCTCATTCGCGGCACAGCCGTGGTCGACCGGCCCGACTATTACGATGCGATTCAAGGGCCTGGCGCGCTGGCGCTCGAGTTGTACCGTTTGGGCCAATTCGATTCGGGCTCCGTTCGTCCTGCGCCGATAAGCCCTCGGGAGCAACCGGCGGTACCGCGGTTCGACGAGTGGGCCTTTCCCCATTCGGCTTCCAATGCGACTCCCCTGAGCGTTTCCGTACGGATTCAACCCGGGCCGGTGGAAGGGGCGGTGTTGCACTATACGTATGGCAACCGTGTGGGCATGGAAAACACCAAGCCGGTCGTCAAAGGCGGGCAGTACTCGTTTCAGATCGCTCCGCCCGGCATCGCGTTCATCGGCGAGGTTTCGTTTGCGGTGGAAGTGTTCACCGCTTCGGGGCGAACGCTCTCGCCCTGGAAGAGGTTGCGTCTCGAGACCCGAGAGATCGCAGCGTCGCGCGAAGGCCGTGTGCGCTTCGCGGCCATCCCACTGCGGCTCAGTAGCGTCGCCTCGGGGCAGCAAGTGCGAGCGCGTATGAGCCGCTGGTTGCCCGAAGGCGTCAAAGCCCCACCGGCCGGTTGGGTTTCGGCTGGATTCTACATTCAGTTGAAAGGCCCGGCCACGGCGGAGAGAATCGAAGTCGACTACCTGCCTGAAGACACCTGGCGCCTGATCGAACCGACGCTGGCCCTCGCGTTCTGGGATGGGCGGGACTGGATCCGCGCACCCTCCCGTCTCCAAGGGCGCACCGTTTCGGCCCCGTGGCGTCAGGCGGAGCACTGGACCTTGCTGGGCGAGGACCGCGTATTGTGGCGCGCGCCGGGACGTGAGACCGGGCCGGCGTTGGCGGACCTCGACGGCGACGGGACCCTCGAAGTCGCCACCACCATGTTCCAGCCCGCGCAGTTGCTCTCGTCCAGAGGACAACTCTCCGCCACCCTGCCGCTCGATCCGCCCACCCGTCCGGTGAACAATTCCTCCTCTCCGTTGGTCATCCGCGTGGACGGACATCCGCTTGTGATCGTCGGTGCGCCTTCGGGCTACGTGTACGCGTTCGACGCCAAGGGCGCGCGGTTGTGGCGTGCGGAAGTCGGCGGCGAGGTTCTCGGCGGGCCCGCGGCCGGTCCTTTGTTGCCGGGAGGACATACCGGCATCGCGGTGAGCTGGGGAGGCGGCGTTTCGGTCTTCGATCGGAAGGGCGCTCGCGTGTGGCAGAAGGCGCTTCCGGTTGGCGCCGCGAGCACTCCGGTCCTGATCGACCTCGACGGCGACGGCCTGGATGAGATTGTGCTGAACGCGGAAGACCGGATCGTCGCGATGGCCGGCGCGACCGGCCGCCAGTTGTGGAGCTTCCGGTCGCCCGGACGAAGGTTGGGCTTGCCCGCGGCGGGCGAGTTCACGCGCGGCGCGCCGCCATCGATCGTCATGGGAGACGATGCGGGCTCTGTCTATGCACTCAACCGCACCGGCACTCTATTGTGGCGGCAGGATCGGCTGTTCGGCCCCCGCGAAGTCCCGGAGCCGGTGGAAGACTACGCCGCCGTTTCCGAAGTGGGCATGGCCGACCTCTCGGGAACCGGCGAGCGGCGGATTGTCGTGACGACGAGAGCGGGCGAGACCCTGTGTCTCTCGGCGCGGGGAGAACGGCTGTGGCACTTCTCGAGCTACGAACGCCGCGTCGGCACCAGCCTGAACAATGGCGGAAGGCTCGCCTTCGCCGATCTCGACGGTGACGGGAAAGCGGAAGTGGTCGTCTCCCAGCAGGATTCGTTTGTTCATGTGCTCGATCACGAAGGGAACGTGAAGTGGCGATACCTCGGTTACTTCTGGTACCACTTCGCGCCATCCATCGGCGACCTCACGGGAAATGGCGAGTTGAACATCGTCTTCACGAGTCCGGAGGAAGGAGGGACGTACGCGCTGCGGACCGGCTTTCGGGGCCGTCCCGGTCGGGCGCCCTGGCCTATGATGCGCGGCGGAGCGGGACGGACCAATTGCGCACCGTGGTGATGGCCGGTTGCCGTTGATTGAACCGGCGTGCTATCTGTCACAACGAAAGGCTCTCATGCGACGACGACGGTTCCTCCAATCGATTCCCGCTTCCGCGGCGGCACTTGCGGCCGCCCCCGCGCAGCCGCGGGATCTGTGGAAGCACCCGTTCCGGCGGATGGTCATCATGGGCGAAAGCACCGTGGAAGGCGGCGGCTGGCTCGAAAAGCAGGAAGACCGCTATGCCGATGTCCTGGCCCGCTTGATCAACTCCTGCCAGGAGACGCCGGTCGAGTACATCAACAAGGGCATCGGCGCAAACGCCATCTCCCCCCGCAGTCCCGGGTACGCCAAGTCGCGCAAACCGAGCGCGCTGGAACGCTACAAAGCGGACGTCATCGACCCGAAGCCCGACCTGTTCGTCCTTTGTTACGGGCTGAACGACATGCGGGCGAACATGCCGATCCGGCATTTCCGCGAGGACCTGTCCACTATCATCCGCGACGTGCAGAAGGCCTGCTCGCCGCTGATCGTGCTGACGACGGTCTACTACCTGACGGGATGGCGCAGCTATCCGCCGTACGACAAGGGTAGCGTGGCCCTGACGTTGAAGTACAACGACAGCATCCGGCAGCTTGCGGAGACCTTCGGCTGCGTGGTCGCCGATGTGTGGGATGCCGAGGGACGTACGGATTGGCTGATTCACTATGACGGCGTGCATGCCAACAAGGTCGGGAACCTGGTGATCGCTCATCGGATTTTCGAGGCCATCGTGCACCGCTCGAGTGGCCTCACCGCCGCCACCTTCGCACGAGACAAAGGCACGGGTTGGACGAAGAACACGATGAAGCGACGGGAGGAGTCGCACGACCCGTTCCGCCAGACGTGGTAACACAGGCCGGTATTACCGGAACGCACCGGCTAGTGCGCGCCTTTTCCCATCACCACTTGTGGAATGGTCCGCAGGATGATCGACCAGTCGAGCCCCAGCGACCATTCATCGATGTACTTGAGGTCGAGCCGCATCCAATCGTTGAAATCCAGCGTGTCCCGGCCTTCCAGTGTCCACAGGCACGTCAGACCCGGCCTCATCCGCAGGCGGCGCCGCTGCCAGCGCTCATACTGCGCCACTTCTTCCGGAACCGGCGGTCGCGGTCCCACAATCGTCATCTCGCCCCGGATGATATTCCACAGCTGGGGCAGTTCGTCGAGTGAGAATTTTCGCAGCCACTTGCCCACTCCGGTCAGCCGTGGATCATTCGGAATCTTGAACGCGGTTTTCTTCACGTTCATGTGCTCGAGATCCGCCCTCCGGGCCTCGGCATCCATCACCATCGTCCTGAACTTGTACAGGACAAACTGCCGTCCATTCAGCCCGCACCGCTGCTGCCGGAAAATCACCGGGCCCGGCGAACTGACGCGGATCAGAACCACGATCAGCAGCAGGAGCGGCGAGAGAATCACCAGCGCAGCCAGGGCGACGACGACGTCCGTCGCCCGCTTGATCAGGAGCCGCACTTCATCGTGCGGCGCGCCGGCGAAGGTCAGCATCGGCACGCCTTCCAGCCGCTCCAGGTCCACGCGGCTGTGCACGTGGGGAAAGAACTCGACGTGGATGCGGGTCCGCACGCCCTCTTCCTCGCACAACAGGAAGGTCTCTTCCAGGTCCGCCAGCCGCCGGGTCCCCATCGCGAACACGATTTCATCCACAACCTGGCGGCGGAGAACCTCGGGGAGTTTGGACAACTCCTTCACCTCGTATTCGCGGCCCAGCCGCACGATCCCGGCGTGATCATCGAAGAAACCCAACAGGCAGAGTCCATAGGATTCGCTCTGCTCGATGAGCCGCGCCACCCCGAGCGCCGCTTCGCCGGTCCCGGCGACATAAACGTAGCGGCGAGTGGAGTCCGCGTCCAGGATTCGCGGAGCGGCTGCCCGTGCAGCCAGACGAAACCCAACCAGCAGGATCACACCATACAGGAACAACAAGGCAAGGAAGGGGCGGCTCAGAGAGTAATCTTCGAGCCGCTGGAGATACTGAACCAGCACCACCGCACCGGTGGCCCAAAGGCTCTGCCGCACAGCGCCGGCCGCCACCAGACGCCACGATCCCCTCAGAATCGAGTCGTACAGCTCCAGCCACATCCCAACCATGGCCCAACTCATGGAAGCGCTGAGACTCAACAAGGTTTTGGAGGTTTCCGACAGGTAGAACGGCCTCTCCAGCCGCAGGTGGCTGCGAGTGGCATAGGCAGCCTCAAAGGCCAGCCAGATCAATAAGATATCGGCAAGTACGAAAAGCGGGCGGGTCTTGCTGTGCTGGCGGCTGAACATCGTTCGCCCGTCAGCATAGCATGCGCTAACAACGCACCAAGGGAACCCGAACGGGTAGGGCCTCCGGAGGGCAAACTCCGGCTCGAAATCTGACCGATCGATCCGATATGGGGTGTTGAGGATTACCGATGGGCCTCTTCGTGATGTGCGAGCTTTGCGGCAAACGTCTCCCCCTATTCTCGCGCCAGCCCTACTGTTCGCCGGCACACCAGCAACTGCATGAGAACCATCAGCGGTCGCTGTATCTGGCTCGTTTGGCCGACAACGCCGTCGAGGTCAGGCGACTCAACACGGCACTCGAGGATCGCCTGATGGCGGACTGCAGGAAGTCCTGATTCCCGCCGACTCGCGTTGACTTCTGTCATTCCGCCGGGCTTTTCGCTATCCTGAGTCCTCAGATCTATGGAGACTAGACGACTCGGCAACAGCGACCTGCGGCTCACCCCCATCGGTGTGGGCGCCTGGGCCATGGGAGGCGCCGGTTGGGCCTTTTCCTGGGGGCCGCAGGACGACGAGGATTCCATCCGTTCCACCCACGCCATGCTCGATCACGGCGTGAACTGGATCGACACCGCGGCGGTCTATGGCTTGGGCCACTCGGAAGAAGTCGTCGGCCGCGCCGTCAAGGGCCGCGCCAACCGCCCCTACGTATTCACCAAGTGCGCCCGCAACTGGAATGAGCGCCGCGAGATCGTCAAATCGTTGAAGCGGGATATGATCCGCCAGGAGTGTGAAAACAGTCTGCGGCGCCTTCAGGTGGACGTGATCGATCTCTATCAGGTCCATTGGCCGGAGCCTGACGAGGACGTCGAAGAGGGTTGGAGTACGCTGGCCGATCTTCAGAGGGAAGGGAAGGTCCGCTACGTAGGCGTGTCCAACTTCAATGTCGCGCAGATCAGGCGGGCCGAAGCGATCGCGCCGCTCACTTCCGTCCAACCGCCGTATTCGCTGGCCTCTCCGGAAGCCGAAGACGAGATCCTTCCCTACGCCGCGTCCCGCAATATCGGCGTCCTGGTCTACTCGCCGATGCGGAACGGACTCCTCACAGGCCGGATGACCCGCGAGCGGATCGCCTCGCTGTCCGAAGAGGACTTTCGCCGCCGCAATCCGCACTTTCAGGAACCGCTGCTCTCCCGCAACCTGGCTTACGCGGATTTGCTTGGACGTGTCGGCGCACGTAACGGCCGGTCAGCGGGTGAGACCGCGATTGCCTGGACCTTGCGGAATCCGGCCGTCACCGCCGCGATCGTCGGCGTCCGGACCGCGGAACAGGTCAGCGGCGTCATCGGCGCGCTCGAGTTCCGCCTCTCCGACGAGGACTATGACGAGATTCAGGAGTTCCGGGCGCAAGCG
This sequence comes from Bryobacteraceae bacterium, assembly GCA_046160045.1. Lineage (GTDB taxonomy): Bacteria > Acidobacteriota > Terriglobia > Bryobacterales > Bryobacteraceae > CAZGUX01. The sequence goes on from JBJXGR010000545.1 coordinate 5,797, forward strand.
GCGATGTCGGCCTGACCGGGTTACCATCGGGGTATGATCTCCCGCCGGTGGTTCTTCGCCCTTCCCGCCTGCTGCCCGGCGATGGATTGGCCGCAGTGGCGCGGCCCCGCTCGCGATGGCGTCCTCCCTCCTTATTCGTGGCCGGCCACCTTTCCCAGCCAGCTCACCCGAAAGTGGTCGATCGACATAGGGACCGGACACTCCTGTCCGATCCTGGCCGGCGGCGTCGGGTACGTCTTCGCCCGCAAGGGTGACCAGGAGACTCTTTACGCTTTCGAGCCCATGACCGGAAAAGTGCGCTGGCAACAGGGTTACTCCGCGCCATACGAGATGAACTCCGCGGCCACGCATCATGGCAAGGGGCCCAAGTCGACGCCGCTGTTCTCGAACGGCCGGATCTATACGATGGGCATCAGCGGCATTCTCACCTGCTGGGACGCGTCCGGCAAGCCGGCATGGCGCAAGGAATTCTCGAAGGAGTTCAAACAAACCTCGCCGCTTTACGGCACGGCGATGTCGCCCATGGTGGACGAAGGCTTGCTGATCGCGCATGTCGGCGGCGACGATGGCGGAGCCTTGACGGCCTTCGATGCCGGCACCGGCGCCGTGAAGTGGAGATGGACCGGCGACGGGCCTGCGTATGCGTCGCCAATGGTCGCGGCCCTGTCCGGTGTTCGCCAGGTGGTCGCGCAGACCCAGCAGAATATCGTGGGTCTTTCCCAGAAAACGGGCGCGCTGCTATGGAAGATGCCCTTCACCACGGCCTACGTCCAGAATGCCGTCACGCCGCTGGTCTACAAAGATCTCCTGATTCTCTCCGGTCTCGGGAACGGGACGTTCGCCGTGCGGGTGAAACCGTCGGGGACGCCGGAGACGGTCTGGCACAACAAAGAGATCGGCATGTACATGAATTCGCCCGTGCTGGCCGGGGACACACTCTATGGCTTCAGCAACCGCAACCGCGGCATGTATTTCGGCATGGATGCGAGGACCGGAAAGGTGACCTGGCAAGGGGAGGGCCGCCGCGGCGACAACGCGGCGCTGGTGCTTTCGGGCAACCTGCTGTTTGCCCTGAACACGTCGGCCGAACTGATGCTGGCGCGGCCCTCGCCCACCTCGATGCAGACGCTGAAAACATACACCGTTGCGCAGAGCGAGACGTGGGCCCATCCGCTGGTGCTCGAAAAAGGGGTCATCATCAAAGATCTTCAACACCTTTCGCTCTGGGCGTTCTAAGGCACCGCGACACTTACGGAGCGAACCAGAACGAGTAGAGGTCGGAGTTGCGCAGATGGAATCGCAGCCGCACGGTCTTGCCGCGCAGGGCGGCCAGGCCGGCATGGCCTGACCAGGACAGCGCCGCGGCAAGCTGGTTGCCTTTCACCGGCTGCGACTGCTTCACCTCCCAGCCGGCCAACACGTTTCGGCCCCGCTCGTCGACGATCTCGGCCCGGACTTCGCCTTGGGCAGCGTCCGCATTCACCATCAGCCGGCTTCCGGTGAAACGGATCGGCCGCGTCTCGACAAAGCCGCCCTGCGGCCCGGCGTGAAACGAAACAAACCCGTCGCGGCGGAGCTTGGCCAGGTGAATCGCGCCGTGGTAGGAGTCGTCCGGCCGGTACCGCCCGTCCAGGCCCGAATAGTAAAACCACAATTCGTCTCCCATGCGGATCGGCCGTGATGCCGCCAGAATCTGCACCGAATCGAGGATGCCCGCCCGATGCTCGGAGATGGGAATGAAGTATTCTCTTTTGCCGACTTTGGTCCAGTGCCGCAAGTCGCGGCTGACGGCGAGCTTGACCGAGTTGGTGCCATCCTGGTTGTTGTGCGGCGGCGGCGTGCGGCCGCTCGATTCCAGAAAGTTCGGCAGGCCGATGTAGAGACCCTCGTACGGGAACACCGGCATGTTGTAGATCTCCACGTTGTGTTCGGACGGATGGTTGACAAACGGGTGATAGTAATTCGGGCTGCGCAGCAACTGCTGAATGCGCTGCGCGCCGTTCTCCTGGTCGAGCGCATCGGCGTGAAAAATGAGTTCCGGCTCGGTCCATTGCTCAAAGTCCTTGCTCAGCGACATGTAGACCGAGCGGCCAAAGGGACCGCGCAACTTGACCGTGGCGATCCACTGTTTGCCGAGTTCGTCGTAGTTGAGGTGCGACTCATCCTGGCTGGGAATCGGCTTCACCGGTAACCTGCGGAACGTGTAGCCATCGGAGGAGATCACCGGTTGACGGCCGTGGGGCCCGATGAAGCCCTTGTAGCGGCGTTCGGCGGGCGCTTCCGGATCGAGCACGACATGCTGCACCATCGCCCCGGGGTCACCTTCGACGCCGATGATGTTGTTGGCCTTCGACCCCTGAGAGTCAAAGCGGTTCAGGACGGGCTTTTCCCAGGTCACCCCATCGGTCGAACGCGCGAACAGCACGCGGTGGTCTTCGCCGAAATACCACATTTTCCAGACACGTTCGTTTGCGTCCCAGCACGGCGCGCTGCGAATCTGAATCGAGGCAGTATCGCGGCCGCTCTTGGTCTTGGCTCCCTGCTTCTCCCACGGGCGGTCCGGATTGACGACCGGATTGCGCTCGTACTTGCGGGGCTGGTGTACGCGGCGTTCGACGCCGTTCACGTCGCCCAGCAGGAAATCGTCGAGGAACAGTTGGCGGACGCCGGACGGAATCGGCAGGTAATCCTGAGACGGTCCCTCCGCGGCGCGGAGCAGAACGGGAAGAGTGAGACAGAGCCAGAACAGCCACATGGCTCTTGTTCATATCACAGATCGAGCCGACCCGCGCCCGCTATCCCCGCAGGTGCGATGCCAGCCATTGAATGTACGCCGAATTGCGGCGGCGTACTTCAGCGAGGAGACTGGCGGGCAACTCGTCCAGTTTGTCCTTGAAGAAACGCGTGTCGCCATCCGGCGAGTGGAGATCGCGGCTGCCGGCCATGTTGCCGATCCAGAAGACCAGGAACAGGTTGCCGTCGGTGCGGCCCTTGGCTGCGTCGCCCAGGTATTTGTTCGGATAGACGGCGGCCAGTTCGCTTTCGGCGCCGAATGCGCCCTGAGCGGCAAAGGCGTTCGCACGGTCCGCCATGCGCTCGAACAGCCCGCGCCACGGCGAGCCCGCCGGTTGCTCCGACAGCACATCGAGCAACTGCAACTGCAGTTCGCCGGAGATCTTGTAGTTGACGCGGCCTCCGGTGGATTCGCCGATCTTGTCGAGCACGGCGGCCTGTTTGCCGGAACCGGAGTGAATGCTCAGGGTGGCCTGGAAGTGGCGGGCGACCGCAGCCAGATCGGCAACCCGGCGAGTCAGTTCATCGAGGGGCCTGCCGTCGAAATCGTTCGCAACGCGCGGCTCGAGCTCCGGCCACATCTTGTGAGCCACGTAAGCGGCGAGCGCCTCCGCCGTCTCCGGATAGGCCTGTCTCTTCTTGAAGCCGAGATTGGGTGGGACCAATTGCGCCGGCCGGCCGCGCGACTTCAGCCAGTGCATATAGAAGATCATCTCTTCGGCTGTGGTCAGGGTTTCGGCCTCATCGATCGACGGCTCGAAATCGAAGACACGAGTCTCGCGGCGGATGGAGTCGAAGAGTTCCTCGTTCAGCTTGAGGCTGGGCCCGAACTTCACCGCCAGCCGGACGATCTCGTCCTTGTTCAGCCGGTACAGGCGGTCGCCGCAATCGAACGGACGCGCGAATTCGTCGACGATCCAGGTTTGTTCCTCAGCCGAAAAGAGCTGTGCGAACTTCTCTTCGACAGTGGGGGTGCTCCACGGGGCCGGATGGCGGGAGTCGGCCTCGAGCAGGAAGAGGCGGGACGTGTCGGTGGTGAACTTGGTGAATCCGGCGGCATGGCGGATGGCCTCCTTGGCGGATTCCACTGATTGGGCGATCTCGGCGGGAGTGTTGCCGTTGATGATGAAATGGTCGGCTTCGGCGGTATAGCCGTCGCGCCACCCGGAGCAGATGGCCGCCCAGAGTCCGGCATGATAGAGGTGACGGATGGAAACGCGGGTATGGCCGGCGGCGGTTGGGTTTTCGCCGTCGCGGGCGGCGATCCCCTCATCGGTGGTCATCTCGCGCGTCGCCGAGAGTTGAACGGTGGAGGCCAGGTTAAGCCCCGTCGACTTCAGAATCGACCGGAACGCGTCGAACGCTGCGGGGAGGCTGACTTCCGGATGGCGATTACCGACTGCGATGGCCGGCCTCGCGCTCTGCGGCCTGGGCAGGAACGCCCGCTCCACTTCCTGCGCGTAGGTCTTCAGGGCATCCCGGTCACGGGAGGTGAACGGACTCGCGTTGATCACCGCTTCCCGGTCGCGGTTCGGCCCCCCGAACGACAGGTTCACCCGCCCGATGAGAACCGACTTGGGGAAGAAGCCGCTTCCGGGCGTGGTCGCGGAAGCCATGCGGAGCAACCAGGTTTTTCTGTCCGCGGCCTCCACGGCGAGATAGTAGCCCGAAGGATGGACGGGATCGGCGGCGAGCGATCCCCAATGCGGCTCGATCGATTCGAATTCCATGCCCGAGGCGCGTGCCGCCAGTCGCGTTCGCAGATCATCGGTCAGCGTCTTCTGCTCCGCATGCGCAAAGATCAGTTCCGCGACGGCCGCCGCTTCCGAGAGGCGCACTGGCGATTCGAGATAAGCCGTACTCACTGTCCATCTCCTAAATTCAGGCCCTTCAAATACGCGCGAAAGTGCCCGCCGAGATCGTGGCGCTTCAGCGCGAACTCGACGGTTGCGGTGAGGAACCCCAGTTTGTCGCCCGCATCGTATCGTGTGCCCTCGAACCGGAAGGCATAAATGGGCCTCCTGCGCAGTAAGTGCTTGAGGCCGTCCGTTAGCTGGATCTCGCCGCCTCGTCCGGGTTCGATCGCGCTGAGGGATTCGAAGATCTCCGGAGTGAGGACGTAGCGGCCAATGATGGCCAGGTTGGAAGGTGCGTCCTCGACGCGCGGTTTTTCCACCATGTCGCGGATGCGAAAAAGCCGGTCCTGCGCGCCATTGTGGGAGATCGGCTCGGCGTCGACGATGCCGTAGGAGGGTGTCCGGTCGCGGGGTACTTCCATCACGGCGACCACCGGGGCATTGAAGTATTCGTAAATGTCCAGCAACTGGCGCAGGCACGGCGTCTCGGCGTCGATCACGTCGTCGGAGAGGACGACCGCGAACGGTTCGGGGCCTACCAGTTCCCTCGCGCGCAGCACCGCATGGCCCAGCCCGAGCGCCTCCTTCTGCCTTACATAGCAGACATCCACCAGGTCCGAGACGCTCCGAACCGCCGCCAGCAGGTCCTTCTTGCCGCGCGATTCGAGCAGGTTTTCCAGTTCGAAGCTGACGTCGAAGTGGTCTTCAATGGCCGATTTGCCGCGGCCGGTCACAATGATGATGTTGTGAATCCCGGAGTGGATCGCCTCTTCGACGCCGTACTGAATCAGGGGCTTGTCGACCAGAGGGAGCATCTCCTTCGGCTGGGCCTTGGTGGCCGGCAAGAAGCGCGTGCCTAGACCGGCGGCAGGGAACACCGCCTTGCGAACCTTGGCGATCATACGAATCCAGTGTGATGGGTTCGAGGCGGCGAGGCAAGTCACTCCAGCGGGAACGGTCCAGGGTTGGTAACGCCCAATTCGTGCCGGTCACGGTCCATCGCGTCGATCGTGAACGAGACCGCGCGAGGCACATCCCGCATCGCGAACCGGTAAGTGCTTTCTTGCCCCGGTTGCAGGACCCCTTCGTCGATGGGAGCGTTCTGGGTGGTCAACGGCTTCTTCTCGTCCGCGTAAAAGTTAAAGTACAGCGCCAGGCCGCTGATCGGCTTGATGCTGGTGTTCTTCACTTTCCCGTCGAGTTCGATTCCCAGCGGAACGCGATGCGCGGTGGCGGTGAGTACTTCGAGTTCAGGGATCTTCGGTTTCTTTTGCTTTTCCCGTTTCGCGGCCAGCCCCACGGAAGCCGCCGCGACCGCGGCCAAAACCAGAACCCATGTTTGTACCCGAGCGACCCTCATTGTGCTTGTAATCCCTATGCTACCCTAACCGGTCATGATCAGCCGTCGTCAGGTGCTTGGCTCGGCGGCGCTGGCGGCCGCTCCCGCCGCCGGCGCGGTCTCCCCGAAGAACATCGTGATCGCGAGCGATAACGGACTGCAGGCGTGCCAGCGTGCGATGGATCTTCTGCGGTCGGGACGCGACACGCTCGACGCAGTGGTGGCCGGCGTGACCCTGGTGGAGGACGACCCCAACGACACCTCGGTCGGCTACGGCGGCCTGCCGAACGAAGAAGGCGTTGTGGAACTGGATGCCAGCCTGATGCACGGTCCATCGCGGCGCGCAGGGTCGGTGGCCTCGCTGCGCAGTGTCCGCAATGCCGCGGCGGTCGCCAAAATGGTGATGGAGCAGAGCGACCACATCATGCTCGTGGGCGAAGGCGCTCTGCGGTTCGCCCGCGCGCACGGATTTCAGGAAGAAAACCTGCTGACCGAGAAGTCGCGCCTGGCGTGGCTGGTGTGGAAACGGTCGCTGCGCGATGCGGGCGGGCACAACAACTGGGGCCCCGGCCTGGACGCGCCGGAACAACCTAAACGCGCCGCGTGGCTCAAGGAGCAGTTCCCGCAGGCGGACGAGGAGACTCTCGCCTGGGCCTGGGAGATGGCTGTCAGTCCGCCCACGGGCACCATCAATTGCCTGGCCCTGAATACCGGCGGCGAGATGTCCGGCGTCACGACGACCAGTGGGCTTGCCTGGAAGATCCCCGGCCGGGTGGGCGATTCGCCGATCATCGGCGCGGGCGTCTATGTGGATCAGCACGTCGGCGCCGCGGGATCGACCGGACGCGGCGAGGAGAACATCCGCGTCGCCGGGGCCCATTCGATCGTCGAGAATATGCGCCACGGGATGAATGCGCGTGACGCGGTGCTGGACGTACTCAAGCGGGTGGCGCGCAACTTCAACAACGATCTCCGCCGCCTCGACCGGTTCGACCTGAGTTTCTATGCTCTGCGCAAGGACGGCGATTATGCCGGCGGGTCGTTGTGGAATGGCCGCATCCGCAACGGCAGGACCGACCGGCGCAAGTTCGCCGTCAACGATGGCGGCGCCAGCCGTCATGAAGACTGCCTCTATTTGTACGAGCGCAAATCGTGAAGCGGCGCGAACTGCCGTCCCGGCGGGTCCTGCTGGCGGGCGCCCTGTGCGTTGGCGCTTCGGCGCGGGATACCGTCTCGGTCAAAGAGATCCAGATGGCCCTGCGCCTCTCCATGGCGGGGGACGCGGCCAGATCGATCGCGGAAAAACTGAAACGGCAGAAGCGATCGCCTCTGATTGAGGGGCGGCACGTCGTCTTCACCGTGGACACGCCGGCGCGACAGGTGGCGCTGGCTGGAGTGGTCGCACCAGACCGGCCATTGCCGATGCGCAAACTCGCGGGGACTACGGTCTGGGTGAGCGTCCACGAATTCTCCGAGGACGCCAGGTTCACCTACCATTTCCTGGTGGACGGCCAGCCCTTGGCGGATCCCTGGAACCGGGAACGGTCCGGGGAGGCAGAGTCGGTGGTGTCGATGCCGAGGCACCGGCTTCCACGCGAGGCTCAGCCCGAACCGGGGGTGCCCCGAGGGGAATTGCGGGCCGGTCGGTCCGTCGACGGCCATCAGGCAACCTGGTACGTGCCGAAGCAACACGGCGGAGCGCCCGTGCCGCTGATGGTAGTGCACGACTGCGCCGGCTACCTCACGGCCAAACTGCCGGAGATCCTTGATTCGCTGATCGCCCGAAAGCGGATTCCCCCGGTGGTGGGCCTGTTGCTGGACCCGCGGTCGCGCGAGGAGTACGAAGACCTTTCCGAAGCGTATCCGAAATGGCTGCATGCCCAACTCAGAGCCGCCCCTCCTCCCGGGATCACGTTGCGCGACGACCCGGCGTCGCGCGCGGTGATGGGTGCGGCCTCCGGCGGGTTGGCCGGGTTTCATGCCGCGTGGACGATGCCCGGCCTGTTCGGCCGGATTCTGTGCCAGTCCGCCAACTTCGCCGCCAATCGACAGGCGCTTCAATATTCCGAGGTTGTCCGTTCGTCGCCGCCCAAGCCGCTTCGTCTTTGCATGACCCTTGGCGCACACGATCCCGAGGCCGTCAGGGACTCGAACCACCTGCTGTGGGGAGCCCTCCGCCAGCACCGCTACGACTTCGTTCCGATCGAGGATGAAGGATTCCACTCCTTCGATACCTGGCAGCAACAATTGCCCAGGGCGCTGGAGGCGTTGTGGCGTGCCGCCTGACGCATCACGTCCGGTATCCGGGACGCGAATATCGTCATCCCTCGATATTGCTGGAACCTGTGTTGGCGAAACGGCGCGATTGAGTATAATGAAGAATCACCCTCTGAGAGATCATCAAAAGAATAGAGTTTGCCCGCCCGAGCGGCGGCGCGCCGGGGAGGAGCGTAGGTAGGTTAGGATAGTCGAGATCCATGTCGCAAATCTTTCACAAAAGCGCGAATGTTTACTCCAAGGCGAGCATTGTCGGGGTGTTGCTGTTCGCTGGTTTTGCTCTGTGGTTGATCATGGCCTTGAGCCGGTCTTCTTACGCTACCCAACAAAACGTCAACCGCGAGCAACCGGTCCCCTTCAGTCACGCCCACCATGTAGGCGGCATGGGCTTGGATTGCCGGTACTGCCACACGACCGTAGAAGTCGCTGGCAGCGCCAACATTCCACCCACCAAGACCTGCATGAACTGTCACTCCATGGTCTGGAACCAGAGTCCGACGCTGGAGCCCGTACGGGCCAGTTTCCGGACCAACGAGTCTATCCCCTGGACTCGAGTGCACGACCTTCCGGACTATGTCTATTTCAACCACAGTATTCACGTGAAAAAGGGAGTTGGTTGCCAGACCTGTCACGGTCAGGTGGACCGCATGCCGTTGATGTCGCAGCATTCTCCGTTGACGATGGAGTGGTGTCTGGACTGCCACCGGAATCCGGCCCAGTACATCCGGAAGCGTGAAGACGTGTTCCGGATGGATTACGTTGTCCCGCACAACCAACTCGAACTCGGAACACAGTTGACGGCGGAGTACAAGATCGCCAAGGCGGAGAACCTGACAAGTTGCTCGACCTGCCACCGGTAGCGGGGGCTTGGACCTTCAGAATTGGCGTAGGAGTGGGCGGCGGAGTCGCCGCTCGAAGAGGGTTGACGTGAACGAAATGCCGAACGAGGAAATTCGGAAGCTGGATTTGGCCGCGATCCGGGAAAAACTGGAGAGCGCCAAGGGTCCGCGGTATTGGCAAAGCCTGGACGAACTCGCTCAGACCGACGAGTTCAAGGAACTGCTGCATCGTGAGTTTCCGCGCCAGGCGTCGGAGTGGGTGGACGACGAACCTGGACGCCGGAAGTTCATGAAGTTGATGGGCGCATCTTTGGCGCTGGGCGGCTTGACCGCCTGCACCAGGCAGCCGGAAGAGAAGATCATGCCGTACGTCCGGCAACCGGAAGAAGTGATTCCGGGCCGGCCGCTGTTCTTTGCGACGGCAGCGTCGCTGAGCGGCGTGGCCTCGGGTGTTCTGGTGGAGAGCCACTCCGGCCGGCCGACGAAGATCGAGGGGAATCCTGAGCACCCGGCCAGCCTGGGTGCGGCCGATGCGTTGACGCAGGCTTCGGTGCTGACTCTATACGACCCGGACCGGCTGAACACCGTGCTTCACTACGGCGAGGTGTCCACGTGGGCGGACTCCTCGCAGGAACTGACAAAGATCGTGGCCGCGGCGAGGCTGAACAAAGGCGCCGGGCTTCGAATTCTGAGCGAAACGGTCACCTCGCCGACGCTCGGGTCGGTTCTCAAGAAGTTCCAGCAGGATTTTCCGGATGCGAAGTGGCACCAGTGGGAGCCCGCCGGTGCGCATTCCAGCCGGGCTGGCGCGCTCCTGGCATTCGGCGCCCCTGTCAACACGTTCTACAAGGTTGAGAACGCCGACGTCATTCTGACGCTGGATTCGGATTTCCTGACCGCGGGACCCGGCAATGTCCGCTACGCCCGGGAATTTGCACTTCGCCGCCGTGTGTACGAAGGCAAGAAACTGAACCGCCTGTATTCGGTCGAAAGCGCGCCGACCAATACCGGCACGAAGGCGGACCACCGGTGGCCGATGCGAAGCGCGGAGATCCAAAACTTCGCCGCCGCGCTGGCCAAAGATCTGGGCGCGGATCCCGGAGCGCTGGCCGGCGGCTCGTTCAACGGCGTGCCGGAAGCCGCGCGAAAGGCACTGGTAGAGGATCTCCTCGCCCACAAGGGAACCAGCCTGGTGGTGGCGGGGGAACACCAATCGCCGGAGGTCCACGCGCTCGCACATGCGATGAACGTGGCTCTGGGCAATGTCGGCTCAACCGTGATGTACACGGACCCGATCGAAGTTGAGCCTGTCGACCAGGTCGCGTCATTGAAGTCGCTGGTCTCCGACCTGGAAAAGGGCGCCGTCCAGACGCTGATCCTTCTCGGCGGAAACCCGGTTTATAACGCCCCGGCGGATGTGAACTTCCGCGAGGCCATGCAGAAGGCCAAGCTCCGCATCGCCTTGTGCTATTTCGACGATGAAACCTCGTCGCTGTGCCAATGGCAGGTGCCGGAGGCGTATTACCTGGAAGCCTGGGGTGACGGGCGCGCCTTCGACGGCACGATTACCATCCAGCAGCCGCTGGTGCAGCCGCTGTTTCGCGGGAAAACACCGATCGACCTGCTGACTTTCTTTGGCGCCTCTCCCGAACAGCCAGCCTACGAAGTGGTTCGCGCCTACTGGCAGTCGCAGAAGGGCCCGGAGTTCGAGGCGTGGTGGCGCAAGTCGGTTCACGACGGGGTGGTTGGTTCTTCGGCGCTGCAGGGGAAACCCGTTACGCTCAAGGCCGGCTGGACCTCCGGTCTCAAGCCCACTCTGGCCGACGGCATCGAGATCAACTTCCGCCCCGACCCCACGATTTATGACGGGCGGTTCGCCAATAACGGCTGGCTGCAGGAGTTGCCGAAGCCGCTCACGAAAACCACGTGGGAAAACCTGGCTCTGGTAGGCTACACGAGCGCGCAGAAGCTCGACCTGCAAGAGGGAGACATCCTGGAGTTGCGGTTCCAGGGCCGCTCCGTCAAAGCGCCGGCCTGGATTCTCCCAGGGCACGCGAACGAGTCGATCACCGTGCATCTGGGTTATGGCCGCACCCGCGCCGGCCGTGTCGGCGACGGTCTCGGGTTCAATGCCTACGTTCTGCGCGACTCGGCAAGTCTGTGGCGAGGCGCCGGCGTCGAGATTCGCAAGACCGGCGACAGCAAAAAGCTGGCTTGCACGCAGGGCCATTGGAAGATGGAAGGCCGCAACACGGTTCGCGCGGGCACGGTCCAGGAATACGAGAAAAACCCGGGCTTCGTCAAAGCCATGGCCCACGAGTTTCCGGCCGAGGTCAGCATGTACCCGGACCGGAACGGCGAAGGCTATGCCTGGGGCATGGCTGTCGACCTGAGCGCCTGCAATGGCTGTAATGCCTGCCTGGTCGCCTGCCAGGCGGAAAACAATATTTCCGTGGTGGGGCACGAACAGGTGCTCAAACAGCGGGAGATGCACTGGATCCGCATCGACCGCTACTTTGAAGGCACCGATGTGGATAATCCGCAGATTCACAGCCAGCCCGTGCTGTGCCAGCAGTGCGAGAACGCTCCCTGCGAAGTCGTCTGCCCCGTCGCCGCCACCGTACATTCGACCGAGGGCCTGAACGACATGGTGTACAACCGCTGTGTCGGCACCCGGTACTGCTCCAACAACTGTCCTTACAAGGTCCGGCGGTTCAACTTCCTGCTGTTTGCGGACTTCGTGACGGAAATCTCGAAGATGCAGAAGAACCCCGACGTGTCGGTTCGCAGCCGCGGTGTGATGGAAAAGTGCACCTACTGCGTGCAGCGCATCAACCAGGCGCGCATCGCGTCCAAACGCGAGGACCGGGAGATCAAAGACGGCGAAGTGATGACGGCCTGCCAGCAGACCTGCCCAACCGGGGCGATCCACTTCGGCAACATCAACGACCCCAACAGCAATGTGGCCAGGCTCAAGAAGGAGCAGTTGAATTACAGCCTGCTGGGTGAACTGAACACGAGGCCGCGGACCACGTATCTGGCCTCCCTGCGCAATCCGAATCCGGTCCTCGAACCGGCCGGCGCGCACGAATCGAAGAGTCACGGATAAGCGGCATGGACAACGGAAACACGCAAATCCTAAAAGAACCCTCCCTGGGGGAGCGCGAACGCCAGGCCATTATCGGACCGGGGCATTCCTTCACCACGATCACCGACAAGATCGCCTCCATCGTGCTGCACGAGCCTTCTCCCCTGGCATGGTGGCTGTGTCTGGGGGTCGGATTGTCGCTGCTCGGCGGCCTCGGTCTCGCGGTCACCTATCTGTTTTTCACCGGCACCGGCATCTGGGGCATCAACCAACCGGTGGGCTGGGGCTTCGACATCATCAATTTCGTCTGGTGGATCGGCATCGGCCACGCCGGGACCCTGATCTCCGCGATCCTGCTGCTGTTGAAGCAGCGCTGGAGAAACTCCATCAACCGCTTTGCGGAGGCCATGACGTTGTTCGCCGTGGCCTGCGCGGCCATCTACCCCGTCATTCATACCGGGCGTCCATGGCTGGCCTTCTATTGGCTCCTGCCATATCCGAACACGATGGCCCTGCTGCCTCAGTTCCGAAGCCCGCTGATGTGGGACGTGTTCGCGGTCTCGACCTACGGTACGGTCTCCCTGCTGTTCTGGTACGTCGGGCTCATCCCGGACCTCGCCACCTTGCGCGACCGGGCAAAGACAAAAATCCAGCAGTGGATCTACGGCGCTCTGGCGTTGGGCTGGCGCGGATCGGCCACGCACTGGCATCGCTACGAAACGGCAACCCTGCTGCTCGCGGGGATGTCGACGCCGCTCGTGCTCTCCGTTCACACCATCGTCAGCTTCGACTTTTCCGTAGGGATCATTCCCGGCTGGCACACCACGCTTTTCCCGCCCTACTTTGTCGCGGGCGCCATCTTTTCCGGCTTCGCGATGGTCATGACGCTAGCCATTCCCGTCCGGGCTATCTACGGCCTGCAGGACTTCATCACCATGCGCCACCTCGAGAACATGGCGAAGGTGATGCTGGCCACGGGCTGGATCGTCTTCTACGGCTACCTGATGGAGATCTTCATCGCCTGGTACAGCGGCAACCCCTACGAGCGCTACATGATCGTCAACCGGCAGTTGGGCCCGTACGCTCCCTTCTACTGGTCGTTGATCTTCTGCAACGGGCTGGCGCCGCAGATCTTCTGGTTCAAGAAAGCGCGGACCCACATTCCGACCCTGTTTGTCATGTCGATCATCGTCAACATCGGTATGTGGCTCGAGCGCTTCATCATTATTCCCACCAGCCTGCACCGCGACTTCCTGCCGTCGTCGTGGGGCATGTACTGGCCGACGTTCTGGGATATCGTGACGTTCGCTGGCACCATCGGGTTGTTCATCACCCTGTTCTTCCTGTTCATCCGGGTGCTGCCGATGATTTCCATCTTTGAAATGCGAACGCTCATTCCTCAATCTAGAGTGAGGGAGGCGCACAAGTAATGTCGGGCGAAGCCACTCATACCGGGCCCGAGGTCTACGGCCTGCTCGCCGAGTTTGAAAGCGCCGGCGACCTGTTAAAGGCAACCCGGAAAACCTACGAAGCCGGCTATCGGAAGCTCGATGCATACTCCCCTTTTCCGGTCGAGGAACTGTGGGAAGCCGTAGGCCCCCATTCCAACCACGTGCCGCTGGCCGTGCTCTGCGGCGGCATCGCGGGAATGGCGGCCGGGTTCGGACTTCAGGCCTATACCGCGATGATGTACTACCCGATGAACGTCGGCGGACGGCCCAACCTCAGTTGGCCGTCGTTTATCCCCATTACGTTCGAGCTCAGCATCCTGTTCGCCTCCTTTGCCGCCACCTTCGGCATGATTCTGATGAATGGTCTGCCCAGACCGCATCATCCTCTGTTCAACGTAGAGCGCTTCTCCGCCATGGCGTCGCGCGACCGTTTCTTCCTCTGCATCGAGGCGAAGGACCCGAAATTCCACCAGGAGGAGACCAAGAAGTTCCTCGCCAGCCTGGAGCCGCGGGAGGTAACCGAAGTTGCGGAATGATGTTCTGACCTCCCCGCGCTGGCGGGCCGTTCTGGTGCCTCTGGCCCTTCTGGGCGCCTCCGCCTGCCGCCAGGACATGCATGACCAGCCCAAGTACAAGTCCTTGCGGCGCAGCGAGTTTTTTGAGGATCGCCGCGTCTCGCAGCCTTTGCCGGAAGGAACCATCGCGCGCGGATTCCTGCGGGAAGACGCGAAGTTCTATCAGGGAAAAGACGGCGACGAGCCGGTGAAAGAGTCCCCTCTGGCAGTGACCCCCGCATTGCTCAAGCGCGGCCAGCAGCGGTTCAATATTTACTGCACGCCTTGTCATGGGCTATCCGGCGACGGCAAGGGCATGATCCCCAGCCGTGGAGGCAAGCAACCTCCTTCGTATCACCTCGACCGGCTGCGCGAAGCTCCGCCCGGCTATTTCTACGACGTCATCACCAACGGGTTCGGCGCGATGTACGACTACTCGGCGCAGATCCAGGATCCCCGTGATCGCTGGGCCATCGTTGCCTACATTCGCGTTCTGCAGCGCAGCCGTTACTCGCCCTCCACCGACGTCCCGGCAGAGGAGTTGCCCAAACTCGGACCGCCGCCCGCCAAGCCGGCGCAGGCGGCCGCTCCCGCCGGAGGTGTTCAATGACCCACGGATCCTACAACACGCCTCCTGAACTCATCGCCGATATGGACAGCGCGCGTTCGCGCTGGATGATCATCGGCCTCATCGGCCTTGCCGCCACCGTGGCCGGGTTCTTTCTGGACCAGCAGCGTTTCTACCAGTCGTACCTCTACGCATTCGTGTTCGTGATTGGCTTCCCGATGGGCCTGCTGGCCCTCACGATGCTCAATCATCTGACCGGCGGCGCGTGGGGCATCATGATCCGCCGCATCGCCGAGGCCGGCTGCCGGACGTTCCCCGTGATGCTGGTGCTCTTTGTCCCGATCGCCTTGGGTGTGCCTCAGCTCTTTCCCTGGGCCAGCCACGAGGCCGCCAGCGACCATTTGCTGCACGAGAAGCTGTCCTATCTGAACGTGCCCTTCTTCTATGTTCGGGCAGCGCTCTATTTTGCGATCTGGCTCTTCCTGTCGTTCCGGATCAGCGGCCTGTCGAGCCAGCAGGACCAGAACGGCTCCGAACCGTACTTCACCAGGCTGCAGCGCACCAGCGGCCCCGGCCTCCTGCTCTACGCATTTACGGTCACATTCGCCTCGATCGATTGGATCATGTCGCTCGACCCGCACTGGTTCTCGACCATTTTCGGCATCCTGCTGCTGGGCTGCCAGGGTGTGACGGCGTTCTCGTTCGCCATCATGATGCTGGTCTGGCTGATGCGCCGGCCGCCGATGTCCGAAGCCGTCACTTCCGTTCATCTTCATGACCTGGGCAAGCTGATGTTCGCCTTCGTCAATCTGTTCGCCTACTTCAATTTTTCTCAATTCCTGATCATCTGGTCCGGGAACCTGCCGGAAGAAACTACCTGGTATCTGAAACGGACCACCGGCGGCTGGGAATACGTCAGCATCGCCATCATGGTCCTGCACTTCTTTGTTCCGTTCTTCCTGCTGTTGTCGCGGAACCTGAAGCGGACGCCGGGCAAGGTGACCAAGGTCGCCGGCTGGCTGATCTTCATGCAACTGGTCAACGCGTATTGGCTCGTGATGCCGAGCCTGTACGAAAAGGGCATCCATCTTCACTGGCTGGACCTGGCCGCGCCGGTCGGAATCGGCGGCATCTGGATGTGGGCGTTCTTCGGGCAACTGAAGACACGGCCGGTTCTTCCGGTGCAGGATCCGATGCTCGAGGAGGCTTTGCACAGTGCAGGACACTAATTTCGAATCGCACGTGGTGCGCGGGCCCCACGGGGCCCACGAAGGGACGGACATCAACACGTTGTCTGTCTCAAAGTTCGGCCTCGTCATCGCCGCGGTCACGCTGGTTTCCATGATGGCCATGTGGTTCTTCCTGGACGTCCTCGCCCGCTTCGAGACCCGGACGAGCCCTAAAGCGCGGCCGATGGCCGCGCAGAATCCGGTGAAGGAACCTCCGCTGCCTCGCCTGCAAGGGAAACCACGGCTGGACCTGGCCGCGTACCAGGCCGAAGAGGCGCGGAAACTGGCCGAGTACAAGTGGGTGGATGGCGAAAAGAAGATCGTGCAGATTCCGGTCGAGCGGGCTCTGGACCTTGTGGCGAAGGATGGGAAGCTGCCGGTCTGGACTCCGGCCGTCGCGGCCAAAGCAGCGGGAGGCGTGAAGAAGTGAATCACATTTCCCGGTTGGCGATGCTGATCGCCGCTGGCGTTGCAGTTGCCGGCGGGCAGATGAGCATTTTCCGCGAGCCCGTGGGCCGTCCCGCCAGCGTGAAGGACCAGCAACTCGATGGAGTCGGCGTCGACCAGAAGCTGAACGCTCAGCTTCCCCTCGACCTTGAATTCAAGGATGAACAGGGCCGCACCGTGCGGCTTCGGGACTACTTCGGGAAAAAGCCCGTCGTTCTTGCCCCGGTTTACTATCAATGCCCCATGCTGTGCACCCAGATCCTGAACGGTCTGGTCTCCAGCCTGAAAGCGGTGTCGTTCGTTTCCGGTGACGATTTCGAAGTGGTCGCCATCAGCTTCGACCCCACGGACACGCCCGAGCTGGCGAGCAAGAAGAAGGCGAACTACGCCGGCCGCTTTGGCAAGAAAGGCGTCGAACAGGGCTGGCACTTCCTGACCGGCCAGGACACCAACATCAAGGCGCTGCTTCAGTCGGTCGGATATCGCTACAAGTACGTTCCTGAGACCAAACAGTTCGCCCACCCGGGTGCGATCGTGGTGGCGACTCCCGACGGGAATATCTCCCGATACTTGTACGGTGTGGAATACGAGCCAAGGGACATGCGCCTGGCCCTGGTGGAGGCCTCGCAAGGCCGCATCGGCACGCCCGTCGACGCGCTCCTGCTGTTCTGTTATCACTACGACCCCGCGACGGGCAAATACAGCGCCGCCGCGATGAATCTGATTCGCGTCTTGGGGCTAGCCACTGTGGTCGCCCTCGGTAGTTTCATGTGGATTAGCGCGCGCCGCCCGGCGGCGCAGAAGACGGCATAAATACTAAGCAATGGGCTCGATACCGTTACTTCCTCCTCAAGCGTCCTCGGTCGCGGGCGAGGTCGACACGTTCTATTTCCTGATTGTCGGGATCTCGGCGTTCTTCACGATCCTGATCTGCGCGTTGGTGGTCGTGATGGCCATCAAGTACCGCCGCAAGTCCGACACGGATCGCCCCAAGGCTATCCTGGGAAGCGTCCCGCTCGAACTGGTCTGGACGATCATCCCGCTGGTGATCTGCATGGTGCTGTTTGTGTGGAGCGCCAAGCTCTACATGACCCTCATCACGCCGCCCGAAGACGCGATCGAGATGTACGCCACCGGGAAACAATGGATGTGGAAGATCCAGCACCGCAACGGCAAACGCGAGATCAACGAACTTCACATTCCGCTAGGCCAGGCCGTGAAGCTCAAGATGACTTCCGAAGACGTCATCCACAGTTTCTTTGTTCCGGCCTTTCGCACCAAGATGGACGTGGTGCCGGGCCGCTATACCACCACCTGGTTCCGGCCGACCGCCGTCGGCAAGTATCACCTGTTCTGTGCCGAGTATTGCGGCACCAAGCATTCGGGCATGATCGGCTGGGTGTACGTGTTGCAGCCGGATGAATACCAGAAGTGGCTCCAGGGCGACGTTGGCGAAGGGACCCTCGCCCAACGCGGCGAGCGCCTGTTTAACGAACTGGGCTGCGCCAACTGCCACCGGATCGACGGGAAGGGGAGGGGGCCTTCCTTGGTGGGTGTCTTCGGCGAGCAGGTGGAATTGGAAAAAGGCGGCAAAGTGCTGGCCGACGAGGCGTACCTGCGCGAGTCGATTCTCAATTCCGGAGCCAAGGTGGTTGCGGGGTATCAGCCGATCATGCCGATCTTCCAGGGGCTCGTCACCGAGGACCAGGTGCTGCAGTTGATCGAATACCTCAAGTCCATCGGAAAGAAACAGAAGGCGCTTTCCGCGCCCGGGGCAAAGCCGGCTCCACCGGCCAAGGTTGCGGCTGTGTCCGCCCGTTAGATTCCAGGTGAAGCATATGAATACGGTATCTTCCACAGGAACCGCTGAAGCGAAAACCAATTACTTAACGCAAGACTTCAGCATCAAGTCGTGGCTGCTGACAACCGACCACAAACGCATCGCGGTGCTCTACCTGTTGTCGATCTCAGTGGCTTTCGCGGTCGGTGCGGTGTTCGCCGGCCTGATCCGGCTTGAACTGCTGACACCCCAGGGAGACCTGTTCCAGGCCGAGAACTACAACAAGGTATTCACCATGCATGGCGTGGTGATGGTCTTCTTTGTTCTCATCCCATCCATTCCCGCGACGCTCGGGAACTTCCTGATCCCGCTCATGGTCGGCGCTCGCGACCTCGCCTTCCCGCGCATCAACCTGCTGAGCTGGTACCTCTACATGGCCGGTCTCATCTGCGGGGTCACCGCAATGGTTTCCGGCGGGGTCGATACCGGGTGGACCTTCTACACTCCCTATAGCAGCACCTACTCGAATACCAGCGTGATGATCACCGCGGTAGGCGCCTTCATCGCCGGCTTCTCCTCGATCCTGACCGGGCTCAACTTCATCGTCACCATCCACCGCATGCGCGCGCCCGGCATGACCTGGTTCCGCCTCCCGCTCTTTGTGTGGGCCCACTACGCTACCAGCCTGATCATGATCTTGGCAACGCCCGTCGTCGCCGTCACGCTGCTGTTGCTTGCTCTGGAGCGCGGCTTGCGCATCGGTTTCTTCGACCCGGCCCTGGGCGGCGATCCGGTCCTGTTTCAGCACCTGTTCTGGTTCTATTCGCATCCGGCCGTCTACATCATGATCCTGCCTGCCATGGGCGTTCAGAGCGAACTGATCGCGGCGATGTCCCGCAAGAAGATCTTCGGCTATCACGTCGTGGCCGTGTCCAGCATGGCGATCGCGGTCGTCGGATTTCTGGTCTGGGGCCATCATATGTATGTTTCCAGCCAGTCCGTGTATGCCGGCCTGGTCTTCTCCTTGCTCAGTTATCTTGTGGCCATACCCTCGGCCATCAAGGTCTTCAACTGGACCGCTACCCTTTATAAGGCTTCCAACGCTTTCCTCACGCCTATGCTTTATGCCTACGCGTTCATCGGCCTCTTCGCGATCGGCGGTTTGACCGGGCTGTTCCTGGCGGCGATGGGTCTCGACATGCACGTTCACGACACCTACTTCGTCGTGGCTCACTTCCACTACGTCATGGTCGGTAGCGCCGTCATGGGATTCCTCGGGGGGCTCCACTTCTGGTGGCCCAAGATTACCGGCAAGATGTACAACGAGGCATTCGCCCGCCTGTCCGCGGTCCTCGTGTTTATCGGTTTCAACCTGACCTTCTTTCCGCAGTTCATTCTGGGCTACGTTGGAATGCCCCGGCGGTATCACGCGTACCCTGATGAGTTTCAGGTGCTGAATGTGCTCTCGACCGCGGGTGCGACCGTGCTCGGAGTCGGCTACCTGTTCCCTGCGACCTACCTGATCTGGTCTCTGGTGAAGGGTCCGAAGGCCGCCGCGAACCCTTGGGGCGCGAAGGGCCTCGAATGGGAGCAGGCGCCCTCCCCGCCGCCGACCTTCAACTTCGAAGGCCAGCCCGAGGTTCACGAAGAGGCTTACGCTTACGCCCCTGAAAAGGAGAGTGAAGTTGTCCACTCATAGCGCGACGGCGGCGAATCCCGCCGCCCTCCTTCATCACTTTGACACCGCCAGCCAGCAGCGGGACGCGGCTACGCTCGGGATGTGGCTCTTCCTGATCACGGAAGTCATGTTCTTCGGCGGGTTCTTTACAGCGTACATCTGTTACCGCCATTACTATTTCGATGCGTTCGTGGCGGCCAGCAACACGCTGAACATCCCGCTCGGGGCGTTCAACACCGCGGTGCTGATTGTCAGTTCCCTGACCATGGCGATGGCGGTGCACTCCGCACAGTTGGGCAAGCGCAGCCAACTCGTGCTGTTCCTGATTCTCACCCTGATCCTGGGTGCGACGTTTCTTGGCGTCAAGGCCGTCGAGTACGCCGACAAGTTCGAGCACCATCATGTGCCCGGCCCCAATTTCCTGTTCCCCGGCCAGCCGAACGCCCAGTTGTTCTTCTCGCTGTACTTCGGCATGACAGGCTTGCACGCCGCGCACATGGTCGCCGGAATCCTTGTGATGATTCCGCTCCTGATGTCGTCCATCAAAGGGCGAATCACCCCGGATTACTACACCCCGATCGAGAATTTCGGACTTTACTGGCACTTCGTCGATATCGTTTGGATTTTCCTGTTCCCGCTCCTGTATCTGCTGGGCGGCCACCTGACACCCGGAGGGGGAGGGCATCACTAATGTCTGAAGAGCACGGCCACGTTGTTTCGACCAAAGCCTACTACGCGGTGTTCGCGTTTCTCATGGTGATGACGGCGGCGACGGTCGTTGTCGCCAAAATCGACCTCGGCATCTTTAACACCCTGGTTGCCCTGGCGATCGCGGTCTCCAAGGCCACCGCCGTCATCCTGATCTTCATGCACGTCAAGTGGGCCAACAAGCTCGCGCGCCTGTTTGTCCTGGGCGGGTTCTTCTGGCTTCTTCTGATGTTCGTGCTCGTGATGATGGATTACGCGGCGCGTTCGACCCTGGGGTATCGCTAAGTGTCGGACGGAGCCGCGACCCGGACGGAGCCGCGACCCGGACGGAGCCGCGACCGTGAGGGAGCGGTGGCGGCGCAGTTCTGATGGCACGGTGTTTCTCGGGGGGAACCCGGCGGGCGGATGGTGGACGGCATGGGATTCGAACCCACGACCCCGGCGTTGCGAACGCCGTGCTCTCCCAGCTGAGCTAGCCGCCCACGCCTCTCGTACCTTTATACCATAACCTCAACGATGTCCGATACAGAGCTCGACAGAACGCTGGCCAAGATGCGCGCCGATTGGGACGAGCGCGCAAAGCAGAACGCGCGTTACTACGTCAACACTGCTCGCGAGGACTGGACCGACGACGAGTTCTTCCGCTCCGGGGAGCAGACGGTCAAGGAAGAGATCCTCACCGACATGATCAACATCTGCCAAGACAAGGAACCTGGCAAGATGAAGGTCCTCGATATCGGCTGTGGCGCGGGCCGGATCACGCGAGCGTTGGGCAAGTTGTTCGGCGAAGTCTATGGCATCGATGTCAGCGGCGAAATGGTGCGACAGGCGGCCGCCGCCACCGCCGACATGCCGCATGTCCACGTCCGGCAGAACAATGGCAAGGATCTCTCGGTTCTCGGCGACATCGAGGTGGATTTCGCGTTCTCGATGATCGTCTTCCAGCACATTCCGAGCCGCGAAGTGATTGAAACCTATGTGCGGGAAGTCGGACGTCTGCTGCGGCCCGGCGGCCTGTTCAAGTTCCAGGTGCAGGGGGACACCAGCCTCCAGACCTCGCCCGACGACACGTGGCTCGGCGTTCCGTTCTCCGAGCAGGATGCGATCGACATGGCGGAGCGATGCGGTTTCGAGAACCGTTACCGCCACGGCGCCGGCGAGCAGTATTTCTGGCTCTGGTACTTCAAGCGTTCGTAAGGCCGGTGTCGCATCGGTGATCCGGGCCCGCTACGGCGGATCTCGCGCTCCGGATTCGACCTTGCCGCGCTTGCAGCATTCATACTTCACAGGAAAACGGCTTCCATGGGGGGGGCAGATCCAGGCGCAGGATCTCCGGCCACTGCCGCGCGGCATACCAGGACGCCAGCGCCACCGCCATCACGAGGTGGTCCTCATCGGCTTCGCGGCGAGCTGTAACAACGGAGGAAAACTCTCGGCGGAGGTTGGGGAGGGAAGGCCGCAGACCAAGGAGAACCACGCCATGGCTTAGCTGTTTCCGAGACCTGTCCGCCATATCCCTTCTAACGCTGTGCGTGCCTGGTACTCGCGAGTCCCGACTTGTACAGCAATACGCAGATTGCGTATAGTAGAGAGGACATGGCGGATGCGCCGATGACGGTTGTGGAGACCGAGGAATTCCTGCGGAAGGCGAAGTCGCTGATGTCGGACGCGGAACGGGAGGAACTGGTGTCGTTCGTGGGCGCAAATCCGGAGGCTGGCAAGACAATCCCGGAAACCGGCGGCGTGCGGAAAGTCCGTTGGAGACTGGCCGGAAGAGGCAAACGCAGCGGCGCGCGGGTGATCTATTACTACCACAGCAAGCGGCTGCCACTGTTTCTGCTGTCTGCCTATCCAAAGAACGAGAAGGCGAACCTTAGCAAGGCCGAGCGCAATGCGATAAAGCGGTTGGTGCAGATCCTGGTGGCGGGGTATCCGGGGAAGAAGTAGGAGGGCTCGATGAACACGAAGAGCAAAACCAAGCGGCCGGCGAAGAAGACAGCGCTGCGCGCGCCGAAGAAACAGTCGACGGCCGGCGCGAGCATTATCAGAGGGCTCGAACAGGCGATCGCGTGGACGCGCGGCGAGAACGAGGACGTCCGCGTCACACTGGTCCAGGTGCCCGAGGTCGATGTGCGCGAGGTCCGGACCAGGATGGGCCTCAGCCAGGCGCAGTTCGCGACGAAGTTCGGCTTCCCGCCTGCCACATTGCGCAATTGGGAACAGGGCCGGGCGCGCCCGGACGCACCCACGCGGGTGCTGCTGGCCGTGATCGCGAAGCACCCCGAGGCGGTAGAGGATGTCTTGCGGAAGGCGAGTTAAGGAGACTGCGCACGACGTGCTCTAACTAAGATTGCCAGTACAGCCAGCGTTCTCCCGAGTCCAGGAGTCAGGGTCGTGGTGATCGCGATGTCGATCCAGGCGATCTCTTTGGCCCGGAGCTAGCTGGAAAGAATGTGGAATCGCGTCCCTGGCTGTTCAAGGCGCTTGGCTAAGCTTGTTGCCGCATTGTTCAGTGCGAACCACGACCAGTCTCCTATCTGTCCCAGGTCCCACAAAAAAACCGCGCAGATCAGGCCGTCCCCTTTTCCTAGGGCTTTTTCTTCCAGTCCTCCGCGGCCAGCCCATTCAGGTCCCATACGATCGCCCCGTCGCGAATCGTCAGCTCGCACGCCAGGCGCTGATTGCCCTTCATCCTAGCCCCGCTGACATCGATGAACCCGAACTCGCCCCGCTCCACCCGCAGCACGGCAACGTCAGCGGGCGCGCCCACCGAGAGGTGGCCGATTTCCGTGTGCCGGATTTCTCGCGCCGGATTCCACGTCGAACGGCGGATCACATCGTCGAGCGGCATGCCGGCGTTCAGGAATTTCGACATCACGTTCAGGATGTCTTTCATCCCGGCCAGCATGCTGCTGATGTGGATATCGGTCGAGATCGAGTCCGGCGCGAAGCCCTGCTGGAGGGCAGGCACCAGGTAGCGGAACACCAGGCTGCCGCCGCCGTGGCCCGCGTCGAAGATCACGCCCCGCTTGCGTGCCTCGAACAGGTAGGGCCGAACGCGGCCCTGATCGTCGAACATCGGGACCCAGGGCAGGTAGGTGTGCGTGTAGATATCGCCCGGCCGGAGCTTTTTCAGCACCAGGTCCTCGTACGGGCGCTCCTTGCGGAACGTTCCGAAATCGACCATTACCGGAACTCCCGCCAGGCGGGCCGCCTCCAGCGCGCGATCGACCGCCACCCACTCGGGCCCGCGATAGTGCGCGGTCTTGATTCCCACGATGACATCCCGATGCTTCTTCACCATTTCCGCCGCGGGCGCCGGTTGCATGTTTGCCGCGTCCTGCTCGAATTTGTCCACGCGGCCCTGAGCTGTGATGTGCAGCCAGGCCAATACCCGCGTCCGGGACCGGTCAATGATCCGCTCCTTGAAGTCCGGGAAAGTCAGATAACCGGAGGTCCCGGCGTCGACCATCGTTGTGATCCCGCTACGGAACGAGTGGCTGTCGGGATAGACTCCATGCGGCTGGTGATCGTCGGCCCTGCGGCCGGTCGCCACGTAAATGTGCGTATGGATGTCGATCAGGCCCGGAGTGACAAACAGTCCGGAGGCATCGACCACCTTCTTCGCATCAGCCGCGGGAAGAGAGGCCGCGATCGCGGTGATCCTGCGGTTGGCGATACCCACGTCGCGGACCGCGCTGAGGCCGTTCTTGGGATCGATCACATGGCCGTTCCTGAGAAGCAGGTCGAACTTCGGTTCAGCCCACAGCACCCCAGCTGCGGTCAGGAAAATCAAAAGGAAAATCAAAAGCTGTGGCAGCAAAGTGAGAATGTCGTCTTGAGCAAAGTAGAAATGTCGTCTTGACAGCCCCAAGCTTTGGGGATGCAGGAAGGACAACTACTGATGACCCAAACCGATCGTGACCGGCTGGTAGCGC